>JADCEF010000086.1 GCA_020250445.1 Rhodobacter sp.
ATCCTTCGGCCTTGACGGGAAGCGCAATCTGACAACCGCCCCAGCGCCGCAGCAGCGCCGTGGTCGCCTCTTGCCCGATCACCGCCTCGATCTCGCCCGCAAAGCCGGTGAACAGGGTCATGCCACAAACCGCCCGGTCTCCCGGCGGCATGCCTTTCGGCAGCCGGTCGATCAGGCCAAGGGCAAGGCATTCCCGGATCGCCAGCGCCAGCACCGGGCCGGAATAGTTGCCCAACCTGCGGATACCGTCGAAGGACAGCCCCGCTGCCATCCCGGCACGAACCTGCTGCCGGATGCGCTTGCGGCTCAATTCCTCGGTTCGCAGCTTCAGCAGAAAGAACTTCGCTTCCGCCAGCGCGGCTGCCTCCATCGCTGCGAAAGCGCGGTGCACGATCACCGAAACCTGCGCCGCTGTCGGGGTCTTGAGAACTGCCGACAGGGCGTATGCCCCGGCATGGGTGAAGCCCACTGGCAGTGCCCGGTTGGCCTTCGTTGAAATCACATTCTGTGATTTCAAAACGTCCATCTCGGCCTCGGTAAAGGTGAACATGAAGTCCACTGGGAAGCGTTCCGGGTTGCGGCCTACCGCCTGATTGAGCGCGCTGACTTTGGTTCCATAGACCTCGGCCAGATCGGCAGCGATCATGAAGGGCAGGCGGTTTGGAAGGGTAAAGATACGGGCCTGCACACCCGCTGTGTCGAACAACGTCGTCATCAAGTTCTCCTTCGGTTACTCGGGCCACTACGGCTCCGGGTGTTAGCAAGACTGCCGAAGGACAATCCGCATGCGCCTTTGGGCTTTCGCCTTGGACATTGCACATGCCACCCGGATGAAGCTGATCTCGGTTGAGAAGCTCTGTCGGGGCGTAACCGCCTTCGGTAATCCCGTTCGGCGCGCTTGCTAAGGCGCATCCGAACGTCACCAAAATGAGGCGGTTCGCCTGATTTGTCAAATGACCATTGCAGGGCCAGGGTGTGATCATGCCGGGTCCTCCCCGGCCCCGGCCAGCACCTGCGCCCCCTCGTCGGGCGGGTGGATGCCGCGACTCCAGTCGCCGTCGATGACGGTGGTCACGACCGGGCCATGCGGGCCGTCCTTGATGCGGAAGGACCAGCCATCCACCACAACCCCGCAGGCCCCGGCCTGCACCGCCGTCTCGACCCGCCGCGCAATCTCCCGCCGCAGGCGCTCGATGTCGAAACCGCCCACGCGCTCCAGATACCGCAGCACGGCATGGTCGCTGACACGCAAGCGGCTGCGCTTCATGGCCGCGCCCCCAGGTCGATGCCCGCGCGGGCGCACATCGCCTTCAGCGCCTCGATCACCGTGGCGATCTGCTGCCCGTCGCGCATCGCATCGATGTCGATGGGCACCGCCCCCCAGGCCTGTTCAAACCGGGCGCGGATGAAGGCGTTCAGCCCCGCCGCCCCGGCCTTGTCCACCGCCCCGGCGCGGTGCAGCTTGCCCCACAGCACATGGGCAAAGCGCACATCGCCCCGCTCTGCCGCCTTGCGGCGCGGCGCAGCACCGGGCGACGGCCTGAAACCCCGCTTCCGCAGCGCCGCAACCACCTGTTCCAGTTCCGGCTCTGTCATCGCTGCCAGGCTGGGCTTGCCGGTGACCTGCAACTGCAGGTCCCGCCGCGTATCCTCGTCAAGGCCAAGCTCGCGGCACCCGGCGTGGATCAGCTTCTGCAGGGCGCGGGTCATGCTGCGGCCCCCGGCGGCTGGCAACAGCCCGGCTGTCTGTGATAGGATTGCGGCAGCGAAGGGGCCTGCCAGCCCCCCCGCTGCCTGTCGCTCCCCTTCGTGCTGCCCGAAAGGAAACGCATCTGATGACCGATACCCAAAGGTCCGCTGCCTCGAACGCGGCGTGGGCCGCAACCGAGAAGGCAGCCGAAACCATGTGGCATGATGAATTTGCCCGCGTCGTGATTGAGCAGTTCGCCCGGAACGCGACACTGACCCTTGAAGATCTGCGCCGCGCGCTGGAACAGCGTCTGGGCGACGAAGGCACCGACCGCATCACGAAAGCCAAGTGCCGGGGCGCGCTGGAAGCGCTTCGCGCCTGACCATGGGGATTTCAGGGCGCGGGTCATGCTGCGGCCCCCGCGACAGGGGCCGCAGCGCGCTTCGTGTCAGACAGCCTTGTGGCGCGGCCAGTAGCCTTGCAGCTTACCCACAGCCGGATCGAGCCGGTCGTGGATAAGCCCGACCAGCGCCGCAACGCTGGACGCGGGCACATCCGCGTTGGCGGGCAGTTCATTGAGCAGGATGCGAATCCCGTTAAGGGCGCGTTCCGCTTCAGCTGCGGCGTCCCGAGGGTCAAGATTGCAGTGATTGCACATGTCAGTGGACCTTCTTCTGGAACAGGTCCATCTGGCGTGCATCCTCTGCATGGATTTCCATGAGCGCCGCTTCCGCCTTCCGACGCTGGTAGACGTAGTGCGGGACGAAGAGCGCATTTTGCGGGATGTAGCCCCTGATCCGCATCTCCTCGACCTCTCGGCCAAGGCGCGGGGCCGACCAGTCGTGCTCGTCCCAGAGCTTGCCGAACGACCAGCCTTCTGCCGCTGCCAGCTTGATCGCCAGCCGCATCTTGCTGCGACCGATATAGGCCACCTCGTCCTTGAAGGCTGCAATCCGCAGCCGGTTCATTGTCCCGTCGCGCAGGCTCAGGAAGGCCCGGACGACGATCAAAGATGCCGCCCGTGCTTCGACCGTCCGCAGCACTTGCGGCACCATCAAGGCCCCCGCCTCGGTGAAACCGTAGTGCGTCAGATCGCCGCGTTTCCCTTGGGAAGTTGTGCCAATTTGGCACGACTTCTCCCGGTATTCCTCCTCGGTTAGTTTGATCAGAAAGTCGTCTGGGAAGAGGTCCATATTGCGGCGCACCTGCCGCATCAGATTGCTGGCTGTGGTGCCGAAGACCTCTGCTACGGCTTCCGCCAGCATGAAGGGTGGGCGGCTCGGCAGATTGGTGATGCGGGACTGAACCCCCGCGATGGTCGGAAGGGACATTCGTTACTCCTGCGGTTACACGGGCCAACACGGCTCCGGGTGTTGAACAGACTGCCGCAGGACAATCCGCATGTGCCTTTAGGCTTTCGCCTTGGACATTGCACATGCCACCCGGATGAAGCTGATCTCGGTTGAGAAGCTCTGTCGGGGCGTAACCGCCTGCGGTCGTCTTGCTCGGGGCGCTGTTCAAGGCGCGTCCGAACGACCCCAAGATGCGGCGGTTCGCCTGATTTGTCAAATCCCACTTGCGACTCAGCGCGCGGCTGCGCGACCGTCCAGTTTGAAATGGGTGGTGTTCATGCGTTTTCTTAAATGGTTCAGCCGCCAGCCGACGGTCACGCTTCAGGAAGAGATCGTCGCTTGTCTGACAACGCCGCCCGACGCGGACCTGCTCCAATTCTGCGTCGAGGAAGCCGAAGGGCTGGTCAACCTGTGGCCGTTCGCCTCGCAAGTGTTGGCAGAATATGGAAAGCCCGTCCCCTTCTCGGCGGATGCTCTGGCCCGATTGGCCGTCCGGGCTTACGTGGGCAAATACATCAAGGTCGGCGAATACCCGCCCGGCATTGACCGCGATCTTGCCAAACAGATGATCCATCGGACCATCAAGCGCGCGCGCTGGATCAGCGAGTTCAGCCGGACAATGCGCGTCATAAAGACCTTCCCCTCCTGCCAACTCAGCGTCGGGAACGTATGCTGCGACCGCGCCCGCGCGTTGAGCCTGTCCTTGGTGCCCACTGACGATCTCGAAGCGATGCCCTTGAAAGGATGTTGGGAACCCAACTGCCAGTGCCACTGGCGACCCATTTCGAAGTTTGAAGCGAAGCGGAACCAAGGTTAGCAGCATCACTCCCCCCGCCCCGCCATATGCCCCGCGCGGGCGATCAGTTCCCCCACACGCTCGGTCCTTGCCGCGCCGAACCGGGTGGTCAGCACCCGTGCGGTGATCTCGGCAATCGCCTCCGGTTGCAGATGCGAAAACGCCTCGGACACCAAATGTTCGGCTGCCGCATGATTGCGACGCTGGGCATAGGTCAGGGTCATCCCGGCCCCCGTCACAGCTTCGCCAGATCGATGCTGACCGGCTGCCAGGCGGCATCCGCCGCATCGCGCCGGAAGACCCGGACATAGGTCCGCGACCCCACCACGCGGATCGCATCGCGGATCGCCTCCATGGCGCGCCGCCAGCGGGCGTCAGTGATCTCCAGCCGCAGCAGCATGAAGATTTCGCTGCGGTTGATCTGGCCCGCCTTGTCGGTGTTGAAGGCCCGCGTCACGATGGTGCGAATCTCGGGCCGCGCATCCGCCGCCCATTCGGTCAGGCATTCATCCAGCAGGCTTTTCGCCACCTGCAACTCCGGCCCGAAATCGATATGGTCGGCCACCTGGACCTGCACCTTCATCCGCCCGTCATAGCTTTGCAGGGTCTTGTTGCCCTTCGGCCCGCCCACCTTTGCGCCGTATTCCTGCTCCAGCAGCGCCTCGAACCCGCCGATGTCGTCAAAGGTATGGGCCTTGAACCGTGCCACCTGGTCGCTCAGCGCCAGCGCATAGCCCACGATCTTGCGCACCACCTCATCCTCCAGCAGGTGCTGCGGCTTGATCGTTTCGACCGGCTGCAACCCGCCCTTGGCGGTGGCCATATAGACCTTGCCGCCCACCTCGACCCGGCCATCCGGCACGGGCGTGAAATTCAACTCTGTCATGGCTTCAAAACTCCCTTGAAGGTCTGTGAAAAGCTGTCCGGCACCGGGGCACCGGGCAGGATCGCGGGCAGGCCCAGCAGGGCCAGAAGCATGGCCATCGCGGCAATCTCGTCCACACTGCACAGGGTGATGCCGCGCACCCCAAGTGCGTCGACCTTGCCCAGGCCGCGCGCGGCCGTTTCGATCATCTGCGCTTCCGTCCAGGGCGCAGGCCCCGCCCGATCTGCTGCTGTCGTCATCCTTCGCTCCTGTTTCTGGGGCAGGCCGCGCAGGCCCGGAACATCAGCACCCGCTCGTGGTTGACGGCGACGAACTGGTTTGACCGGTCGCGCCACATCCGGCAGACATTGGCGGGCATCTGCCCCTTCGCCGGGCAGTCCACCACAGCGGCCAGGTAATGCCCCCGGACCAGATCCTCGATGCGGCTCAGGTCGCCCGGATACTTCTTCCGCAGGGTCTGGTTGACCATCGTCAGCGACACTTCCAGGCGCTTTGCCACGGCGGTCTGGCTGGTCCGCCGGCACTCTGCGGCCAGAACCTTCACCCAATCCGGGGCATCCACGCCCCAGAACTCAGCCACCAAGGCGCTGTAATCGATGGCGGGCTTCATGCCTCTGCCCCCGCGACATGGGTGTACTGCCCCAGATTGGCGTCCCACACGGCCATCACGCGGCGTTCCACCGGCGGCACCGGCCCCGTCTTGCGGATCAGCCGGTATTTGGCGGGCGTGCTGATGACAGACTTCCCCGCCCGCCGGAACGCTGCCTTTTTCTCGACCTTCAGATAGCCGCCCTTCAGCAGCACCTGGCAGAACCGTGCCGCCATGTCCTCGGTTACCTCGACGCCGGGCGTGGTGGAATTGAAGGCAAGATCACGCGCACCAAAGCACACCAGGGTTCCTGCCGTGCGCCACAGGTTTTCCTCGGCGCTGGCCTGCGGCTCTGCTACCGTCAGATTGGCTGGCAGCGTTACCTCCTGCGCCGCAGGCAGCAGCTTGAACACATGGCGGCGATGTCCGCCGATGTGGTCGAACGCCGCCAGCCGCATCCGCACCCAGCCCCGCACCAGCAGGGTGGACCGTTCAATGGGAATGTGGCATTCGGCGGCAAGGCTGGCATAGCTGAACTCGCCCAGCCGCAGGGCCACCGCCCAGATCGCCGTGTTCTGCGCGGCACGGTTTTCGGGGCTGCCGGTCATGGGTTCACCACACGGCGCGGTGCGGGGGCAGCCCCGGTAAAGAACGCCCGCTTGCCCCAGCGGGCCAGTGACAGCCTGTCCCAGCCGTTTTCCAGCGCGACCATGCGCATGGTTTCAAGGTTGATGCAGACGCGCCGCGTCGACCCGTTGCAGGCCGTCAGGATCGCCGCCTGGAAATCGGTATCGAACGGCACATCGGGCGAATGCAACTCCACCAGCTTGGCCACATCGGCAGGGGATGCAGGCTGGGCTGCCACCCAGTCCAGCACGCGGCCATGCACCCGCTCCCACTGCTGCAGGTTCTGCGGCAGCCGCTCTTCGCCGACCAGAATGATGGCAGCACCCGAGCTTTCGTAGATGTCGCGCACCACCTCAATCAGGCGGCGCGCCACCAGATGGTCGGCCTCGTCAATGATCAGCGGGCGGTCATTGCGCGCCAGATGCTCGGCCACCTGATCCACCATGTCGGCCACCGTCTTGGCCGGGTGAATGCCCAGATCAGTCAGGATCGCCTGACACAGCTTCCGGCCGGTCCAAGTCGATTTGACCGCCACGTTATAGGCGCGGAAATGGTTGGCGCTGTAGGCTGCCGCCGTGGACTTGCCGAACCCGGAAAAGCCGTAGAATACGCCCAGCCCCGGCAGGCCATAGGCGCGGTTGCGCACCCGTTCCACCAACCCGACAAAGGCTGTCACGTTGGAAAGATGGGCTACACTGTTGCTCAGTCTTGGTGCCTGTGTCATAACTCCGCCTGTTTCCTGTCACTTGTTTCCTTTGATCCGCCGGGACTGCACCCCCGGCGGTTCAACCGCTTGCAAAGGCTGCCTCGCCGAACAGGTCCCACGCTGCCCGCTGGCCCTTGTATTTCGCCGTTCCCTTGAAACCTTCGGCCCAGCGCACCTGATCGGGGCTGACCGGCTCGCCCCGCTCCAGCCGCGCCTCAATCTCCTGCACGCGCCGGAAGGCAGCCCAGGCATCGTCATCCGGTTCGGCAGGCTTCGGTTCAAAGGTGGCCCTGACCACGTTTTCCACCTCGCGGTCGAATGCGGTTGCCTCGCGCGGCGGCGCGGCCCGCATTTCCGGGGCCTTACTGAACACGGGCCGCACCACCTTGGCCTCAACCGCCGGGCTGCGCAGGTCGGGCAGCGCCAGCAGGTCCTGCCCCAGCTCTAGGGCAGTCAGCCGCACTTCGGCCTTCGCTTTCTTCTTGACGATGTTGATGAAGTCGCGCCGCGCCTTCATATGCGCCCGACCCTCTGCCGAATCGGCATAGCCGCTTTTGACCTTGCACGGGGCCTCGCCCAGGTAGGACCCGTCCAGATCATAGACATGCACGCCTGCCCAAAAGTTGGTCACATCGAACCGGATCACCACACGCTCCCCGGCGTGTTCCCCCATCCAGGGCGCGAAATACTCGTTCCGCCGGAACCGGATCACCCCGGTCTTGCTGTTGGTCTTGATGCCCTCGGCCCCCAGCAGCCACAGCCGCTTCTGTTCGTCCAGCGCCTTGCGGATGATGGTCTTCGCGTATTTTTCTTCAAAGACATCGCGGTATGACCGGCCATAGGCCACTTCGCTGCGCCGGTCCGCGCGCGTGTTCCATTCATGCATGGCCCGGTTGACCACATCCAGAAACACCGCCAGCGGCACTGCGCGCTCGCCATAGTTCGACGGCTTGTCGGACGTGCTCTTGCCCGTGTAGGCCCCCTCAAAGGCGGGATGCTTGGCATATTCCTGCGCAAAGTCGCGGAAACCCCGCTCAATCTGCTTGGACTGGCCCGAATAGGGGGTTGCCCAGTGCACACCGCAGCCCAGCCCGGTGAACAGGCCGGGAATATCATCGTCCTTCACACGGAACCGGTAGCGGGTTTTTGCCCCGCCGGTGATCCATTTGGCGGCATTCTCGCGCCCGTTGTCGAACAGCACATGCTGCGGAATGCCGTATTCGCTGATCATGTCACCGGCGGCGGCGGCCACGGCGGCACTGTTCGGCGTGCGGTCGATCCGCCAGCTCAGGATCATGTTCGATGACAGGTCCTGAAACGCGATCATCTGCGGACGCCCGACAAACGGCTCGCGCTCGCCATGTTCCAGCGGCCATTCGACAAAGACATCCCACTTGTGGGTGTCGGTATTCACCCATTCCAGCGCGCCCAGTTCGGACCGGTCGCGTGTCTGCGCCGGATAGCGCGCCTTCAGCGCATCCTCGCCGTCGCGCATCAGCGTTTCCACAAAGCTGGATGTGGACGCCTGGTAGCGCCGCCGCACCAGCCGCTCGGGCGGAATGGTCACGCCGGGCTGCTGCTGCCGGAACACCTCTGCGGTATGGCGGTAGGATGCGGAAAATGCAGGCTTGGACGGGCGCAGGTAATCGGACTTCAGCCGGGCCATGAAATCAGGATCGACCGTGACCTTTTTGCGCCGCGGTTCCGCCGCGCGGTTGCGCGGGGCGATGAAGGCCAGCCGGTCATGCGGGGCCACCCCTTCGATCATGGCAAACCAGTACTGGATCGTGCGCGCCCCGTGCCCCGTGTCCTTGGCCACGCAGTGCAGCGCCAGGTACTTGCCCAGCACAGGCTCCATCGCCTCGACCCGCTGGATCACCAGCAGCCGCGCGCGCGCCTTGTCCTTCACCGCCTGCGGCAACCGCTCGAACCACGCCCATTGCCCGGCCCGGTCTGTCTGCTCCGGCTGTGCTTCGGCCACCGGGGCGGAAACCGCCATCAGCAGCTTGCGCTGCGCCCGGCTGGGAAACAGCCGCCAGTGATATTCCCACCCGCCGCCCTTGCCCGCCCGGCGGCGCGCAAAACTTGGCTGACCGCGCCAGTTTTCTGTCGCGGCCAGCTTGTCGGCCCCCTGCCGGGTTCCGGGCAGATCGGGCAGACCGGCTTCGGCAATCTCTGCCGTGGTCCACCATTCGCGGTCAGGGGTCAGCCGGGCGGTCATTCGTCGTCGCTCCCGTGCAGCAGGCCGTCGATCTCGGCGCGGATGCCTTCCACAAAGCGGCGGCGGGCCACTTTCGGGCTGCGGTTCCAGGCCTGTAAAAGCGCCTTGAAGGCCGCTTCAACCCTGGCGTCATCGGCGGCGTCCGGCGCAGCTTCGCCATCACCGCCCGCCTGTTCCGCGCGCAGCGCATCCGCCACCGTCTTACCAGCCAGCAGCGCCCCCACGGCGCGGGTGCGCAACCCGTCCTCGCCGATCTTGCCCAACTTCTCGATCTCGCTCATCGCGATCTTGTAGGGCACTGCTTGCAGCCGCTTGCGCTCATCCGCTGTCAGCGCGCGCGCGGCACGGATGACCTTGCGCACCTGACTCGACGTAATCTGTCGGGTTTCGGCCACCAGTTCTGCAAAGGGCGCGCACGCGCGTTGCACCCCATGCTTCGCCAGCGCCCCCGCCACCCCGCGCTTCGTTTCCGGGTGCAGCTTTTCGTACTCCTGCTGATACACCCCAAGGAAAATCGCATCCTGAATCGGGGTCATCCCGGCGGTCAGGTTGCCGGTGATCTCCATCTGCCGCGCCTCGGCGGCGCTGCACTCCAGCACATCCACCGCAATCGTCTCGCGGCCCAGCCGCGTCATCGCCTCCAGCCGGTGCGCGCCGTCGATCAGCGTGTTCACCGTGCCCGTGCGGCGCAGCGTGATCGCCCCCAGGAACACGCCCGCCTCGATCACCTGCATCAGGGCCGTCACCTTGGCCTCGCTGATCGGGCGCAGGCGGTCAGCCGGCACCGTGATATCCGCCACCGGCAGCGCGGTGAATGTCGGCAGTTTCTTGACGGTCATTTCGCGTCCGGCCCCTTCGTCATCGTGTAAAAAAAGCGTGGTTTCCCATCGATATGCTGGCGCAGGCAGATGATCTTTGCCCCGTGGAACCGCAATTCGGCCACGCAGGCATTCACCGCCATCACCCGCGCCTTGCGCACGATGTCCCGCGTCGTATGCGGCCTGCCATCCGACAGCAGGCGCAGCACCCGCTGCAGGCGCGGCGATGTCAGCCCGGCGGCGTTCATGGCGACCGCGTGATATAGGGCCGCTGCGGCTCCACCGGGTCGCTGCCCCGCTTGCGGCACAGGTTGCACATCCGGTTGTGCGCGCCCTCGCTGTCAAACGGCGTGCCACAGCACAGGCAGGGGCGGTTCACCATCCGCGCCCGGCGCAGCTCTTCCGACTGCTTGGTGCCGCAGATTGACGCGGCCTTGTTCAAGGTCGGATAGGTGCCAAAGACCGACCCATCCGGCGCGATCACGTCATGGCAGCCGTCCAGCCGGTCCGATGCCTGCACGCGCCATTGCCGCACTTTCCCGGGGCGGCCGCGTGCGGCCTTCGGTCTCCCGGGCGCCCTGCCTGAACCGGGTTTCATGCCAGCCCCCCCATGATGACAAACTCGCGCGACTCGCCGTCCAGCAGGTCGCCCTCGGGCGGAAAGGCCATCATGTCGGCATCGACCGGGGTCAGCGTGATCCGCTCGCGCCGCTCGTGGTCGTCACCCAGCAGGTCGATCCGCACATCCACCGCAATGCCCTGCGGCGATACCAACCGCTTGATCAGCGGCACCGAACATTGGTTGACCGAATTGCTGTAGGTCACGATGGCCCGCCCGATCCCGTCATCCCGGATCGTGATCTCATCGGGCGGGGTGCAAGTGCTGCCACCATAGGGCTGCGCCAGGGCGGGCCCGGCAAGCAGGGCCGCCAGCAGCGCGGCGCGGAATGCCTTGGTCATGCCGCGTTCCCCCGCTCTGCCAGCAGCCCCTTGATCATCTGAAAATCGCCCTGGGCCTGCATATCGCCGCTCAGATCGGCCAGTTGGTCGATCACTCTGTTCTGCCGCACCATCGCGGCATCGGCGCTGATCCGGTTGCCGGTGCGGATCATCTCCTGTTCAATCCGCAGCGCCTTCAGCAGGTCGGCAAGCAGTGCGCACCGCGCCTGCACCGGCCAGCGTGAATACACCCCGCTCATGGCCGACCCCCGGGCAGCAGCGCCAGGTACAGCAGCCCGAACAGCAGGGCCACGCCCAGGGCCTCGACGACCCAGCTGTTTTCCAGCCGGTCCAGAACCGCCCGCAGGCGGGAAAGATGGTGTTTCATGCGGCACCCTTTTTCACTGCGTCAGCGTATTCGGCGATGCGCTTGGCATAGGCCATGCGCAGGAATTCCGGCCCTGCCGCCTCGATCAGGCGGGCCAGCAGTTCGCGCCCTTTCGGCCCGCGCGATTGCCCGAAGGTCGCGTTGCGCGCGTTCGATGGCAGGATGTCGTTTTCCTTGCACCAGCCCTCGAAGCTGCGGCCATGCGCCCTGAACGTGCCGACGATTGCATCATGCAGGATAGCGCCGGGCTGGAACTCAAAGTCGTTTGGTGTCATGTGATCCTCACTATGCTAGACTGTGCCTAGCTATGGTGCGAATCATACGCCTAGTATTACTAGGCGTCAACATGGATTTTGAAATTGGACAACAGTCCAGGAAAGCGGCTGGCTGCGTTTCGAGCGTCGCTCAACGTCAGTCAGCGTGACCTTGGCTCATCCTTGGGGTTTAGCGGTGGCCTGATAGGGCAACTCGAAGCCGACCTGTCTCCGCCATCCCGCCGATTTCTGGAAGTCATTTCCGAGCGTTATCATCTGAACTCAGACTGGCTCTTGAATGGTCGCGGACAGATGCTGCATTCACCGCAGCCCGGCTTTTCGGGGCGCGGCAGCAGACGAATCGAACCCACCGATTCCGGCAAACCTTCGCATGGCGACTTCGCCTGGCAGGGCGAGGATTTTGCGATGGTCAGCCGGATGGACCTCAGCGTTTCCGCCGGAACCGGCCTTGTCCCGGTCGAAGGTGCTGCCGGTGAAAGCCTGGCCTTCTCCCGCCGCTGGCTCTTGAAAAACCGGATCAATTCCGACCTTGCCGTGCTGGTCCGGGTGCGGGGCGACAGCATGGCGCCCGGCATTGCCGATGGCGCGCTGGTCTTGGTGCATCTGCCGGAAATGTCGCTGGCCGTGGAAGGCGTCTATGCCTTCACGCGCGGCGAGTCCGCCTTCATCAAACGTCTGGTGCCGGTCGCGCGCAACAAGGACGGTCGTCCTTCCGCCCTTGTGATCCTGTCCGACAACCCCGCCTATCCGCCCGAAAGCCTGTCAGGTCCCGAGATGAACTCCATCCGAATCGTCGGTCGCGTCCGCTGTGTCATCGCCACGCTTTGACCGTCTTTGCGCCCGCAGTAACAGGGGGTACAATGTGGTTCGCCGACATGGCAGTCAAATGGTGATGAAGGATGATTGAATGAACGGGAAACCCGCCTCTGACACTGCTCAGGGCATCACAGGTCTTGTCCTGCTTGTTATGGTCGGCACCATCGGATTCGGAATCTGGCGTTCCACCAGCCCCGCCGATACCGATGTAGCAGGCCAACTTGGCACACATCAGGCTGCATTCCAGCAAACCATAATCGACGCCCGAACCGCTTACAATAATGCGCCGAACGATCTGGTGCGTGGCAAGGAAAGACCAAAGCGCGGCGAAGCTGTCTGCGCGGCGGTGCCCTCGCCGGAAGTCAGGGATTGGGTCGGGACGGTCTACGATCTGACCTCGACGGGCGATGGGTCGGGCGTGTTCAGTGTCGAGCTTGAACAGGACATCTGGTTGTCCACCTGGAATAACTCCGCGTCCGAAACCACCACGGGGCTGCACACGCTCGTGCCTGCTGACAGTCCCCTTTACGAGCAAATCGCGGGGCTGCGCAAAGGTCAGCAGGTGATGTTCAGCGGCAGCTTCTTCATGGACAAGGCCGACGGTGACTGTTTCAACGAATTGAGCCTTACGATGCGCGGCTCCATGTCAGAACCAGCGTTCCTTTTCCGCTTCTCCGACGTGCGCCCTGCGCCCTGATCGGCGAAAATCAGTTGCATGTTGGCGCTCGCGGCCGCGCCCGACTCATTCTGCCCAAACCATTGTTTCCACGGGCCAAATAGCCAACATGCAACTGCCGGAGACAACTTGCAACGCCAGTTGCATGTTCGGAACGCCTGATCGGCCCGTTTTCCCGGCCTCTTTTCTGCACCAGCACCGATTAAATGCTGCCTTTACAGCCCCTTGAACGGTGCCTGCCCGCGCCGCCGCCTGCACCGCCGCGCAGCCCCCGCACCGCCCCTTCCCCCCCGTTTCCGCCCCGCATGCAAACATTCCCGCCACCCCCATTCCCCGCCCCCAGCGGCCCTTAACCCCCTGTTTTGCTTGACCGGTCCGTCATCACCTTTCCACCCCCCGCCTCTTCCGCCTTCACGCAGCTTCTGGTGTCAACTCACAGTCTGATGGCCCGCCCTGCCGACTCTGACGTCACGCCACAATCGCCAAAGAATTCGCTTTACACCCCTTCACTTCTGACCCACCATATCTGGTATAAGTCAGGTTGGGATTATGCTGATCCTTGCCGGACGCCCAGCTTCTTGTGGGTCATGGCCCACAGGCAGCTTCATGAAGAGGCCGGGCCATGTCGCTTTGCGAAGACTATCTGTCAGACGATCTGCATCCGATCGACATCGTCGAGACGATTGCCGCAGACCGGGCCTGGGAATTTGACCGGGTGACGGATGACCAGATCGCCATGGCGGTGGAGGGGCAGTGGCGCACCTATTCGCTGACGCTGGCCTGGTCGCCTCAGGACGAGACGCTGCGCCTGATCTGCACCTTCGAGATGGACCCGCCCGCGCACCGCATGGGCGCGCTTTACGAACTGCTCAACCGTACCAATGACATGGTCTGGACCGGTGCCTTCACCTATTGGGCCGAACAGAAGCTGATGGTCTGGCGCTATGGCCTGCCGCTGTCGGGTGGCCATATCGTCGGCCCCGGGCAGATCGACACGCTGATCGCCAATGCCGTGATGGCGGCCGAACGGTTCTACCCGGCGTTTCAGATGGTCGCCTGGGCCGCACAGACGCCCGCAGAGGCGATGAAGGTTGCCATTGCCGAGGCCTACGGTCGCGCCTAACCTGCCGCTGATCTGATCGGGGCCAGAGACATGATGTTCTCACAGGTGAACCGCCGCGGTCTTGTGCTGCTGGGCTGTGGCAAGATGGGATCGGCCATGCTGGAAGGCTGGCTGAAGCAGGGATTGGCGCTGAGCGCGGTCTGGGTGGCTGATCCGCACCCATCGGACTGGGTCAGGGGCCTTGCGGCCAAGGGGCTGCATCTGAACGCGGGTTTTCCCCCGGACCCGGCCATTGTGCTGGTGGCGGTAAAGCCGCAGATGATGGCCGAAGCCTTGCCGCAGCTGGCACCCATGGGGGGGGGCGGCACGCTGTTTGTCTCGATCGCGGCGGGCACGCCGCTTGCCCGCTATGAGACGGTGCTGGGGGCGGGGACGCCGGTGATCCGGGCCATGCCGAACACGCCTGCCGCCGTGGGGCGGGGAATCACGGCCATTGTCGGCAATGCCGTTGCCGGCGAAAAGGACATGGCCCTGGCCGAGGCCTTTCTGGGCGCTGTGGGGCAGGTGGTCCGGCTGGAGGACGAGCATCAGATGAATGCGGTCACCGCCCTGTCCGGATCCGGCCCGGCTTACGTCTTTCACCTGATCGAGGCGCTGGCGGCGGCGGGCGAGGCCGAAGGCTTGCCTGCCGGCCTGTCGATGCAGCTGGCCCGCGCCACGGTGTCAGGGGCGGGAGAGCTGGCACAGCGGTCGCCTGAGACGGCGACGCAGCTTAGGGTCAATGTCACCTCGCCGGGCGGCACCACGGCGGCGGCGCTGGCCGTGCTGATGGACCCGGATACAGGATTTCCGCCCCTGTTGCGCCGGGCGGTCAAGGCAGCGGCAGACCGGGGAAGGGATCTGGGCAAGTGACGATCACCTACGACGATTTTCAGAAGGTCGATATCCGCGTGGGGCGGATCATGCGGGCCGAACCCTTTCCCGAGGCGCGCAAGCCCGCGATCAGGCTTTGGGTCGATTTCGGCAAGGAGATTGGCGAAAAGCGGTCTTCGGCGCAGATCACGGCCCATTACACCCCCGATATGCTTGTCGGACGGCAGGTTCTGGCCGTGGTGAATTTCCCGCCCCGCCAGATCGGCAAGGTGCTGTCCGAGGTTCTGGTGCTAGGCGTGCCCGACGCCGCCGGCGAGGTGGTGCTGATCGGGCCGGATCATGATGTTTCGCCGGGGGGACGTTTGTTCTGATGGCCCGTTTGCTGATCACCCGCCGTCTGCCGCCGCGCGTTCTGGATGCAGCCCGCGCCCGCTTTGACGTCACACTGCGCGAAGAGGAAAACCGGGTCCTGACCCCGGACGAACTTCGCGCGGCCCTGCGCGACTATGACTATGTGCTGCCGACCCTGGGCGACAGGTTCGATGCCGGTGTCTTCGCCGATGTGCCCAATCCCCGCTGCCGGATGCTGGCCAATTTCGGCGTGGGCTACAACCATATCGACGTGGCGGCGGCCCGGGCGGCAGGCGTGATGGTCAGCAACACACCCGGTGCGGTCACCGATGCCACGGCGGATATCGCGCTGCTGCTGATTCTGGCCACCGCACGGCGGGGGGGCGAAGGCGAGCGGGTGCTGCGCGCGGGCGGCTGGCACGGCTGGGGTCCGACGCAGATGCTGGGGCTGCCGGTGTCGGGAAAGCGCGTCGGCATCATCGGCATGGGCCGGATCGGCAAGGCGATTGCGAAGCGCTGCCATCATGGTTTCGGGATGGAGGTGGTCTTTCACAACCGCTCACCCGTGGCCGACCCGGGCGTTCCCGCGCGGCAGGTCGGCCTGACCGAAGCCATGGCGGCGGATTTCGTGGTGGTGGCGGTGCCCGGCGGCCCGGCGACATGGCACATGATCAATGCCGGGGCGCTGGCCGCCATGCGTCCTAGCGGCATCTTCGTTAACATCTCGCGCGGCGATGTGGTGGACGAGGCGGCCCTGATCGCGGCGCTGCAGGAAGGCCGGATCGCCGGGGCGGGCCTTGATGTCTATGAATTCGAGCCGAAGGTGCCCGAGGCGCTGATCGCCTTGGAAAACGTCACCCTGCTGCCGCATCTGGGAACGGCGGCGCTGGAAGTGCGCGAGGCGATGGGGATGCTGGCCGTCACCAACCTGATCGCCGCCCTCGACGGGCAGGAGCCGCCGAACCGTCTCTGACACCCCTCCAGAGTTTCTTTTCGGCCCAAGTACCCCCGCCGGAGGCTCTCACCCCGGTCCTTGCGCGGATTGCGGGGCAGGAGCGCCTTCGGCGAGGGTACTTGGGCCGATAAGAAGCTGGGACCCCGCAGGGATCAGGCGGCCCTGACGGCCGGGGCGAAGCGGCCATAAAAGGTGTCGCCTTTCGCGGCCAGGTCGCGCAGCAGGGCGGGCGCGGCAAAGCGCGGGCCGTGCCGGGCTGTCAGCGCATCGCAGATCTCCACCGCGCGGGCGGCCCCGATGATGTCCAGCCAGCTGAACGGGCCGCCCGACCAATGCGCAAAGCCCCAGCCCAGGATTGCGCCGACGTCGCCTTCGCGGATGTCGGCCAGCACGCCGTCCTGCAGGGCGCGCACCGCCTCCAGCACCTGGGCGAACAGCAGGCGGTGCTGCACCTCGGTCAGGTCGGGCTGCGGGTCGGTCACGGGGTAGCGGGTGGCAAGGCCGGGCCACAGCCCCTCACGCTTGCCCGCCGCGTCATAGGCGTAAAACCCTGCAGTCGCCTTCTTGCCCAGGCGGCCCTGATCGGCCATGGCAAACAGCACCTCGTCCGCGGCACCATCCGCATAGGCATCACCCATCGCGGCCTTGGTCGCCCTGGCAATCTTCACGCCCAGATCGATCGAGGTTTCATCGACCAGCTGCAGCGGCCCCAGCGGCATGCCCGCCAGCCTTGCGGCATTTTCGATCAGCGCCGGCCTGACACCTTCGGCCACCATGCGGATGCCTTCGTTGATGTAGGGAATGATGCAGCGGTTGGCGTAGAAGAAACGGGCATCGTTGACCAGGATGGGCGTCTTGCCAATCTGGCGCACGAACGCCAGCGCCTTGGCCACGGCGCGGTCGCCGGTGGCCTTGCCCCGGATGATCTCGACCAGCATCATCCGGTCGACCGGCGAGAAGAAATGGATGCCGATGAACCGGTCCGGCCGCTGGCTGGCCTGCGCCAGCCCGCTGACCGGCAGGTTCGAGGTATTGGTGGCAAGGATGCAGTCGGGGCCGACGGCGGCCTCGACGCGGGCCGTCACTTCGGCCTTCACCTTGGGGTCTTCGAACACCGCCTCGATGACCAGATCGCAGTCCGACAGTGCAGCATGATCGGTCGTGGCGGTGATGCGCCCCAGCACCTCGGCCTTTCGGTCGGGCGTCACCTTGCCGCGCCGGATGCCCGTGTCGAGCAGGTCTTCCGAATGGGCGCGGCCCCGCTCCGCCGCCGTTTGCGTGGTATCGATCAGCACCACCGTGATGCCGGCGCTGGCCGCCACATGGGCGATGCCCGCCCCCATCATGCCCGCCCCGATGACGCCCAGGCGGCGCACCGCCTGATCGGGCTGCGCCGGGCGCAAAGCGCCCTTTTCCAGCGCCTGCCTGTTGATGAACAGCGACCGGATCATCGCCCCGGAGGACGGGTTGAGCAGGACATTGGTGAACCAGCGCGCCTCGATCCGCAGGGCGGTGTCAAAGGGCACAAGCGCCCCTTCATACACGGCGGAAAGCAGCGCCCTGGCCGCCGGGTAAACGCCCATGGTCTTGCCCAGCACCATGGCATTGGCACCCACAAAGGTCATGGCGCCCGACGGATGATAGGGGGTGCCGCCCGGCATCCGATAGCCCTTGGCATCCCAGGGTTTCACCAGATCGGCATCGGTGGCGGTCAGCACCCAGTCCCTGGCCCGCGACAGCAGCGCTTCGGGGGCGACCACCTCATCAATCAGACCGGCGGCTTTGGCCGCCCTGGGGTCGCTCAGCCTGCCTTCCAGCAGGAAGGGGGCGGCCGCCAGCGCCCCCAGCTTGCGGACCAGCCGCGTCGTGCCGCCCGCGCCGGGAAAGATGCCGACCGTGATCTCGGGCAGGCCGATCCTGGCCTTGGGATTGTCCGCCGCAATGATGCGGTGGCAGGCCAGCGGCAGTTCAAGGCCGATGCCAAGGGCGGTTCCCGGCAGGGCCGCGACAATGGGCTTGCCGCCCGTCAGGGTCCTGGGGTCCATCCCGGCGCGTTCGATCCGGCGCAGGATGCCGTGGATGCGCATGACCCCGTCAAAGATGCCCTGGGCACCGCCGTCCTTCATCCCCGCGATGATGTTCAGGTCCATCCCGCCGGAGAAATCTTTTTTCCCCGATGTCAGGATGATGCCCTTGACCGCCGGGTCGGACAGCGCCCGGCCGATCAGCGCGTCAAGCAGGGCAAAACCTTCGGCCGACATGACGTTCATCGATTTGCCCGCCACGTCCCAGGTCAGGGTGGCTATGCCATCGGCATCGGTGGCAAGGGTAAAATCAGGCATCACACATGTCCTTTCACTGCGCCTTGCGGGCGGACAGGGGCGGCATCATGGGTCAGAGGGGATATCAAGGGGCTACCGCCGTGCCATCGCCGCGCGTCCAGCGGCGCGCGGACCCATCCTTGTGGCAGATACGGTCGTGATCGGGGTAATGGATGACATCCGCGCGGTTGCGTGTGCCAACCGTCAGGTAGATGGCATCGGCCCCCGACCGGTTTTCCAGACAATGGCCGTTCGGCACCCCGGCAGGCCAGGCAGCGGCATCGCCCGCGGCAAGCCGGGTCTCGCCACCCTCTTCGCGCAGGATGACCTCGCCCGACAGCATCAGGATGAACTCGTCTTCGGTTTCATGCCAGTGGCGCAGGCTGGAGGTGGAGCCGGGCGGCAGACGTTCGATATGAACGCCAAACTGCGTCAGACCGCCCGGGTCGCCCAGAATGCAGTGGGCATAGGCGTGCATCGGAACGCCCAGAACGGGATGAAGCGTTTCGGGTTCTTCGACAAAGGGCAGGCTGGCAAGTTTGGGCATCAGATGCCCCCGTTGCCGATCATGGGTGCGCCTGCAACGGGCGTCATCCGCGTGGTCCTGCCCATGGGGTTCCATCCTTGTAGGTAAAGCGTGCATCGCCGCCTTCCATCACGACCATCATGTCAACGTCGCTGTAGGTTACCACTTCGGACGGGGCCCTGGTGCCCACCACCAGAAAGCGTGCCTCGGCCTTGCTGCGGTTGACAAAGCAGTGCCCGTCCGGATCGCCCGCCGGAAAGGCGGCACAATCGCCCGCGCGCATCACGGTTTCGCCCGCGTCCTGGACCAGCACGCATTCGCCCTGCGTCACCATGACAAACTCATCCTCGTGCCGGTGCCAGTGGCGCAGTGAAGACCGCGCGCCGGGGGCCAGGATCACCAGGTTGACGCCGAATTGCGTCAGCCCGCCCGCCTGACCCAGCCGCAGCGAGGACCGGCCCTGCATCTGCGACGCATAGGGTTCGGGGTAGATCGAGCCGGTCCTGACCGGCACCGTGGCAAGATCGATTTTTGGCATCACAGCCTCTCGATAATCGTGGCGGCCCCCATGCCGGAGGCGACGCACAGCGTGGCAAGGCCGGTGCCCTTGCCGCTGCGCTCCATCTCGTCCAGCAGCGTGCCGATGATGATGGCCCCGGTTGCGCCCAGCGGGTGGCCCATGGCGATGGCCCCGCCGTTGACGTTCACGCGGTCCGCGTCCACACCGAAAGCCTGCATGAAGCGCAGCACGACCGCAGCGAAGGCCTCGTTCACCTCGAACAGGTCAATGTCGGATATCGCCATGCCGGTCTCGGCCAGAATCTTTTCGGTGACCGGCACGGGGCCGGTCAGCATGATCGTGGGGTCGGTGCCGATCTTGGCCGTGGCGCGGATGCGCGCGCGCGGGTGCAGGCCGTGGCGTTCGCCAAACGCCCGGCTGCCGATCAGGATCGCGGCGGCCCCATCGACGATGCCGCTGGAATTACCCGCGTGGTGGATATGTTCGATCCGCTCCAGCTGCGGGTATTTCATCAGGGCGACCCGGTCAAAGCCGGGCATAACCTCGCCCATCTCCCTGAAACTGGCCGTCAGCGCGGCAAGGCTGTGCAGGTCTGTCCCGGGGCGCATGTGTTCGTCACGGCTCAATACCGGCAGGCCGTTCTGATCGGTGATGGTCAGCACCGATCCGGCAAAGCGCCCTTCGGACCAGGCGCGCGCGGCGCGGCGCTGGCTTTGCACAGCCAGGCTGTCGGCCTGCTCCCGGGTAAAGCCGTACAGGGTGGCGATGATGTCGGCACTTATCCCCTGCGGCACGAAACAGGTCTTCATCGCCAGGCTGGGGTCAACGGCAATGGCGGCCCCGTCGCTGCCCATGGCGACGCGGCCCATCATCTCGACCCCGCCCGCGATATAGGCGCTGCCTGCCCCGGCGCGCACCTGA
Source organism: Rhodobacter sp. (assembly GCA_020250445.1). Classification (GTDB taxonomy): domain Bacteria; phylum Pseudomonadota; class Alphaproteobacteria; order Rhodobacterales; family Rhodobacteraceae; genus Aliitabrizicola. Next base: position 20,310 of record JADCEF010000086.1, read on the forward strand.
TTGGCGGCAAGGTTCAACGCCTCCATCCCGCTGGCGCAAAAGCGGTTGATGGACAGGCCGGGGATCGACGGGTCAAGGTCTGACAGCAGTACGGCAGAGCGCGCAAGGCAGCCGCCCTGCTCGCCCACCTGGGTGACGTTGCCCCAGATCACATCTTCAACCGCGTGGCCCTCCAGACCGTTGCGCGCCTTCAGCGCATTCAGCATGCGCGCCGACAGCGCCACCGCCGTCAGCTCGTGCAGGCTGCCGTCGGGGCGGCCCCTGCCACGGGGCGAACGGACGGCGTCATAGATGATGGCTTCTGTCATCACGCACTCCTCAGGACCGGTCGGACGGATTGCCGGGCATCATGTCATAGGGATGTTTCCAGCCGGGCCGCGCCGAAATGCGCGCAAGCCAGGCATCGACATGCGGCCAGTCGGCCCGATTGAATCCGAAGGGTTCGGGGTAATAGAGATACCCGCAGCAGGACAGGTCGGCGACGGTCATCTGCGCGCCCGCCATCCAGGCGCGGGTCGCAAGGTGATCGTTCAGCAGAGAGTAGGCGATCTTGAGCCGCCCTTGAAGGAAGGGGACCACGCCTGCGGGGCGTTTGTCTTCGGGCAGGAAGTTCGACAGAAAGCGCGCGGTCCCGGCCAGACCCGACAGCTTGTGGTTGTCCCAGAACATCCAGCGCAGCACCTCGCGCCGTTCCGCCGCCGATCGGCCACCCAGCTTGCCGGTCTTGGACGAGACAAAATCCAGGATCACCGCCGACTGGCTCAACGTGGTGTCGCCATCGACCAGCACGGGCACCTCTCCCATTTCATTCAGCGCGCGGAAGGCCGGGGTCCGGGTTTCGCCGTTGAAGAAATCGACGAAGACCGGCTCCCACGCCATATCCGCAAATGTCAAGGCCAGCGCCGCCTTGTAGGCATTGCCGCTTTCGCCGAAGCAGTACAGCTGGGCCGTCATGATGATACCGCTTTCTGGTTGCGGGGGCAGACGCGGGGGTTTCACACCCCCGCACCCCCGTGGGGTATTTTCGCCAAGAAGAATAAGACGTTCTTAACCATAAAGCGGCACCCTTGTCAGTGCGGTACAGGCTGGGGAGCCGATGACCGCCCGAGGAGAAGCCGCCCCGGCCCACCTCCGGCCCATGTCACATGCGGTCCGCGAGGTCGGGTCGGGGCGCACATTGGGTTTCTTTTCGGCACAAATACCCAAATCCCCCGGTGCGGGTGGCGCCCCGCTCATGCCTTGCGCGCCTCCAGGTCCCGGGTGAACAGGCGCAGACGGTGGCCCGGCGTTTCGGCGTCGATCACGGAATCGGAATGCTCGAATCGCAAGGACAGGGCCTCGCTTTCATCCAGCCCGGCATCGGCGGCGAACCGCTTCCGCCGCCGGTAGCCGTCTTCGGTCATGGCGACCGGCGGGCGGCGGGTCAGGCGGAAACGTTTGGGCATCGGCAGGACTCCGGCAGGGGACAAGCGAGGGCAAGCCTAGAACGCATCGGCCGCAAGGGCCATCACCGGCCCGGGCCCGGTCCTGATCCGGGCCAGGTGCAGGGCCGTCGCGGGCAGGTGGCGCGCCATATAGTAGCGGCCCGTGGCCAGCTTTGCCCGGTAGAAGGCCGGGTCACCGGTTCCGGCGTCAAGTGCTGCCAGGGCGGCCCGTGCCATCCGCGCCCACATCAGACCAAGGCAGACCTGCCCTGCCAGATGCAGGAAGTCGCAAGACCCGGCCAGGGCGGCGTCCGGTGCCGTCATCCCCGCTTCGGCAAAGACCGCCACGGCTGCCTGCATGTCTTTCGATGCCGCCTTCAGCGGATCAAGAAAGTCCTGTGCCAGGCGGGCGTCGCCGCCGTTTTCCTTCAGAAAGGTCCTGATCATCCCGAGAAAGGCCATCATGTGCCGGCCGCCGTCCTGCCCCAGCTTGCGCCCGACAAGGTCCAGTGCCTGAATGCCGTTGGCACCTTCGTAGATCATGGCGATGCGGGCGTCGCGGACGAATTGCGACATGCCCCAGTCCTCGATATAGCCATGCCCGCCGAACACCTGCTGGGCGGCGACGGCCATCTCAAAGCCTTTGTCGGTCTGAAAGCCCTTGATCACCGGGATCAGAAGCGAAATCAGACCCTCGGCGGCGGCATCGCCCTGGCGCACCGACCGGTCGATCAGATGCGCCCCCCAGAAGGTCAGCGCCCGCGCCCCTTCGACAAAGCTTTTCTGGTCCATCAGGCTGCGGCGGATATCGGGGTGGACGATCAGCGGATCGGCGGGGCCCGCAGGATTGACCGGCCCTGTCGCCGCGCGGCCCTGCAGGCGGTCCCTCGCATGGGTGCGGGCCATCTGATAGGCGGCTTCCGCCACCGCATAGCCTTGCAGGCCCACGCCAAGGCGCGCCTCGTTCATCATGGTGAACATGGCCCGCATGCCCTTGTGCAGATCGCCCAGCAGCCAGCCTGTTGCCCCGTCGTAGTTCATCAGGCAGGTCGCATTGCCGTGAATCCCCATCTTCCTTTCGACCCTGCCGCAGGACAGCGCGTTGCGCGCGCCGAGGCTGCCGTCGGCATTGACCAGAATCTTCGGCACGATGAACAGCGAGATGCCGCGCGTGCCCTCGCCGCCGCCCGGTGCCCTGGCAAGGACCAGATGGATGATGTTTTCGGCCAGGTCATGCTCACCGGCAGAGATGAAAATCTTCTGCCCGGTGATGCGGTAGCTGCCGTCGGCCTGCGGATCGGCGTGGGTCCGCAGCAGGCCCAGGTCGGTACCGCACTGCGGTTCGGTCAGGTTCATCGTGCCGGTCCAGTCGCCGCTGACCAGTTTCGGCAGCCACATCGCCTTTTGCCCGGGCGTGCCATGGGCGCGGATCGCCGAATAGGCGCCATGGGTCAGACCCTGGTACATGTTCAGCGCCATATTGGCCGACACGAACATCTCGCCCACTGCCGTGCCCATCAGACAGGGCAGGCCCTGGCCGCCATAGGCCGGATCGCAATCCAGAGCGGTCCATCCCCCGGCCCTGAGGGCCGCGAAGGCATCGGCGAAGCCCGGCGGCGTGCGGACCGCCCCGTTTTCAAGCTGGCATCCCTCGCGGTCGCCCACCGCGTTCAGGGGGGCCAGCACATCGCCGGCCAGCCTGCCCGCCGCATCAAGGACCGCCAGGGTGAAGGCAGGGTCCAGACTGTCATATCCGGGCACCCCGCTGGTGGTGACGCCAAGGACATCATGCAACAGGAACTGCATGTCCCTGACCGGCGCGGCATAGGCTGTCATCGGGTCGTCTCCTGTGCTGTTGCCCGGCTGCGTCCCTGCAGAAGGCGGCAAGACCCCGGTCCGCCCGGATAAGCCGGTCTTTCGGTTCCGCGGTGGCATCGTCCGGTCCGGCCCGCCGCTGCGTCATCACCGCCGGCCGGTCGCCGGCAATGCCGCTGGTACGGCCGGGCCGCACCGTCCGGTGCGCGTCCCTGTCATGGCTGTGCGGCGGCGGGCGGATATCTGCCGGGGCAAGGCCAGGGCACCCGCCGCGCAGGATCATCGTCAGCCGGGGCCGGTCGCGCCGGGTGAACAGCCAGGGCCTGACTTGACGGATCGGGAACAGAAGATCCTTCTGTCCGCAAGGGTGCAGGCTGCGGGGCGCAGCGCCAGGGGACTTGCCCATCTTCCGGATCGTCAAGGCATCTGTCATCGATCTGTCGCACGCGCCTTAGGTGTGAACGTCGGCCGGATGGCGGCGGTGATGATCCTTATCCGGCAGGATGACGCCGAGGTAAACGAAACGTGGCGTCAGGGCGCGGATGACGTCGTGCCAGCCGGGCTGACGCAACGTCATGCGCAGCAGTCCCGGCCGGGGCCATCGCGGCGAACGGCCTGCCGGGCCGGATCAGACCGGATCACCTGAGGCCGCCGCCCTGTCGCGCAGGGATTGAAGCTCGGCGACCGCGGTTTCGACCCCGTCCCTCTGGCGGCGCAGCTGGGCAAGCTGGCGGTCTGCCAGACCGACCAGCGCCCGCAACTGTGCCGAGGTGCCCCTGGTTTCATGGATCAGCAGCCATGGGCAGGTTTCTTCCAGGCTGAAGCCAAAGCGGCGGCCACGCAGGATCAGCGTCATGCGGGCAATTTCCCTTGGCCCGTAAAAGCGCGCGCCCGTCTTTCCCGGGCTGAAGCAGCTTCATGTATTCGTAATGGCGCAGCGTGCGCGGGGTTGCGTCGAACCGGGCGCGCGTCTCTTTGAAGTTGAGGCGGGTTTCGGTCATCGCAGGGCCCTCCGTCAGCAAAGCGTAGTGACAAGGCACCAGCCGCGCAATCGCTGCGCGGGCTTGCAGCCTGGCGTAGGGCAGGCGACAGTCCGCCTCAGGCGCAAGGAGCTTGTGATGACCGACCGCACCCGCATTGCCCGCCAGTTTATCGAGGCGATTCCGCATTCCCGGGCGCTGGGCATGCATCTTGACCTGCTGGGCAAGGGGCTGGCGGTGGTCTCGATGCCCTATGACCCGCGATTCGTCGGTGATCCTGCGACCGGGGTGCTGCATGGCGGGGCCGTGTCGGCGCTGATGGATACCGCCGCCGGAGCCGCCGTGATGAGCCATCCCGAAGCCCCGGCCAGCACGGCGACGCTGGATTTGCGGATCGACTACATGCGGCCGGCCACGCCCGGTCAGCGGCTTACGGCGCGCGCCGAATGCTATCATGTTACCCGGTCCGTCGCCTTCGTGCGCGCAACGGCGACCGACGGGGATGCCGAACGCCCGGTCGCCACCGCGACGGGGACCTTCACCGTGGACCGCGCACAGGGGGCACAGGCATGAACCCGCGCGCCCGCCCCGAACCGGTTCAGGTGATCAAGACGCGCCGCGATGCCGCGCTGCGCGCGTTGGTTGCCGGGGTGCCCTATATCGGATTTCTGGGCATCACCTTTGACCGGCGCGGCGACGAGCTGACGGCGATCCTGCCCTTCGATGACAGGCTGATCGGAAACCCCGCGATCCCGGCGCTGCATGGCGGGGTGACGGCGGCCTTCCTGGAAACGGCGGCGATCTTCGAACTGAGCTGGACCCTGATGTGGGAGGCGATGGAGGCCGGGCAGACGGGGCCGGGCGCGGCCCTGCCGGACCTGCCCAAGACCATCGACTTCACGGTCGATTACCTGCGCTCCGGCCTGCCGCGCGATGCCTATGCGCGGGCGCGGGTCAACCGTTCGGGGCGGCGTTACGCCAGCGTGCATGTCGAGGCCTGGCAGGACAACCGCGCGCGCCTGTTCGCGCAGGGCACCGGGCATTTCCTGATGCCGCAAACCGATGGCGGCTGACAGGGGCGGCCCCAGCCCGATCACCCGCCCTGGGGACTGCGGCCCGCAAGACGCGTGATGTCACAGCCACTCGGCCCGCCCCGTTCCGACGGCAGAGGCGACCGAGGCGAAGCCATCCCGTGCCAGCAGCCCGTCCAGCCCCCGCGCAAGGCGGGCCGGCAGCGAAATACCCTCATAAACCATCGCGGTGTAAATCTGTATTGCCGTGGCACCGGCGCGGATCTTGGCATAGGCCTGCTCGGGCGTCGAAACGCCGCCGACACCGATCAGCGGCAGGCGCCCACCTGTCAGCTGCGACAGCCGGGCCAGGACGCAGGTGGAGCGTTCGAACAGGGGCGCACCCGACAGCCCCCCTGGCTCATTACGATCTGCGCTGCGCAGCCCGCCGCGCGCCAGCGTGGTGTTGGTGGCGATGATCCCGCTCAGTCCCGCTGCCACGGCGACCTGGGCGATTTCCGCCAGCGCGTCATCTGTCAGGTCGGGCGCGATCTTGAGGAATACCGGAACAGGGCGCGGCAGGGTGGCGCGCACCTCCATCACACCGTCCAGCAAGGCGGTCAGGGCGGCCCGCCCCTGCAGCTCGCGCAGGCGTTCGGTGTTGGGGGACGAGACGTTGACGGTGGCGAAATCCACCTCGGGGCCGCAAAGGGCCAGGACCCGCGCGAAATCTGCGGCCCGGTCGGTGCTGTCCTTGTTGGCCCCCAGGTTCAGGCCCACCGGCACCTCGCGCGGCCGCCGGGCCAAGCGGGCGCGGATCGCCCCGGCCCCGTCATTATTGAAGCCGAAACGGTTGATTGCCGCGCGGTCTTGCGCAAGACGGAACAGGCGCGGGCGCGGATTGCCGGGCTGCGGGCGCGGGGTGGCTGCCCCCACCTCGAGAAACCCGAATCCCGCCCGCGCCAGCGCGGCCAGCGCCACCGCGTTCTTGTCATAGCCCGCCGCCAGCCCCACCGGATTGTCCAGCGCCATCCCCGCCAGCGTCACCGCCAGCCGGGACGAGGTGACGCGGCCCGGCAGCGGCAGCAGGCCCGACCCAAGGGCGCGCAGCGACAGGTCGTGGGCGGTTTCGGGATCAAGCCGGTGCAGCAGGCTCAGGCCGGCCCGTTCCCAGAGGCTCACCACAGACCCTCGGGAAAGATGTGCCCGGTGGCCCCCAGAGGCAGCGATTTGTCCCAGACCACATCCTGCAACGTCAGACTGCGGTACAGATGCGGAAACAGTGCCCCGCCGCGCGAAGGTTCCCAGCGCAGGGCGGGCCCCAGCCGGCCGGCGTCAATCGCGACCAGAACCAGATCGCTTTCGGCGGCGAAATGCCGGGCGGCGGTTTCAGCAACCTGGGCTGCGGTCGAGAAGTGAATATACCCGTCGGCCAGATCAATCGGGGCGCCTTGCGTTTCGCCTGCGGTGCGGAAGGCATCCCATTCAGGGCGTCGGAAGATTTTGAAGATCAGCATGGCGGCGTCATGCACCATGGGGTGCAGGCGGGTCAATGGCGCGTTTGCACAAGCGGGCCGTCCCCGGTAACGGGGTGGAAAAAAGGGCCGCCCGCGCCGAGGCTGCCCTGCCAAAACAGATATCCGCCCGCCCCGCGCGGTCTGGCCGGGGCCGTCGCCCCGGCCCCGCGGTGTGCGTGCCACGGGCCCGGCGGGGGCCAAAGCCCCCGACAAGCGCCCCCCGCCCTTTGCAGGCGCTGGCCTGTTGTTGGTCCCGGACCTGCCGGTCTGTGGGGCACAGTTCAGCGCGGGCGGGGGAAACGCGGGGCGTTTCCTGTTCCCGGCCGGAGGGACGAAAGCACCTTCACCGCTTCAATGGCCGGGGCCATCGCCCCTGCCACAGCGCCACGCTGACCCTTGACCAGCCGGGGGCCAAAGCCCCCGGCCAGTACCCGCCCCAACCGGCGGGCGCTTCGCCGCCGCCGGGTCGGGCGCTGGCCTCTGTCGCGCTTGCGGGAACGGTCCTGTGGGGCCGTGGTCCCTGACCGGGCGGGGAAACGCGGAGCGTTTCGGGGACCGCCCGGAACGCCATGCCCTTCTCTGCCGGATCAGGAAGACTGTCCCGCCAGCCAGGCGGCACGACGGGCGCTTGCCTGTGAGGATTTCAGGATGAACGGACAGGGCTCGACAGGTCTGTCCACCGCGCCGGATAACGCCCCCGGACGGCAGAGGATGACCTCGCCGCCCGGCCCGGGCCGACGGGAACCGCCGATTGCTGCTGCCATCCCGAACCAAGAAACGCTTGCTCTCACGACCTCGTCAGGCGATCTTTACGGCAAACGGCAGGCCACCTGGGGAGTGTCGTTCCAGCCGAAAGAGTGAGCATGACTGAAAACACAAGCGGTGCTTTGATGACAAAGACCTTGGGCATGTTCGTAATGCTGCAGGTTCTGGCGTACGTGCTGCTGTACGGGATTGAGCACTTCGTCCCGAGCATTCCGCTGCCAGGTTCCCTGGGCATTATCATCGCAATGGGCGCGGCAGTGGGAGCCGGGTATTATCATGCAGGAAAAACAGGACGCGTGGCGACGGCTGGCGAGAAGCTGCGCTTTGCCCTGCTGGCAACAGTGGTGTCCATCGCGCTGTCCCTTGGGCTGGTCTGGGGCATATTTCTATACCACGGTGTGCCGCTGACGTTGGACGCCCTCGCCATTGCCGCTGCGGGGGATGCCGGGGCCGCAGATGGGTTGAAGGCCCTGCTGCCGATAAGCCTTGCCGTTATCACTGTACTTTATCTGTTCATGTCGTGGCTGGGCTTTGGCATGGGCGTGCGCAGCCAGATCAAACAGGCCGAGCGTTTGGCCGCAAAGCGGGGCTGATGCTGGCGGCGCTTGCGCCGGTGCCTCCCGCAAGGGACCTGTCGCACAACAGACAGGTGGCAGGTGGCGGGTGTTGACCACCTTCGCGTGGTCCTCGCGGTCGTTGCAGCGAGCCTGCGGCACGCGCTGTGGATTGCCCCTAAGCCTGCCCTCGCGGTCCCCTTGATACTCTGCGACCACCCAGATGAAGCTCTGGGTGTCGGTTCTCTCACGCGGCTGCAGATCAGAAAGCGCGCAACTGGTTCGCTCCACAAAGTCTGGCTGGCTGGCATAGACATGAATGGTCATTGATGAGGCTGTTGCTCGATCTCGTCGCAAAAATCTTCATCGCTGCAGCTCTGATTGTGCTGCTGTTCTGTCTTGGGTTTGTCGTTAGGCTCTTCTTTTTCTTAACAATCTACTCCGAAGGGATCATCCAGCAGCGACGGTCACACCGTCATGCTCCCGGCAGTCCCCGGCGCATGACCAGCCCGGACAGGTCCGGGACGGTCATGGAGAGCGCAACAAGCTGCACCACGCAGTGGGACAGCATCCAGTACGGGGTTGCAACCCCGCAACTCCTCCAGTACATCCGCGCGGCAAGACCACCGACGCGGAGAGGTGCCGGAGCGGTCGAACGGGGCGGTCTCGAAAACCGTTGACCCTTTGCGGGGTCCCAGGGTTCGAATCCCTGTCTCTCCGCCATCACCTTGAAATGAAACGTCTCCCGGTGCGCGGCGTGGCAGAAGACAGCGCAAAGTTTCAAATGCTTTGCCGGTCTGACCTCTGCACAGCGCTGACGTCGCCCCCTCCGCCTCATCCAGTTTGAGGTGGACTCTGGCCCAATCGAGAAGATTAAAGATGAAGCGCAGCGGGTTCGGCGACGATCAGATGATCGGCATTCTAAAAGAGCACGATGCCGGGGTTTCGGTCGCCGGTCTGTGCCGCAAGCACGGCGTCAGCGATGCGGCCGCTTGCAAGTGCAAAGCCGGGCATGGCGGCATGGATGCCAGTGAGGCCAAGCGGCTGAAGGAGCTGGAAGACGAGAATGCCCGCCTGAAACGGCGCCTCGCCGATGCGATGCGCGACAATGCCGCACCGAGGGATCCGCTTGGAAGAAAGTGGTGACGCCCGGCGCGAAGCGGCAGGCGGTCGTGCATCTGGTGGCAAGTCACGAGATGAGCGCACGGCGGGCATGCCGGATGATCGGCTGTTTCCGGATGACCATGCGCTGTGAAAATGTCCGCCAAGATGACCCTGTGCCGCGCGAGTGGCTCAGAGAATTGGCCAAGGTTCGACGCCGGTCCGGCTGTCAGCGGCTGCAGGTGTTTCTTCGGCGTGAGGGTCACGAGGTCAATCGCAAGCCCCTGTTCCGCATCTGCCGGGAGTTGCATGTGCGCCGCCGGGGCGGGCGCAAGCGGGCCATGGGCACACGGGCCCCGACGGTGTTGCCACTGGCGGCGAACCAACACTGGTCGCCGGATCTTGTCCCGGACCAGCTGACCGATGGCCGCCGGTTCCAAATCCTCACCAGGGTGCAGGACTGCACGCGGGAATGCCTTGGCCTTGATCACCGACACCTCGCTGTCGGGAGCGCGGGCGGCGCGGGAGCTGGCAGTGCTGTTCAACGCCTGCGGCAAGCCTCAGACAAATGTCAGCGACAACGGCCCGGCTGGGGAGCAAAACGCGGCTTGGGGCGCCAGATCACGGGATATCCGAGCGACCGGATCCCGTTGGAATAGTTGCCCAGACGGACTGCGCCCTCAAGAAGCGGTCTCTTCCAAAGCAAATACAGGGTCGGCCTGGCTGCCGCCCTCACCGTTCTCAGGACAAGACCCTAGCAAGGTGCGGAAACAGCAATCCCAACGCCTGCCTGCCGGGAAAATCCGTCTGGTCCGGGGAAAAGGATTGCCTGTTTGGGCAGGATCAGGAAACGCGACCCGCGTTTCCCCCGCCCGCGCGCGACGCTGCCACCAGGACCCGTGATGCCCGCACCGAGGGAGGCCAGCGCCCGCCGGGGGCGGGCGGGGCGCTGGCAGGGAGCTTTGCCCCCCGGCGGGCCAGGGTTCAGCCTGGCGCTGTGGCAGGGGCAATGGCCCCTGCCAGGATGCGCACGGCACGCACAGGCGCAAGAGGTTCCCGCTGGTCAGTCAGGCAGCCCATGCGGCCGGCACTTTTCAGCACCCTGCCAGATGGTCGGACGGGCGTAAGCTGCCCGCGCTGATCGCGCGCTGCAAGCCTGATGAGGTGATCTTCACTGGACAGGTCCACGACCACCCAGCCCGGTTCAGTCGGAACAGGCGTAGATCGCGCCGCCGATGACAACCACGGTCACGGTGGCGGCTGTCAGCGTGGCCGGGGCCGTGATCACTGACAGCGCGCCTGCCCCCAGCGAGGCGAAAGCCCCCGACAGATAGCTTGCCGGACCGCTGAGAATCATGGCACCCGATGCATCGGCGATCGCACTGACCCCGGCGGCCGTCGCGGATGAATTCATGCCCGTCATCACCCTGGTGCCAAGTCCGGCCACGGCCAGCGCCGCATCCCTGGTGCCATTGACATGGCGGCACAGCCCCTTGCCCCTGACGCGGCACAAAAGCCCGGCGCTGCGCCTGCCCACACCCACCCCGGTATAGGTGGCAAGGCCGGGGTCATAGCGCAGGCAGAAAGGCTGCATCTCGGCATAGCCGATGTCGGGGTTCAACCCGCGCAGGATCGCGCGCAGCGTGACATAGCCCGGGCATTCGATACCCTCCGGCCCGCCGAAGGTGCGTTCGCGCAGCGTGATGTTCGCCCGGACGTTCGGCTCGTCCGGATCATAGACAAGGGCACGCGGTTCTCCGGCGATGGATGTGAGGCAGGCCACCTCCGCAGCCTCGGCGCGGCAGGCGGCAAGGGCCAGCATCAGGCAAAGGGCGACAGAAATCCTCCACAGGAGGGGCATCGGGTGCATGACCGGCTTGTTCCCCGAAAGGTGCTGCACTTCAATGCCCCAGGGGACGGGGGCGGCAAAGCCGCGCCGACGCAGGGACAGGGGGGGCAGGTCAGCCGCCCCGGACCACGGCAATCATCCGGGCCACGTTTTCCGGGTCGGCATCGGGTGTGATGCCATGCCCAAGGTTGAAGATATGCGGCCCCTTCGAAAAGGCGCGTACGACATGGCGTACCGCCCCGTCCAGCGCCGCGCCGCCGGTGACCATATGCGCCGGATCAAGGTTGCCCTGCACGCAGCCGTCTGTCTGGACATTTGCCGCCCCCCATTCGGGGCTGACGGAATTGTCCAGCGCCACGCAATCGGCCCCCGTCGCCCTGGCAAAGCCGGTATAGCCCGCCCCGCCTTCCCGCGGAAAGGCGATCACCGGCAGGCCCGGGTGGCGGGCCTTCAGCGTGGCGATGATCCGGCGGGCGGGTTCGACGGCGAAATCCTGAAAATCCTGGCCCCTGAGCGATCCTGCCCAGCTGTCGAACAGCTTCACCACCTCGGCCCCGGCCTGCACCTGCATCGACAGGTATTCGATGGTCCCCTCGGTGATACGGTCGATCAGGGCCTGAAACGCCGCCCTGTCTGCCGCCTTGAGCGCATGGGCCGGGGCCTGATCGGGGGTGCCGCGCCCGGCGATCATATAGGTAGCCACCGTCCAGGGCGCACCTGCAAAGCCGATCAGCGCCGTTTCCGCCGGCAGTTCGCGCGCCAGAATGCGCACCGTTTCATAGACCGGTGCCAGGGTTTCATGGATGGCCGCGACGGGTTTGAGCCCGTCCACATCCTGCATCGTGGCAATCGTCGAAAGACGCGGCCCTTCGCCGGTGGTGAACCAAAGATCCGCCCCCAGTGCCTGCGGCAGCAGCAGGATGTCGGCAAACAGGATGGCCGCGTCAAAGCCGAAGCGGCGGATCGGCTGCAGCGTAACTTCTGCCGCCAGATCGGGCGTGTAGCACAGGGTCAGGAAATCGCCCGCCTGCGCGCGGGTGGCCCGGTATTCCGGCAGGTAGCGGCCCGCCTGACGCATCATCCAGATCGGCGGTGTCGGAAGGATTTCGCCCTTGAGCGCGCGCAGGATGGTCTTTTCGGTCATCTCGGTCTCCGGATTTCAGCGATGGGTCCACCGGCAGCGCAGCCTTGTCAATACCGAGTTGTCAGGCCCGGTTGACATCGCTAAGCCTTGCGCCATGACACAGACCCTGCCCAGCCCCGCCCAGCCCCTGAAGATCGGAACCCGCGGCTCGCCGCTTGCCCTGTGGCAGGCGCATGAGGTGCGGCGCTGTCTGATGGCGGCGTTTGACCTGCCGGAGGCGGCCTTTGCCATCGTCGTGATCAAGGTCACGGGCGACCAGATCCTGGACAAGGCGCTGAAAGAGATCGGCGGCAAGGGCCTGTTCACCCGCGAGATCGAAGAGGCGCTGCTGGAGGGCGGCATCGATATCGCGGTGCATTCGATGAAGGACATGCCGACGGTGCAGCCCGAGGGGCTGGTGCTTGACTGCTGTCTGCCCCGCGAAGATGTGCGGGACGCCCTGGTTTCGCCGGGTGTTGCGCGGCTGGCGGACCTTCCGCAGGGGGCCGTGGTCGGCACGTCCAGCCTGCGGCGGCGGGCGCAGCTGGCGCTGCGGCGGCCCGACCTGCGGCTGGTGGAGTTCCGGGGCAATGTGCAGACACGGCTGCGCAAGCTGGAAGACGGGGTTGCCGAAGCCACGTTCCTTGCCATGGCGGGCCTGAACCGGCTGGGCATGGCGCATGTCGCGCGCGGGCCGATCGAGGTGGACGAGATGTTGCCTGCGGTGGCGCAGGGTGCCATCGGGGTGGAGCGGCGGGTGGCCGACAACCGGGTGGCGGGGTTGCTGGCGGCGATCCATCATGGCCCGACCGGCATCAGGCTGGCGGCAGAGCGCGCCTTTCTGCGCCGCCTGGACGGATCCTGCGAAACGCCGATTGCCGGGCTGGCCGTTCTGGACGGCGCAACGGTGCATCTGCGCGGTGAAATCCTGCGCCCCGACGGCAGCGAGGCCATTTCGGGTGAGTTGCGTGGCGCAGCCACGGATGCGGCTGATCTGGGACAGACCCTGGCGCAGCAGTTGCTGGCCCGTGCGCCAAAGGGCTTCTTCAGCCACGGGGGGTAGGCCGAAGGGCCGTTGACCGCTTGCAGGGCTGTCATGCTGCCGCTGCATTCCCGCCGCGCGGAAAGACATGTGCCAAGCCGGGATTGATTGCCCCGGTTGCCCTTCCCCCCGGCCGGGGCGCACCTGCGCCTTGCGGCTTCAGGGCGCGGGTCTTCCTGCACGGTGTGCGGCGCGGCTGAAAGACCAAGGCATGAAGGGCACCGAACAGGGTCAGTGTGCCGTTTCCGTTCGGGGCGCAAAACACCTCTGTCCGGGGCCGGTCCCCTTTCCTGCCGGACGGTTCCGGAACCTCGGGGCACCGTCCGGTCCGGCAGGCTCTGGCAGTCTGCCGATGTTTACGGCGGATTGGCCGGTATCGGCGGGATCGGGCGTCACGGCAATGTCCCGCCCGCCCCCAAATGCCTGATGAGGGGCATCAGCCGGTTTCAGACAGCGGCACCCGATTGGCGGGGGGGCAGAACGCCTGCTGGAGCGCGCGGATCACGATCACCGTTTCCGGCCGGCCCAGAATATAGCGGATGCTTCTGCCTTCCCGGTTCGCCACCACAAGGCCCTCGGCCCGCAGACGCATCAGCTGCTGCGAGACAGCGGACTGTGTCAGGCCAAGGCTGGTTCCGATCTGGCCCACGGTACGTCCGCCGTCCACAAGCAGGCACAGAATCTCAAGCCGCCCCTCGTGCGCCAGCAGCTTGAGAAATGAGGTGGCCTTGCCGACCGCCAGATGCGCCGCAGCGCCTTCGGATGCGTCAGATGCCGGTCTGTCCATCATGCGGCGGCCCCCTTGCCTGCAGGATCCCTGTGTCCCCGGAATGTGATGTAGATCGCCGGAATGACAAGGACCGTCAGGATGGTCGACGAAAACAGCCCGAACAGCAGCGATATGGCAAGCCCCTGGAAGATCGGGTCGCTCAGGATGGTGACAGCCCCGATCATGGCGGCAAGGGCGGTCAGAAGGATCGGTTTGAACCGGATCGAACCCGCCTCAAGCAGCACGTCCAGCATCGGACGGCCCGCGCCCTGCGCGTGGCGGATGAAATCCACAAGCAGGATCGAATTGCGCACGATGATGCCCGCCAGGGCGATGAACCCGATCATCGAGGTTGCCGAAAACGGCGCGCCGAAAATCCAGTGGCCGGACAGAATGCCGATCAGTGTCAACGGCACCGGGGTCAGCACCACCAATGGCAGCCTGAAAGACCCGAACTGCATCACCACAAGGATGTAGATGCCCACCAGGGCCAGGCCGAACGCGGCCCCCATGTCGCGGAAGGTCACCCAGGTCACGTCCCACTCGCCATCCCACAGCAGCACGGGCGCGCTGGTGTCTTCCGGCTGGCCGTGCTGGACGATCACCGGCTTGGGCAGATCGCCCCAGTCTGCGGCGGCAATGGCGCGGCCAACGGCGATCTGGCCGTAAAGCGGCGCCTCGAAATCACCGGCAAGTTCTGCCGTCACCATCTCGGCGGGTTTGCCGTTGCGGCGGAAGATCGGAAAGGATGATGTCTCGGCGGCAATGTTCACGACATCGCCAAGTTCCACCACCGAGCGGTCCCCCGGCAGAAGGTTTGCCGGAACCGGCGTGGCCAGCGCACGTTCGTTCACCACGCGGTCCGCCCTGGACGGGGCCAGCCGGATTGCGATGGGGTCACGTCCGCCGGAGCGGTGGGAATACCCCACCGTCTTTCCGCCATAAAGCAGGGCGACCGTATCGAACACATCGGCAGGTTCGATCCTGTGATCATCAAGGTTGGCGTCGTCCAGCGTCAGGCGCAGCCGTTCGGCAGGAATGCCGAAGCTGTCGTCGGTATCGACGATATAGGGCACCGTTTCAAAGGCGTCGCGGACCTTGCGCGCCACGGCCCGGCGGGTTTCGGCATCGGGGCCGTAGATTTCGGCCAGAAGCGTTGACATCACCGGCGGGCCGGGGGGCGGTTCCACGACCTTGACGACACTACCTTCGGGAAGCGGCAGGGCCGCAATCCGGCTGCGCATGTCAAGGGCGATGGCGTGGCTTTCGCGCGACCTTTCGCCTTTGGGGGAAAGATTGACCTGCAGGTCGCCCATCTGCGGTTCGGCCCGCAGATAGTAATGGCGCACAAGGCCGTTGAAGTTGAACGGTGCCGCCGTGCCGGCATGGGACTGGATCGACGTGATTTCGGGGATATCCGCCAGAATCGCCGCAAGATCGGCAAGGGTGCGGTCCGTCTCTTCGACGGATGTGCCCCGCGGCAGGTCAAGCAGAACCGCCAGTTCCGACTTGTTGTCGAAGGGCAGCAGCTTTACCGTGACGGCGGTTGTGGTGAAGGCCCCCATCGACGCCACGGTCATCGCCAGCACCGCCAGAAGGAAGGCCCAGGACCGCGCGCGCGAGACCAGAATGGGGCGGGCCACGGCGCGGTAGAGCCGACCCAGACCGCCGCCGTCCGCCGTTTCGGCCGCCTGCCCGTGACCGGCATGGGCCTTGCCCAGCTTCAGCATGAGCCAGGGCGTGATGATCACGGCCACGAAGAATGAGAATACCATCGCCGCCGAGGCATTGGCGGGAATCGGGCTCATGTAGGGGCCCATCATGCCCGAGACAAAGAGCATGGGCAGCAGGGCGGCGACCACGGTCAGGGTGGCAACGATGGTGGGGTTGCCAACCTCGCTTACGGCATCGACCGCCGCACTGCGGCGGGGGCGACCGTCCTTCATGCCCCAGTGGCGGGCGATGTTTTCGATCACGACGATGGCGTCATCAACAAGGATGCCGATGGAAAAGATCAGCGCGAACAGGCTGACGCGGTTCAGCGTGTAGCCCATCACACGGGCGGCAAACAACGTCAGCAGGATCGTGACCGGGATCACGATCAGCACCACAACCGCCTCGCGCCAGCCGATGGCGACCCAGACAAGCGCAACGATGGACAGTGTCGCCAGACCAAGATGGAACAGCAGCTCGTTCGCCTTCTCGTTGGCGGTCTCGCCGTAGTCACGGGTGACGTGGACGGCCAGATCCTGTGGAATCACCGTGCCTTCCAGACGCGCAACGGCATGGCGGATCTCTTCGCCAATGGCCACGGCATTGGCACCGGGGCGCTTGGCGATGGCCAGGGACACGGCAGGCACGCGGGAAAAGCCCGCCTCGGCGCGGTCAAGCTGGAACACGCGCGCCTCTGCGGTATCGGTGACAAGCGCAACATCGGCCACATCGCGGACGTAAATCGGGCGCCCGTCGCGCGTCGTCACCAGAAGGTTTTCAATCTCGCTCAGGTCGGTCAGTGTCCGGCCTGCGGTCAGGCCGATCTGACGGCCATCCTCCCGAACGGTCCCCAGCGGGAAACTGCGGTTCGCCCCCTCGACCTTGGCCGCCAGCGCCTGCAGCGTCAGGCCCGCCTGCGCCAGCCGCTCTGGGTCCGGTCGGATCCGGATCTCTTCGGCGGTTTCGCCCACGATATAGGTCAGGCCGATTTCGGGAAGGGCCGCAATCGCCACCTGTACCTCGGACGCGACGCGGGTCAGGTCTGCGGGCGTCCAGCGGTCGGCGGCCCCGGGGCGCGGGGCAAGGGTCAGCACCTTGATCGCAACATCGTTGATGCCGCGGCCGACGATCAGCGGCTCTGGAATGCCTTTTGGAATGCGGTCCAGATTGGCGCGCACCTTTTCATGGACACGGACGATGGCCGCGTCAGAGTCCGTTCCGACCGCAAAGCGGGCCGTCACCAGCACGCCGTCATCCTGTGTGCGGGAATAGACATGTTCCACCGCGGGGATCGACTTTACGATGGTTTCCAGGGGTTCGGTCACAAGCTTGACCGCATCCTCGGTCCGCAGGCCGTCGGCGCGGACATGGATATCGACCATGGGAACGGAAATCTGCGGCTCTTCCTCGCGCGGGAGCGTGACCAGCGCGACGATGCCCAGAAGGATAGCCGCGACCAGGGCAAGCGGGGTCAGCGGCGAGGTGATGAAGGCATCGGTCAGCGCACCGGCAATGCCGCGTTTCGGCGACGCGATCATGGCAGGATCACCGTGTCGCCGGCACGCAGGCCGGACAGGATTTCAACCATCGGACCGTCAGGTGTGGCCACGACCGGGCCGGGCACAACCGTAACCGTCCGGGCCGCCCCGCCGGTGCTGATCGCGACCAGGTCCAGACCGGCGCTGCGCTGGATCGCGGCCTGCGGCACGGCAAGGGCCTGCCGTGTTCCGACCGGAACCTGCACCAGAACACGCTGGCCGATGAATGCGCCTGACAGGCCGTCAACGGCCACATCGACCGTCACGCGCCCGTTTTCGATCAGGGGATAGACCTTTTCGATGCGGCCCCCGCGCGGATCGGCCCCGTCGCCGATCGCCACCCGGTCGCCCACGGACAGGCCGTTGGCATGGCGTTCAGGAATTGCCAGTCGCAGGAAAACCTTGCCCGCCGCGATGGTGGCCACCGCCTCGCCGGGCAAGACGACCTCGCCCAGGCGGGTCGGGATGGACAGAACCCGACCGCCGGCCGGGGCCTTGACATCGCCTTCCGCCATCTGCTGCAGGATGACCGCTTTGCCCGAGTCCAGTTCGGTCACCGCGTTGCGGGCCACGGTCACGCTGGTGCGGACCCTGTCGACCGCCTGCACAGTGGTTGATCCGCGTTCCAGCAGGGATTCGCTGCGCGCCAGTTCGGTCCGGGCATTGTCCAGCTGCGACCGGGCGGCCGCAAGGCGCGCCTCGGCGGCGGCAAGCTGCAGGTCCAGCTTTTCGTCGACGATCCGCGCAATGACCTGCCCTGCGTCAACCTCATCGCCCTCGGTCACGTCCAGCGCGGTGATCGTCCCGCCGATCCGGCTGCGGGCCGGCACGACAAAGCGGCTTTCGATCTGGCCGAACAGGGCCTTTGTCTCGGCCACCTCAACGGGCTGCAGGATGATTTCACCCGCAGGGGCAAGCCCCGGCAGGGCAAGAAGGCCCAGAAGGCACAGGAAAAGGCGGCGCGGCGCGACAGGCATGGGGGCACCTTTGGATCAGGCGGCAGCACCGTCCGGCAGGCCAAGCTTCCGGAAAAGCGCAGCCGCCGGGCAGAACCCGGTAAAAGCCGATTGCAGCAGGTTCGCGCCGACAAAGGCGGTCAGCGCCAGAAAATAGGGCGAGACTGTCCAGGCAAGAGCCAGCGACAGCAGAACCATGACGCCTGCAAAGGCGGTAACGGCTTGATTGACGGTCATCGGATGTCTCCCTGTTCGGTGTGGGTTGATTTGAGCTTGTCGATGCCCAGCGCCTGCAGGGCCAGACGCTCGTAGAAGGGTTCGGATTTGCCCATGCGGATCTTGCGCAGGAAGTACTTCTCGAAGCCGATCTTGGCGTAATGTACCCATTTGCCCTGCGACGACCAGTTGACGTTGCGCGGCGGGATCTGCGGCTGGGCCACAAAGGCCACGCCCCCATCGCCGAAATCGGCAAGGCAGACGGCATTCCAGGTGCCGACCTCGGCCGGTTCCTGGCCCCTCAGCAGGCTGGCGATGTTCAGCGCCGTCGCCGTGACCATGCTTTCGATCATGAAGCCGGTCTTGGGCACGCCCACCGGCACCGGGGTTGGCCCCATCGGCGGAATCGCCACACCGACGCCCACGGCAAAGACATTGCGAAAGGCCGGATTGCGCTGGTACTTGTCCACCAGGATAAAGCCGCGCGGATTGGTCAGCCCGTCGATCCCGCGCACCGCGGCCACGCCGCGGAAAGCGGGCAGCATCATCGCGAAGGCAAAGGGCAGATCGTGCAGCTTCCTGGTGCTGCCGTCGTCGTTCACTTCTTCAACATGCATCACGCCGGGATCGACCGAGGCAACCTTGGCGCTGGTGATCCACTTGATGTGATGGGCGCGCATCTGGCTTTCCAGCAGGCCCTTGGTATCGCCCACACCGTCCAGGCCGAGGTGTCCGATGTAGGGCTCTGCGGTGACAAAGGTCATCGGCACGCGGTCGCGCACCCTGGCCCGGCGCAGGGCCGTCTCGAGAATGAACAGGAATTCATAGGCCGGGCCGAAACAGCTTGCCCCCTGCACCGCCCCGATGATGACCGGGCCGGGCCGGGCGATCAGCTGCCGCACAGCTTCTTCAGCCTTCAGCGCATGGTCGATATGGCAGACCGATGCGGTATGCCCCTCGGGGCCCAGGCCGGGGATCTCGTCAAAGGCAAGGTCCGGGCCTGTTGCGATTACAAGATAGTCGTAGGCGACATCGGCACCATCGGTCAGTTCGATCCGGTTTTCGGCCGGGTGTACCCGCGCAGCACCTTGTGTCACAAGGGTGATGCCGCGCCTTTCCATGACCCCGGTCAGATCAACCTCGATGTCTTCGCGCGCCCGCCACCCCACGGCGACCCAGGGGTTCGACGGAACAAAGCTGTAGCTTTTGCCTTTGGCGATCACCGTCAGCCGGTCATCTGCGCCCAGCTGATCCTTCAACTCATAGGCCATGATCACGCCGCCAAGACCCGCCCCCAGGACCACGATATGTGCCATCCAAGATTCTCCCGCGACGCTGACCGAGATGCGTCGACTCACATATATATATCAATATGTTTCAATTTTCAAATGTTAAAATGTCTTTGCCACGCGCGGCGGGTAAAGACCCCTGCGCGGGGCCGAACGGAAAAGGCCCGCGAAGCCGTCGGCCCGGCGGACTTGCCCCGGCGGCTGTCGCGCCGCCTGGCAGACGCAACCCCGGACCTTGAGCCTGAAAGCCCTGGCGAACCATGCGGTCCGCCGGACATGGCAAGGTTGCTGCCCGAACGGTCGCCTGCGCGGTCCTGACCAGACCATGCTCCGAGCATCTTCCGCAGCAGCTTCAAGGATGCATGGGTTAGTGGTGACCCCGGATGGATTCGAACCATCGACCTGCCGCTTAGGAGGCGGCCGCTCTATCCCCTGAGCTACGAGGCCCCGGTGTCGCGGTGCCCGATACGGTACATGCGGGCAAATGCACCGCCATGCAAGCTGTCAGATTGCCAAGGGGGCGCAAGGGAGGTGTCTTTCGGTGTTGATGGCACCCCCGGGGACAGTGCCGTGGGCATTTCCCGCCGCCGGGCCGGATGGCAGTTGGCCGAAGCGATCATCGCGGCGAGGTACCGGCGGATCGGGTTTCCGGGAACAGGGATGCCGGACGACCACCGGGCGCGCAGGCGGTTGGTGGGGTTCGAGGGTGCTCTGCACAGGGCAGGGCTGACGCTTGCGGACGGCGGGTTGCACCCGGGCGGCTTGGCCCTGCTGAAGGGCCACGAGATAACGGCGGCAATCCCGAAGCGCACGCCTGATCCGGATTTCCCGCAGTATCCGACCGACATGATCGGCGCGGGCGGTCTTCTGTACTGCCTGCACGAAGGCACCGGTCTGCCCGGCAAGCTGGGGCTGGCGGGCTGCAACGGGGTCGATCTGACGGACGGCCTTCCGCGCAGGCTCGCAAAGATGGGTGCCTGCCGCCCGCAGATCGGCCGCATCGCAGCCGAAATCATCACGGGAAAACGGCCGGGGGGCGTCATCGAATTGTCACTGCGGCTCGGGTCGGGCGATACGATCAGCCGGCCCTGACCCGTGCCGCAAGCTGTTGTCCCCGGGTGCCGGTGATGTCCGCCACGATGATCCGGCCTTCGGGCTGATCGGTGTCAAAAACCGCTTCCGCGAACTGCTCGGTTCGGCCCATGCGCGGGCCTTCCATCAGCACATGGCGGGTCATGCCGGACTGCTCTGCCAGGTACCGTGAAAGCCGGGCATCGCCCGCCGCGCGCAGCCGTGCGGCGCGGTCGCGGATCTCTGTCCCGCGAAGCTGCGGCATGCGTGCGGCGGGGGTGCCCTTGCGCGGACTGAACGGGAACACGTGAAGGAAGGTCAGCCCGCAGTCGTCCAGCAGCTTAAGCGAGTTTTCGAACATTTGTTCGGTTTCGGTCGGAAACCCTGCGATGATGTCGGCCCCGAACACGATGTCGGGGCGCAGACGGCGGGCTTTGTCGCAGAAGGCGATGGCATCGTCACGCAGATGGCGGCGCTTCATGCGTTTGAGGATCATATCGTCGCCCGCCTGCAGCGACAGATGAAGGTGCGGCATCAGCCGGGGTTCGCTGGCGATGGCCTGCATCAGCGCGTCATCGGCCTCGATCGGGTCGATGGAGCTGATGCGCAGACGCGGCAGGTCCGGCACAAGACGCAGGATGCGCAGAACCAGATCGCCAAGGCGCGGCTGTGCCGGCAGGTCTGCGCCCCAGGCTGTCAGGTCTACCCCGGTCAGGACAACCTCGTTGAATCCCTTGTCCACCAGCCGCCTGATCTGATCCACCACCACGCCGGCGGGGACAGAACGGGAATTGCCGCGCCCGAAGGGAATGATGCAGAAGGTGCAGCGGTGGTCGCAGCCGTTCTGGACCTGCACATAGGCGCGGTGCCGCCCGAAACCGTCAATCAGATGCCCGGCGGTTTCGCGCACCGACATGATGTCATCCACCTGCACCCGCAGCGTATCGCCGGTCAGGCCGGGGGCCGTCATCGCGGCCCAGGTCGCCGCCCGCATCTTTTCGCTGTTGCCGATGACGCGGGAAACCTCGGGCATCGCGGCGAAGGTTTCCGGTTCGGTCTGCGCGGCACAGCCGGTTACGATCAGGGTGGCGTCCGGATGATCGCGGCGCAGGCGCCGGATTTCCTGCCGTGCCTTGCGCAGGGCTTCGGCCGTGACGGCACAGGTGTTGACGATGACGGCATTTTCCAGCCCGGCAGCGGCGGCAAGTTCCTTCATCGCCTCGGTCTCATAGGCGTTCAGGCGGCAGCCAAGTGTGGCGAAGACCGGCGCGGTCATGTGCTGCGGGCCGCAAGGAAGGCCGGGGTCAACCGCCCGTCAAAGACATGGGCGGTCGGGCCGGTCATCCAGACGCCATCGTCGCGCCAGTCAATCTCCAGCCGGCCGCCATCAAGGTCGAGCAAAACGCGCCGCCCGGTCAGGCCGCGCCGGTGCGCGGCAACGGCCGTGGCGCAGGCCCCCGAACCGCATGCCAGCGTAATGCCCGCGCCCCGTTCCCAGACCCGCATCCGCAGCCGGTCCGGGGCGGTCAGTGCTGCGAATTCGACATTCGTGCCTTCGGGAAACAGCGGGTCATGTTCCAGCAAGGCACCCAGCCCCGCCACATCAGCCGCATCGGCATCCGCCACGAACAGCACGCAATGCGGGTTTCCCATGCCGACGGCCACGGGCGCGCCGGGCAGCGGCAGATGCAATGTGTCCGTCGGCCGGGCAAGCGGCACCTCGGCCCAGTCAAGCTGTGGCTGGCCCATATTGACGCTGACCTGTCCATCGGCGCGGCGGCGCGCGCACAATATGCCGCGCGCCGTCTTGATGCTGACGCTGTCCTGCCCGGTGGCCTGCATCACATGATCCGCAACGCAGCGGGTGGCATTGCCACAGGCCCCGGCACGGGTGCCGTCGCTGTTCCAGAAATCAAGCGTGAAATCGGCGTCATCCGCATCGCGGATTTCCGCCAGCTGGTCAAATCCAACGCCACGGTTGCGATCACCCAGCGCGCGCGCCAGCGCAGCCGTGGTCAGCGCCCCGCGCCCGCGCGAGTCGATCACGACAAAGTCGTTACCAAGCCCGTGCATTTTCATGAAGGGCAGACCGGATATGGCGCGGGGCGTTGTCATCGGGGCGCGTATACCCCCCCTTCCTGCGTTTTGCCAGCCTGACGCGGTTTCCTGCCGATTGGGTCTTGACCCCGCCGGGTGAAGTTCATACCAAGCGGTCCTGTCATGAGACGGCGTCTCTGGCGTGCAGCCCTTGACTTTCCGTGACTTGCGGGCAGGGTCGCTGACTGCTGTGCCAGAACGGGTCTTGTTCGGGGAACGCCGCTGGCGATCCGGGACGGTGAGGGCGGGTAGCTCAGTCGGTTAGAGCACGTGACTTTTAATCATGGGGCCGGGGGTTCGAATCCCCCCCCGCTCACCAGTTCCTGACAGTGGCTTGTCAGCGTGCCTGCACAGTCCGGGCAGGTGGATGTGCGGGCTGCCTTTGGTCTGGGCAGGCAAGACTGATCTGACAACTCTTCCCGTCCTGTCCTGCGGCTGTGCCGTGACTGGGCCGATCGGGCCCGGCATCGCAGGTCACTTTGCCCTCACGGGACGGATCAGCGGTACCAAACCGCTAAAATGCCGCAGGTTAAAGCGGCGTTCACCCGCAGCGGCTATGCCGGATGCGGGGATATGTGGGGTGTCTGATGGCAAAGCAGCCGAATGCTTCGCCGGTCATCATCAAACGCAAGAAGATCATTCAGGCGGGCGGGCACCATGGCGGTGCCTGGAAGGTGGCGTATGCCGACTTTGTCACCGCGATGATGGCCTTCTTCATGCTGATGTGGCTGTTGAACGCGACGACGGAAAAGCAGCGAAAGGGGCTTGCGGATTACTTCAATCCGACAATCCCGATCAACCGGGTGTCGGGGGGCGGTGAAGGGTTCTTCGGCGGCGACAGCGTGTTTTCCGAAGAAGCTTTCTCACAAAGTGGCACCGGTGCCTCTGTGGCACGACCGACCGAGGAAAACCGCGCGCGCGGTGCCAACCGCATCTCGGAAGGCGACGGAACCGGAGGCGAGGGAGCGGACGAGGCGATCAAGGAAGTCGAGAAAGCCCTGCTGGCCCGCGGCGGTGAAAGCATGACGATGGAGCAGGCCTTGCGGCACATCGTGACCAAGATCACGGATGAAGGGCTTGTCATCGAGATCTTCGATCTTGAGGATGCAGCACTTTTCGAACCGGACAGTGCCACCCCCGCCCCGGTTCTGGACGAGATTGCGGAACTTCTGGCGGAGGTTCTCAATCTTGCCAGCAACAAGGTTGCCGTGCAGGGACACGTCCGGTCCTATCCGATCACCCTGATCCGAAACCCGGTCTGGGACCTGTCCGCAGACCGGGCCGACGTGATGCGGCGCAAGCTTGAAGGGGCGGGCCTGCCGGGCGCACGCCTTCAGCGCATGGCCGGATTTGCGGATCGTGTTCCGGCAACCGACAATCCCATGGCAACCCGCAACAACCGCCTGGAGGTGATCCTGCTGCGGCGTGACCGCTGAATAGTTCAACTTCCATGCATTAAGTCGTTCTTAAGCCGTCGCGCGCAAAGTGGGGTCCGTACCATTAACCCTCCGATAAGGGCGCTGCCGGATGACGATTTCCTCTTCTCTGAATGCCGGGGTTGCCGGGCTCAACGCGAATGCGACGAAACTGGCAACCATCTCGGACAACATCGCGAATGCGTCGACCTTCGGCTATCGCCGCACCGTGGCCGACTTCAACTCGCTTGTGTTGCAGGGTGGCGGGTCAAGCAGCTATTCGGCGGGCGGCGTGCGCGTGTCCACCATGCGGCTGATCGACCAGCGGGGATCACTGGTTGGTTCCACCAATGCCACAGACCTTGCGGTTGACGGACGGGGCATGCTTCCCGTCACGACCGAAAAGGACGTGAACCGCGGCGGGGCCACCTATCCGCTAAGCCTGATGACAACCGGTTCGTTCCGGCCCGATGGTCAGGGTTACCTGAAGACGGAATCCGGGATGGTCCTGCTGGGCTGGATGGCGGACACGGACGGAACGATTCCCAACTTTCCGCGTGTCAGCAACGCCGGGCTTCAGCCTGTGCGCATCAACCTCAACCAGTTCACCGCCAACCCGACCACCGAAATTGCCTTTTCCGTGAATCTGCCTGCGACGGCGACTGCCTCGACCAGCAGCGGTGATGAAGAGTCTCTTGCGCTTGAGTATTTCAACAACGTCGGCATCTCTGAAACGCTGGATGTGACCTTTGAACCGACCGTTCCGGCAACCGGCTCCTCGAACACCTGGACGATGACCCTGCGCGACTCCGCATCGGGCGGCAGTGTCGTGGGGTCCTACACACTGGTCTTCAACACGGCGGTCGGATCGGGGGGTACGCTGTCGTCCGTGACGACAGTCTCGGGTGGTGCCTATAACGCCGCGACAGGCACCATCCCCGTGACTGTGGCGGGCGGATCCATTGAGCTGTCGATCGGCAGGCCGGGCGCGCCCGACGGCATGACGCAACTGTCTGACAGTTTTGCCCCCGTCACGATTACAAAGAACGGCTCGCCCGTGGGAAATGTCACCTCGGTCCAGGTCGACTCGAAGGGCGATGTCTACGCCATTTACGATCAGGGGTTCACCCGCCGCATCGGCCAGGTGCCACTGGTGGACGTGCCGAATGTGAACGGTCTGGTCGCGCTGAGCAATCAGACCTACCAGGTCTCGCCCGAAAGCGGTCCGATGTTCCTGTGGGATGCCGGCGACGGTCCGACGGGCGCCGTGCTTGGATTTGCACGCGAAGGGTCCGCCACCGACGTGGCCGAAGAACTGACCCAGCTCATCGTGACCCAGCGCGCCTATTCCTCCAATGCCAAGGTCATCCAGACCGTCGACGAGATGCTGCAGGAAACGCAGAACATCAAGCGCTAGCAGGTGACAGGATCTTGCCATGAGCCTTTCTCTTTCCCTATCAAGCGCGATGTCCGGTCTGCAGGCAAGCGCCCGGTCTGCCGAACTTGTGTCCAGCAATGTGGCCAATGCGCTGACCGATGGCTACGGGCGGCGCGAGATTCAGCTGACGGCACGCAGCCTGGGCGGAACGGGAAACGGTGTCGGGATTACCGGCGTCGTCCGGGTGACCGATCAGATCCTGTTGTCGGATCGAAGGGTTGCCCAGGCCAACATGGCCGGCAGCACCGTGCTGGCCGACGCCTTCGCCAGACTGGAGGCGGTGATCGGCACGCCCGAGGACGCGGCGTCCCTTGGCGGCAAGATCGCCGGGCTGGACCAGGCCCTGCTCTCGGCCTCCGGCCGACCCGAAAGCGAACAGCGGCTGGCGGCGGTTCTGACGGCGGCACAGGGACTGGCCAACCATGTCGCCAAAGCCTCGATCGCCGTGCAGATGGAGCGCGAGCGGGCGGATGACTGGATTGCCGAGAATGTGAAAGAGCTGAACGACACCCTTGCGAAGGTGGCGGCGCTGAACGCACAGATCCTCAAACAGGTTGTTGCGGACCGCGATGCCTCTCCTCTGATGGACCAGCGCCAGCAGCTGATCGACAGGATCGCCGAAATCGTACCCCTGCGCCAGATCGACAGGGAGACCGGGCGGATCGCGCTGATTTCAACGGGCGGTGCCGTTCTGCTGGACGGTCGGCCCGCATTGTTCGGCTTTACGCCCGTAGGCAAGATCACCCCGGACATGACGCTGGAGTCGGGGGCGCTTTCCGGCCTGACGATGAACGGCAAGCCGGTGACCTTTGGCGAGGGGTCCGGCAAGCTTGATGGCGGGGCGATGGCCGCGAATTTCCGTCTGCGCGACATCGAGGCACCCTTGCAGCAAAAGCGGCTCGATGCGGCGGCCCGTGACCTGATCGCCCGCTTTGCCGACCCTTCGGTCGACACCACGCTGCCCGCTGGTGCGCCGGGCCTGTTCACCGATGCCGGGGCGGCCTTTACTGCCGCAACCGAAACCGGACTGGCAGGGCGGCTTGCCGTCAATGCGGCGGCCGATCCGGCAAAGGGCGGCGCGCTTTGGCGCCTGCGTGACGGGCTGGGCGCCACCGCCGAGGGACCGCCAGGCGACTCCGCGCTGCTGACCGGGCTGCGCGGGCGCCTGAACGCCTTCATCTCTCCGGCGTCCGGCGGGTTCGAGCCGGGCGCACGCAGCTTTTCGGGCCTTGCGTCCGATGTGCTGTCCTATGTCTCACGGGCGCGGAACGGGGCGGAGGCCGAGCAAAGCTATGCCGCAGCCCGCCACGATTCGCTGCGCGCCGACGAGCTTGCCGCAGGCGTCGACACCGATCAGCAACTGCAATCGCTGCTGCTGATCGAGCGGGCCTACGGTGCCAATGCGCAGGTCATCAAGACCGTCGATTCGATGATCAAACTCTGGCTGGGAATGTAACGATGACCCTGTCTTCCATCGGCGATCTTGCGCGCAGCTTTACCTTGCGCAACCAGACGACACAGCTGAAGGCCGAACTTGAACAGCGGTCGCAAGAGGTGACCACGGGGCGCATCAGGGATATCGGACGCGCCGTAAGGGGTGACTTTACCCCGCTGACGGCACTGGATGCGACGCTGGCCCGGCTGGATGGCTACAAGTCCGTGACGACCGAGGCCGCGCTTTCGACGCAGGCCATGCAATCGGCGCTTGCCACCATCTCGGACATGTCGGGCAAGCTGGGTTCCGCCCTTCTTTCGGTGACAAGCCACGGAAATCCGACATCGGTCGACGCAGTGGCCAAGGATGCGCTGGCGCAGTTCCGCTCTGCCGTGGCAACCTTCAACGCCCGGGTCGGGGACCGTAGCCTGTTCGGCGGGACCGAAACGCGCTCTCCCGCCCTGGCCCCGGCAGATGTGATTCTTGACGCGGTGGTTGCCGCTGCCGCGTCTGCAACCACCGCACAGGGCGTGGCAGCGGCGGTCGACGCCTGGTTTGCCAACCCGGCCGGCTATGCGGCTGTCGCCTATACCGGCGGGCCTGCCCTTTCTCCCGTGACGGTGGCCGAGGGTGAAGCGGTTGCGCTGGATGCAACGGCGGTCGATGCCGGTGTGCGCGATACGCTCAAGGGGCTGGCCCTGGCTGCGATGCTGGACAGGGGGACACTGGGCGGAAATGCGGCCCAGCGCGCCGAACTGGCGAAAACCGCCGGGGCCGTGCTGCTCGAGGCGGCCGATGCGCGGGGCGCGCTGGCCGCCCGGATCGGCACGGCGCAAGAGCGCACAGCGAATGCGGCAACACGCAATTCGGCCGAAGCGACGGCCTTGCAGATTGCGCGGATTGGGATCGTGTCCGCAGACCCTTACGAAGCCGCTACGGCCCTGACCGAAGCGGAAAGTCAACTGGACACGCTTTATGCCGTAACCGCGCGCCTGTCGCGCCTGAGCCTGGCGAATTACCTGTGATCCGTCTGCTGGTGCTGCTTGCCTCGCTTGCCGCCCTGCCTGCTTTGGCGGCAGATATCCGCATCAAGGATCTGGTCGAATTCGACGGGGTGCGCGGCAACGATCTGGTCGGCTATGGCCTTGTGGTGGGCCTTGACGGAACGGGTGACGCCCTGCGCAGCAGCCCGTTCACCGAAGAGATCCTGTCCAATCTGCTGGAACGGCTGGGCGTGAACGTTGCGGGCGAACAGTTTCGTCCCAAGAACGTTGCATCCGTCTTCGTGACGGCCACCCTGCCGCCTTTCGCCCGCGCCGGATCGCAGATTGATGTGACCGTTTCCGCGATCGGCGATGCGCAAAGCCTGCGCGGGGGCACCCTGATCATGACCCCGCTGAACGGGGCCGATGGCCAGATCTATGCTGTGGCGCAGGGGCCGGTCCTGGCCGGCGGGTTTTCCGCCGAAGGGGATGGCGCCAGCGTTGTGGAAGGTGTGCCGACATCCGGCTCCATCCCGTCGGGCGCGCGGGTGGAGCGTGAGATTGCCTTTGACTTTTCGGGACTGACATCGATCCGGCTGGCGCTGAGAACACCTGATTTCACCACGGCAGAGCGGATCGAGGATGTGATCAACCGCAGTTTCGGACGCCAGGTTGCCGTGATGACCGATGCCGGCACTGTGGCGCTGGATGTCGTTGCGGCCAACATGCGCTCTCCCGCCCATGTTCTGGGCCGGGTGGAAAACCTGGTGATAGCACCCGAGTCCCGGGCGCGGGTCGTTGTCGACCAGCGCTCCGGCACCATCGTGATGGGGGCCGATGTCCGGATCAGCGAAGTCGCGGTGGCACAGGGCAATCTGACGCTGAGCGTGCAGGAATCGCCCCAGGTGGTACAGCCGAATCCCTTCGCGCAGGGCAGGACCGTGGTGGTGCCGGATACCACCATTGATGTGACAAAGGAAAAGGGCACGGGCCTTGCGATGGTGACAGGGGGAACCACCCTGTCGCAGGTGGTGGCCGGGCTCAATGCGCTGGGTGTTGCGCCGAACGACATGATCGACATCCTGAAAAGCATCAACTCTGCCGGGGCGCTCCACGCCGAGTTCATCGTGCAATGACCTTCTGCGGCGGGTGCGGGCATTTGCCCGGGGCTTGCCGCACTGCCTGTGGCCGCAGCGCCGGACCCGATCCCAAGCGCCCCCGCAAACCCGGTGCGGGTGACGCCCGCTGCGGGCGCATGGGCAGGCCCGAACGTGTCCCGCAGGCCGGGGCCTGTCCTGCCGCCTGATCCCGCACGGCGCGGCAGGCGGGACAGCCGGGCTTCACGCGGGCCTCGCGGCGCGCTTCGTTTGTTCACCCTTCGTCTGTGCTGAATTCCGGACCTGCGATATGGACAGCCAGAAGGCAGCCGTTCGGGGTGTGGGAATTGTGTTCGGTCCCATCGCGGTAGAACACCATGTCGCCTTTGCGAAGCACGGTGCCGTCGCTTTCGATCAGCTCGCCTTCCAGGATCAGGAACTGCTCGTGCCCGTTGTGGCGGTGCCCGCGCGTCGTCATGCCCGCAGGCATCCGGTAGACGTGAAAGCCGGTTCCCGGCGGCTGATCATCATCCAGCTGCAGGATTTCATCGCCCAGCGCCAGGCCATCGTCATAGACAAAGGGCCGGAAGGGGGCGTTGTGGATGTTGGCGATCTTGCGGTCATCGGGGTGGATGGGCTTCATTGCGGGTTCCGTCCTGGGTAAGGGGTGTCGTCCTGCATCGCGGCGGTCATGGCCAAAGGCTTTGCGCCCTGTTTAACAGGGCAGAAGTACCGGCACTGATCAAGGGTTGATCCTGGTGCCTGTCCGGTCGCCGCAGGTCAGGGCGGTGCCGCCCGCCGCACCGGCCCCGGCACCGTCCCGGTGACGGCGGCCACAGCAAGGCGGGCCTGCATTCCCCGATGCCCGGAATACCCGCATGGACCGCCGGCGGTGCCGATCATCCGGAAGCGGACGGAACAGCTTCCCCCCTTGGGGTCGCGGGTGCCGGTTGCATCCCGGTCCCGGATGGTCGCCATCCGCATCGCGGCACCGAACAGGATGCGGACCTCAGGCCCCGCCCAAATGCCAACCGCCACGGGCCTTTGCCAGCGCGATCTGATGCTGGCGTTCGCGGAACCGCTTCCTGTCCTGTCCGGTGTATTCCCCGTGGCAGGCCGGGCAGCATACGCCGTCTTCGAACGACGGATCGGCGCGGCCCTGTTCGGTGACAGGCCGGCGGCAGGCCCCGCAACTTGTCAGACCGCCGGGGCGCAGGCCGTGCCCCACCGAGACCCGCCTGTCGAAGACAAAGCATTCGCCTTCCCACAGGCTTTCCGCCTGGGGGACCTCTTCCAGATATCTCAGGATGCCGCCCTTGAGGTGAAAGACATCTTCAACGCCCTGACCCAGCAACCAGTTCGTTGACTTCTCGCAGCGGATTCCGCCGGTGCAGAACATCGCAATCTTCTTTCCGGCGAAGCGTTCCCTGTTGGCCGACCACCAGGCGGGAAAATCGCGGAAGCTGCGGGTCTGCGGATCAACCGCAGTGCGGAAGGTGCCGATGGCCACTTCGTAGGCGTTGCGCGTGTCGATCAGCGCAACATCGGGCGATGTGATCAGCGCGTTCCACCCGGCCGGGCTGACATACTGCCCGGTTCCGGCACCGGGATCGACACCGGGCTGGCCCAGCGTCACAATCTCGTGCTTAAGGCGCACCTTCATCCGGGCGAAAGGCATCGTTTCTGCCAGGCTTTCTGTCCATTCGAGGTCCGAGCAGCCGGGAAGCGCACGGATGTGATCCAGCAGGGTGTCGATCCCCGCGCGCGGGCCTGCAACGGTTCCGTTGATCCCTTCACGCGCCAGAAGCAGCGTGCCCCCCAGCCCTTCGGCCCGGCAAAGGCCAAGCAGGGGCCCCTGCAGCGCCGCAGGATCGCAAAAGCGGGTGAACTGATACAGGGCGGCAACCGTCAGCATACCGCCTGATAGGCCCGTCCGGGGCGGGTCTGCAAGCCCTTCGGCTTGACGGGGACAAGGCGGCACCCTACCGAAACACCTGACGCACAGCGGAGGCTGCGATGCGACCTGCCACAGAAGCCCTGATCGTGATCGACCTGCAGAATGATTTCTGTCCGGGCGGCGCGCTGGCGGTCACCGGCGGGGACGGGATCATTCCGCGTGTCAACGCCTTGCTGCAGGATTTCGCGGTGCGGGTGCTGACGCAGGACTGGCATCCCAAGGGTCACCGGTCCTTCGCAGCCAGCCATCCGGGCGCTGCCCCCTTCAGCGTGACCGACATGCCTTATGGCCCGCAGGTGCTGTGGCCCACGCATTGCGTGCAAGGCACCCATGGCGCGGCCTTTCATGCCGGGCTGAATGCCGATGCGGCCCAGCTTGTGCTGCGCAAGGGGTTTCACCCTGGCATCGACAGCTATTCGGCCTTTTACGAGAACGACCGCACCACCCCGACGGGGCTGGACGGATACCTCAGGTCGCGCGGGGTCACATCGGTAACCCTGGCCGGGCTGGCCACGGATTTCTGCGTTGCCTGGTCAGCGGTGGACGCGGCGCGGCATGGTTATGACGTGACCGTGCTGGAAGGGGCCACGCGCGCCATCGACCTGAACGGGTCGCTGGCGACCGCGCGCCGCCTGATGCGCGATGCCGGCGTGAAGGTGGAACACTGACATGGTCGATATTGCCACAAGGGTCTATAATCACAAATGGAAGATCGACCCGATCGTACGATCCCTGATCGACACGGATTTCTACAAGCTTCTGATGTGTCAGTCGATTTTCCGCAACAAGCCGGGGACAGATGTCATCTTTTCGCTGATCAACCGGTCGGCATCCGTCCGTCTGGCCGATCTGATCGACGAGGGCGAGTTGCGCGAGCAGTTGGACCATATCCGCACGCTGCGCCTGTCGCGCGGCGAATCCACCTGGCTGCGCGGCAACACCTTCTACGGCAAACGCCAGATGTTCCGGCCCGATTTCATGGAATGGTTCGAAGGATTGCACCTGCCGCCCTACCATCTGGAAAAGCATGACGGCCAGTATCACCTGACGTTCGAAGGAAAGTGGCCCGAAGTCATGCTGTGGGAGATTCCGGCCCTCTCCACCCTGATGGAGTTGCGCACCCGCGCGGCGCTGAAGGACATGGGGCGGTTCGAGTTGCAGGTGCTTTACGCCCGCGCCATGACCCGGCTTTGGGAAAAGGTGGAACGTCTGCGCCGGATCGACGGGCTGCGCCTTGCAGATTTCGGAACCCGGCGGCGCCATTCCTTTCTGTGGCAGGACTGGTGCGTGCAGGCCCTGATGGAAGGGCTGGGGACCAAGTTCACCGGCACGTCGAACTGCCTGATCGCTTACCGGCGCGAGACTGAGGCCATCGGCACCAACGCCCATGAACTGCCGATGGTGTATTCGGCGCTGGCGGACAGCAACGAAGAGCTTGCCCAGGCCCCCTATCAGGTTCTGGCCGACTGGCACGAAGAACATGACGGCAACCTGCGGATCATACTGCCCGATACCTACGGCACCGAAGGATTCCTGCGCAATGCGCCGGACTGGCTGGCAAGCTGGACCGGAATCCGCATCGATTCGGGCGACCCGGTGGCCGGGGCGGAAACGGCGATCCGCTGGTGGATGTCGCGCGGCGAAGACCCGCGCGAAAAGCTGGTGATCTTTTCCGACGGGCTGGATGTGGACAGGATCGAGCAGCTGCACCGCCATTTTGCGGGCCGCGTAAAGGTCAGCTTCGGCTGGGGCACCATGCTGACGAATGATTTTCGCGGCCTGGTGGCAGGTGATGCGCTGGCCCCGTTCAGCCTGGTCTGCAAGGCGGTTTCTGCAAACGGCAGGCCAACCGTGAAACTGTCGGACAATCCCAACAAGGCAATGGGTCCGCCGGATGAAATCGCCCATTACAAAAGGGTGTTCGGTGTCGGTGCCCAGGTGGCCGACGCGGTGCTGGTCTGACGCCGCACCGCACCCGACCCTTGGGCAGGGACGGGCCGCCGCGACCGGCCGCCGGTCAGGGCCAAAGCCCGCCCCCCTCCAGCACCCGCCGGGCCAAACCGACCGCCCTTGCGATATGGCTGCGGTGAATCGGATCGTCCGGCGCAAGCCGCGGCATGGTCCAGCCCACCGACGCACAGCAGCGCATCAGGGTGAAGACAGGGATCATC
Organism: Rhodobacter sp.; assembly: GCA_020250445.1. Taxonomy (GTDB): domain Bacteria; phylum Pseudomonadota; class Alphaproteobacteria; order Rhodobacterales; family Rhodobacteraceae; genus Aliitabrizicola. Next base: position 53,635 of record JADCEF010000086.1, read on the forward strand.
GCGGGGTCCAGCGGCCGGGTTTCGGCATAGCCTTCGGCCAGGGCCTGCGCGATCAGGGGCAGGGCCGGTTCGAACAGGTTCTGCGACAGCACCGTTCCCAGGTCGTACAGGCGAAAGCCGAAGCCCGAATCGTCAAAATCGATCAGGGACAGCCCTGATTCCCCCACAAAGACATTCTCGCGCAGGACATCGGCATGAATCAGCCCGAAGCTGCCGCTGGCGGCATGGTCCTGCACCTTGTCGCGCAGGAAGTGCCGCGTTTTGCGCAGCAGGGCCGCATCATCGGGCTGCAGGGCCGGATGGTCCCAGAAGCGGCCCCAGAACGGCGTTTCCCCCAGCAGGCCGTCACAGTCCCACCGCGTGCGCACGAAATCCGGCGGCAGTACCAGCGCATCGCTGGCCGTATGCAACCGGGCCACCAGCCGCCCAAGGGCGCGGTGACGCGCGACCTGCCCTGCCACATCGCCCGCAAGGGGCACGCCGGCCTCGCCCAGGGGCACGCCGTCAACCCAGGCCACGGCGGATGCAAGCCGGCCCGTCGACAGCACCACCAGAAGCTGCCCGTCCCCTGCCGGAACGGGCCGGGCCACCGGCACGCCCGCAGCGGCCAGGGCGCGACACCACCACAGCTCCGACCGGATGGCTGCGGCGGACTGGTAGCCTGCCCGGTGCAGCCGCAAGGCCGCACGGCCTGACGGCAGCGTCACGTCATAGACCGCGTTTTCACGGTTGCGGATCAACTGCGGCCCGGTTCCGCCAAAGGCCCGCGCGGCCTCTTCCGCCTCGGTCATCGCCGGACCTGCGTTTGCGCCAGCACATCCTGCAGCGCATCCATCAGCATGTCGGCATGGTCCACCGAAAACGGCATCGGCGGCCGGATTTTCAGCGTGTTGCCCGCCCGCCCGATCCGGTTCAGCAGAAAGCCGCGCTGCACCATGCCTTCCACGACATCGGCCACAAAGCCGGTGGCAGGCGTCATCGCATCGTCCAGCACGAATTCCGCGCCGAAGATCAGCCCGGCTCCGCGCACTTCGGCCAGCAGCGGGTGGCGCAGGGCGCGCAGGCGATCCATCGCATGGGCGCTGACCCGGGCCGCATTCTGCTGCAGCCCTTCGTCGTCCATCACATCCAGCACCGCCATGCAGGCAGCCGCAGAAACCGGATTGCCGCCAAAGGTGTTGAAATATCCGAAGGCGTCGCGAAAGGCACCCATCACGGCGGGCGTGGCAAGAACAGCGGCGACCGGATGCCCGTTCGCCATCGGCTTGCCCACGGTCACCACATCGGGCGCGATGCCAAGCCAGTCATGCCCCCAGAAATGGCTGCCGACCCTGCCGAAACCGGGCTGCACCTCGTCGGCGATGACCAGCCCCCCGGCACGGCGGATGACGGCAACCGTCGGGTCAAGAAAGCCTGGTTGCACCGTGGGGATGCCTTCGTTGGCGAAGACCGGGCACAGCATCATTCCGGAAAACCCGTGCCCTGCCGCCTCCAGCTCTGCAATCGCGCGGGCGACATGGGCGGCAAAGGCGTGGGCCTGCCCTGCCAGGCTTCCCCCCACGGGCCGCAGCGAATCGGGCGCGGGCACAAGGCGGACATGGCCGGGATAGCCGCCGATCGGCGGGCGGCGGGTGGACAGAACCGACGTGGCCCCGGTGTTGCCGTGATAGGTGTTGTCGGTGGCGATAATGCCGGTCTTGCCGGTGACCGCCTGCGCCATGCGCAGGGCGATGTCGTTCGCCTCGGACCCCGTGCAGGTCATGATCGCCTGGCTGATCCCGTGGCCCAGCGTGGCGGTCAACCGTTCGATATAGTCCAGCACCAGATCGTGAAGGTACCGGGTATGGGTGTTCAGGATACCGGCCTGCCGGCAGATCGCCTTGACCACCCTGGGGTGGCAATGGCCGACATGCGGCACATTGTTGTAGCAATCAAGATAGCGCCTGCCTGCGGCATCCCACAGCCACACGCCCTTGCCACGCACCAGATGCACCGGGGTGCGGTAAAAGGTGGGCACGTTCGGCCCCATCAGCCGCGCGCGCCGCTGCATCAGGTCTTCGGTCATTCCTCCTCCACCGGGCGGGCGCGGCCCGCCTTCACCGCGCCCCGCACGGATTTCAGGGCAAGCCGCCGCTTCTGACTGCCCAATGTGGGCCGGGTCGGCACCCGGCGCTTGGGGGCGACCAGGGCCTGGCGGATCAACTCTGCCAGACGCTCTTTTGCCAGGTCCCGGTTGCGGATCTGGCTGCGCGTTTCTTCCGCACGAATCACGATGGCCCCATCCAGCGTCCAGCGGCGCCCGGCCAGCCGTTTCAGCCGGGACTTGACCGCCGCGCTGAGATGCGGCGAGCGTTCCGCCTCGAACCGCAGTTCCACGGCGGTTTCCACCTTGTTCACATTCTGCCCGCCGGGGCCGGACGAGCGCGAAAAGCTTTCCGTCAGCTCCCAGTCGGCAAGAAAGACGGTGTCGGTGATCTTCAGCATGGCCGAAAGCTACCCAAGCCATGCGCAAAGAGAAAGGGCCGCCCGCAGGGGCGACCCTTTCCGAGTTCAAAGGAGATGGGCCAGTTAGGTTTCAAGCCCAATCAGTGGTCTGCTTTCCAGGGGGCTGCCCCTAGAACACATCCCCGCCGACTGTCCCGACACCTCTCTCCAACATCACTCTAGACACTGGATCACCTCCTTTCAAAATGTTGCCGATGCAAGGAAGGTGGCACAGATTTTGTATTTGTCAAAAGCTTTTACGCTACCTTTGCGCTTGACCGCGCAAGGATCAGGCGGAACGGCACCAGTGCCGCCAAAGCAAGCGCCAGCTTCACCAGCCAGTCTGCGGCGGCCAGTGACACCCAAAGCGGCGCTGCGGGGCCAACCCCCAACAGCGGCAGCTGTTGCCCGGCCCAGGACACATCGTTCGCAGGCTCGATGAAACTGAGCGTGACCGAAAAGGCGATGGTGAAGAAAAGCGCCGTGTCCAGCGAAGAGCCGAGCAGGGTCGAGACCAGCGGCGCTTTCCACCAGGCACCGGTCCGCATCCGGTCAAACACGGTCACATCCAGCATCTGCGCCACCAGAAAGGCGGTGCCAGAGGCAAGGGCGACGCGAAGCGTCACCAGCGGGCCGAATTCGCCGGTGATCTGCGTGCCGACCAGTGAACAGACAACACCGGTCGCAAAACCTGCCCAGACAACCCGGCGGGCGGCGGGCGCGCCGTAAAAGCGGTTGGTCAGGTCGGTGACAAGAAAGGCAAAGGGATAGGTGAAGGCCCCCCAGGTCAGCCATTGGCCGAACAGGTGCTGCACCAGGATGTTGGAGGCAACGACGATGATCGCCATGGCAAGAATGCCGGGCACCAGCTTGCGGGTCATCCTGTGGTCCGTTTTGTCAAGGTTGCGGATACTTGGCCCGCCAGCCGGGCGGACGCCGCGCCATAGACCTGCGCGCATCGGCAAGTCAATCAGGGACGGTGAATTGGACCGCTGGCGCGCCGGGCAAGAACAGAAAACTGTCATCCGCCACCCCTGCCAGACACACAAGGACAAGCGGGCATCTTGCCGGACCGGCGGCCTTCCAGGATTGCCGGATGCGCCGGGCGTGGTTTCGACAGCCAGATCATCCGCTGCGGGGAAAGCCCGCACCGTGCAAGCGCCCCGAAGGGCGTGCAGCCCCGCCGGCCAAGGGCAGGTGCCGCACTCAGCGCGAGGACAGAACTTCGCCGCATTGCGCGGGCAGGTCCGCCATCGTGTATTCCCGCGAGGTCTTTTCGCGCGGTTTCGGTTTGCCCGGCTGCTTTGCCGCCTTGGGCGGGTTCAGAAAATCCGTAACCCACCAGGTCAGCGTCTCGTCACAGCCGCTTCCGCCATCGGACAGTTCCTTGACCGTCGGGGTCTGCGTCTTGCACAGGCGCGCGCCTTGCGGGCATTTCAGGCGGATGTGAAAATGCGTGTCATGCCCGGCGACGGGCCTGATTTTCTGCAGCCAGTCCCTGTCCTTGCGCGTGGCGGTCTTGCACATGTCGATCTTGACGGCGGCGGCAACAAAGATGCGATCAACCCTGGGGTCCGACGCCGCCGCCTGCAGCAGGGTCTTGTGCGCCGGGGTCCAGGCCGGGGTGACGCTGCGCTGATCGGCAGAGCGGACCGCGACCGAGCTGATCTTTTCCCGTTCGGCCGGCGTCAGGTCAAGGCGGCGCGGCGGCAGCATCCAGACATCGGCATCAAGCCCGATCTGGTGGCTGGCGTGCCCCGAGGTCATCGGCCCGCCGCGCGGCTGGCTGATGTCACCGATGTAAAGCCCCGCCCAGCCGACCTGCTGCGCTGCAACGCTGAGCTGCTTCAGGAACGTGATCATCCCGGGCTGGCCGAAGTTGCGCCCCCGGCTGAGACGCATCACCTGCCAGGTTGGGCCCGATTCGGGCATCGCGACCATGCCCGCCCCGCAGCCCCGGGCATAGCTGCCGATCGGCATCGGTGCCTGTGCCGAAGGCACATCAACCGCGCCAAAAAGGCGGTTGGCCAGTTCCTGTGCGGCCGCAGGCGCTGCAAGCAGCGCCGCAAGCACGAAAACCACGATGCGACTCATGCGGTTTCCCAATCCCTGTTTGGCTTCACCCAGATCAACAGGACCAGTCCCATGGCGAACAGAAGAATCAGCGGTGTTATCCCCCAAGACTGGCTTCCCGTCAGCGCGGTGACAATCCCGATCGACAGGGGCGCGACAAAGGAGGTGGCCTTTCCGGCCAGCGCATAAAGACCGAAGGCTTCGGTCATGCGGGCCGGATCGGCCTGGTGTACCATCATGGTGCGGCTCGAGGCCTGCATCGCCCCCCCGGCCGCGCCGATCAGGGCGCCAAGCACGTAGAAGGCAAGATCGGGCAGGCGGCTTTCCGGCGGAACGGCCAGACCGAAGACAGCCTCGCGAGAGACGAAGACGATGCCGGCGGCAAGGGCCGTCAGAACGACAAGGCAGGCCACCACCACGGCCCGCGACCCGAACCGGCTGTCGGCCCGCCCCCCCAGCCATGCAAAGATCGCGCCCGTGATCGCGGCCAGGATGCCGAAGGCACCCACGTCGGTGACGCCCCAGCCCAGCACACCCGCAGCATAGATGCCGCCGAAGGCATAGATGCCGTTCAGTGCATCGCGGTACAGCATGGAAGAAATCAGAAAGGCCAAAAGGCTTTTCCGCTTTGGCAGGCTGGCCAGCGTGCGCCGCAGGTCCGGAAAGGCGTGGCGGGCGGCGGCCCGCAGCCCGATGGTATCGCTCCGGCGCGGTTCCCGGACCCAAAGGAAGAAGGGAATCATGAAAACCGCATACCAGATTGCCGTGAACGGACCCACCGCGCGGGTTCCCTCGCGCAGGGCCGGGTCCAGCCCCAGGATGGGCGGCAGTCCGATCAGCGTTCGCCCCGTTGTCCCTTCGGCCAGCAGCGCCAGCACCAGGATCAGCGCGATGACCCCGCCCAGATAGCCAAAGGCCCAGCCCGATCCCGAGATGCGGCCGATCTCTTGCCGGCTGCCAAGGTCCGGCAGCATGGCATTGGTGAAGGTGGTGGCAAATTCCATGCCGATCAAGCCGATCCCGAAGCTGATCATCACGAACCACAGGTTGACCTCGCCGGGCGCAGCCTGCCACAGGCCCCAAGCCCCCAGCACATAAAGCACCGAGAAGACGGCGATGAAGCGCATCCTGTGCCCGCAGCGGTCGGCCATCGCCCCCAGAAGCGGCGACAGAACGGCAATCAGCACGCCTGCCGCCCCGATGCCAAAGCCCCAGACCGTCTGCGCCGCTGTGCCGTCGCCCAGCAGGCTGGTCATGTAGGGGGCAAAGATGAAGGTCAGCAGCAGGGTGTTGTAGGGCTGGCTGGCCCAGTCGAAGAAGAACCAGCCCCAGATCCGGCGCGCCGCTGTTGTCATCCCGGCCCCCCTGTGCCCTGCCGCGATAGAAGCGGGAACCGCCGGCGGGTGCAAGCGGCTTGCACTGCGGGAAATGGTTGCCCTTGCGCGCCGCGGACGGTAGCAGTGGCGCAACGTGCTGCAAGGGACCGGGACATGACATCGCTTTTTCAGATTCTGCTGCTGATCCTGGACATCGCCCAGTTCATCATCATCGCCCATATCATCATGAGCTGGCTGATCAATTTCCAGGTCCTGAACCTGCGCCAGCCGCTTGTGGCCCAGATCTGGGATGGCCTGAACCGCCTGCTTGAGCCGCTTTACAGCCGCGTGCGCAACATCCTGCCGCGCATGTCCGGCCTTGATTTGGCCCCGCTGATCGTGCTTTTGGCCGTCTATGCCATCCGCATCGTGCTGACCAACAACGCGGCGATGTTCATGTGACCTGCGGCAGCCCCGGACCTTCGGCCTTTGTGCCGGGCCGCCTTACAGCGAAAGGTTCCATGCCCGATCCGACGGCCCTGCTTCAGTCCGTTTTCGGCTTTTCCGGGTTCAGGCCCGGTCAGGCCGAAATTGTCGAGGCTGTCCTGGCGGGGAAAAACGTGCTGGCGATCATGCCGACGGGGGGCGGCAAATCGTTGTGCTTTCAGCTGCCGGCGCTGTGCCGGGACGGGGTGACGGTGGTGATCTCGCCGCTGATTGCGCTGATGCGCGATCAGGTGCGGGCGCTGCGGGCGGCGGGCGTCATGGCGGGGGCCCTGACATCGGGCAATACCGAAGAGGAAACAGAGGCGGTCTTCCGGGGCCTCGACGAAGGCCGCATCAAGCTGCTTTACATGGCACCCGAACGGCTGGCCTCGGCTGCGACGGTGCAGATGCTGCGCCGCGTCGGCACCCGGCTTATCGCGGTGGACGAGGCGCATTGCGTCAGCCAGTGGGGCCATGATTTCCGCCCCGATTACCTGCGCATCGGCGGGCTGCGCCGCGCGCTGGATGTGCCGCTGGCGGCCTTTACCGCCACGGCGGACAGCGAAACCCGGGCTGAAATCGTGGCGCGCCTGTTCGACGGTGCTGCCCCGTCCACCTTTCTGCGCGGGTTCGACAGGCCCAACCTGCGCCTGGCCTTTCAGGTCAAGGATACGCCGCGCCAGCAGATTCTGGCCTTTGCCGCTGCCCGCAAGGGGCAGTCGGGCATCGTCTATGCCGCCACCCGCGCCAAGACCGAAACCCTGTCGCAGGCGCTGCGCGAGGCGGGCCATTCGGCCTGCTTCTATCACGGCGGGATGGAGGCCGAAGACCGCCGGCGGGTCGAAGTGCGCTTTCAGCAGGAAGACGGGCTGATCGTGGTGGCGACCATCGCCTTTGGCATGGGCATAGACAAACCGGATATCCGCTGGGTCGCCCATGCCGACCTGCCGAAATCCATCGAAGGTTATTATCAGGAAATCGGCCGTGCCGGCCGCGATGGCGCCCCCGCCGATACGCTGACCCTTCATGGCCCCGATGACATTCGCCTGCGCCGCAGCCAGATCGATGAAAGCCCGGCCCCCGCCGACCGCCGAGAGGCGGACCATGCGCGCCTTAACGCGCTGCTTGGCCTGGCCGAAGCCACCATCTGCCGCCGCCAGGTGCTGCTGGAATACTTCGGCGAAACGTCGCAGCCCTGCGGCAATTGCGACCTGTGCGACAGCCCCGTCGCCCTGTTTGATGCCACCGAGGCGGTGCGCAAGGCGCTGTCCGCCATGCTGCGCACCGGCGAGTGGTTCGGTGCGGGGCATCTGATCGACATCCTGACGGGCAATGCGACGCCGAAGGTGAAGGACCGCGGCCATGACCGGCTGCCCACCTTTGCCGTGGGGCGCGATCTGTCGAAACCGGCCTGGGGGGCCGTCTTTCGCCAGATGATGGGCCGTGATCTGGTGCGCCCCGATGCGGACCGGCACGGGGCCCTGCGCATGACCGACGCCGCACGGCCCATTCTGCGCGGCGAGGCCAGCATCACGCTGCGGCGCGACACCGTGCAGTCGGTCGGGGCAAAGCCCGCCGTGCGGTCGCTGGTGTCGGACGAGGATGCCCCGCTTCTGTCGGCGCTGAAGGCAAAGCGCCGCGCCCTGGCCGAGGCGGCCGGCGTGCCCGCCTATATCGTCTTTGCCGACCGGACCCTGATCGAGATGGCCGAACGGCGGCCCCGCAACCTGGACGACATGGCCCGGATCACGGGGGTCGGGGCGAAAAAGCTGGAAAGCTTTGGCGCGGCGTTTCTGGAAGTGATCACGGGCGCGGCCCCCGCCGCCCTGCATCCGCAGCGAATGCGGCTGGCCGGGCGATCGGCCGGCGGGGTGTTCGACCGGCTGGCCGAAACCCAGCTGCGTCTGGCGCGCGGCGAAGACGGCACCGGCAAGCTGCTGAGCTGTACCCCGGCCGAGTTGCGCCGCATCGCCGAGGCGCAGCCCCTGACCCTGTCCGACCTTGACCGGGTGGCATCGCTTGGCCCGCAGAAGCTGGACCGTTTCGGCCCGGCCTTTCTGGCGGTGCTTCGTGACGGCTGAGGCTGGACCTTCACCGCGCCGCGCTTATGTAGGGCGTCAAAGGAAGACCAGATGCTGACCGTGATCTCACCCGCCAAACGGCTGGACCTTGGTCCCGTGACCCTTCCCGGGGGCATGGCGCCGACTGTGCCGGCCTTTGCCGCCGATGCGGCGCGGCTTGCGCGCGTGGCCCGCCGCCTGTCCGTGGACGACCTGCGCAAGCTGATGGCCATTTCGGAACCGCTGGCGGTCCTGAACCGGGACCGGTTCCGATCCTTTGCCGATGACCCACAGGCGGATCGACTGCATCCGGCGGCCCTGACCTTTGCCGGGGATACCTACATCGGGCTGGAGGCGAAGACCCTGTCCGAAGACGCCCTGCGATGGGCGCAGGACCGGCTTCGGATTCTGTCCGGTCTCTACGGCCTTCTGCGCCCGCTGGACGCGATCCAGCCCTACCGGCTGGAAATGGGCAGCAAGCTGGCCACAGCCAGGGCCGCCGACCTTTATGGCTATTGGGGCACGCGCCTGGCGCGGGCGCTGAACGCCCAGGCAAAGACCGTCGGCACCGCAATACTGGTCAACTGCGCCTCGCAGGAATACTTCGGTGCCGTGGACAAAAGCACCCTGACACTGCGGGTGATCACGCCGGTCTTCCTGGAAGACAAGGCCGGTGATCCCAGGGTCGTCAGCTTCTTTGCCAAGCAGGCGCGCGGGGCGATGGCACGGTTCATCGCCGAGAACCGCCTGACAGACCCCGCGTCCATTCAGGACTTCGACCTGGGCGGCTACCGTTTTCAGCCGCAGCTCAGCGACGGTGACCGGTGGGCGTTCCTGCGCCGCGCCGCCTGAGGGCTCTATCCGGCTTCCAGCACCACCGCTTGGGCAACCGGCCGGGCATCCGGCGGACAAAACGCGACGATCAGATCCGTGATCGCCGATTTGCGCAGGGGCTTTGTCAGATAGCGGTCCATGCCGGACGCCAGAATCCCGGTTTCGTCACCCTCCATCGCATGGGCGGTCAGCGCCACGATGGGAACATGGCCGCCAAGATGCGCCTCGAGCGCCCTGATCGCTTTGGTCGCATCCCGGCCGTCCATCTCGGGCATCGAGACATCCATCAGGATCAGGTCCGGATGCCAGGACTGGAACAGATCCAGCGCTTCGCGCCCATTGTTGGCGAAGACAAGATCGATGGACAGATCCTTTGTCATCTTCCGGAACACCAGCTGGTTCGTTCTGTTGTCCTCGGCGGCCAGCACCCGCATCAGGCGCCCTTCGGCCGGGGGCGGCAGGGCTTTTGCCTCGGGCAGGGCGGCGGTTGCGGACAGGCCCTGAAGGCGACGGTACAGATCGGACCGCAGGACGGGCTTTTGCAGCACTGCCGCCAGAATATCGGCCTGCGGCAGGGCCCGCACTTCGGCCGGGTTGGACGACAAAAGCACGATGGGCAGAGCATATCCGGCCTGCCGCGCCTTTTGCGCCAGATCAATCCCGTCCATCTCGGGCAGATCATGGTCCGTCACCAGCAGGTCGATTGCACTGTCCTGCTGCAGCGCGGCCAGGGCATCGGGTGCCGACCGGCATTGGACCACCTCGATCCCGCAGGTGCCCAGCTGGCGTTCCAGGATGGTTCGGTTGATGAACTGCGTGTCCACGACAAGTGCCCGGCGCAGCCGTATCTGCGCCAGGGGGACCCCCCCGGCTTCGGCCACCGGCAGGTCCACCCGGAAACCAAAGCAGGATCCCTTGCCCAATTCGCTGTCCACCCAGACGATGCCGCCCATGCGTTCCACCAGGCGCTGGGTAATGGCCAGACCCAGGCCGGTTCCTTCGAACCTGCGGTCGGTTTCCGCCTCGACCTGATTGAACTCGCCGAAGATGTGGTCCAGATGCTCGGCCGCAATGCCGATGCCGGAATCTTCCACCGTGACATGAAGCTGCTGTCGGCCCGCTTGCGTTTCCAGTCCCACGACCCGGACAAGCACCTGACCGGTATCGGTGAATTTCACGGCATTGCCCATCAGGTTGGTCATCACCTGCCGCAGACGCACCGGATCACCGACATAGCGCGTCGGCAGGAACAGGTCGAAATCGATCATCAGGCTGATGCCCTTGGCGCGGGCCCGGGGCTGAAGCAGCATGGCAACCTCGTGGATCGTCCGCTCCAGGTCGAAGGGTTCGGGCTGCAGGGTAAGCCGTTCGGCCTCGATCTTGGAGTAATCGAGGATGTCATTGATGATGACCAAAAGCGCCTCGCCCGAGGATCGTATGGTTTCGGCAAACAGGCGCTGCTCGTTTGACAGGGCGGTGTCGCACAGCAGTTCGGCCATGCCCACCACCCCGTTCATCGGCGTGCGGATTTCGTGGCTCATGTTGGCAAGGAAGGCCGACTTGGCACGGTTTGCGGCCTCTGCCGCCTGCCGGGCCGCTTCCAGCGCGGCCTGCTGCTGCTTGGCCCAGGAGATGTCAACGCGCAGGCCGACGCGCCCGCCATCCGGTGTGCGGTGGTCATGGGCACGCAGCCAGCGTCCGTCGCGCAGCTGCTGCTCGTGCACGCCATCGGACTGGCGGTGCTGCGCCAGACGCTCGGCCAACCAGGCCTCTTCGCGGCCCACCGCATCGGCATGCTGGCCGTGGTCCAGACCGTAGCGCAGGATATCCTCGAACCTGGCACCAGGCACCATGGCCGGTGCTGATTCGGGATAGATGTCGCGGTAGCGCTGGTTGCAGGCCAGCAGGCGGTCGTCCCTGTCGAACAGAACGAAACCGTCGGGGATAGCCTCGATGGCGGCCCAGATGCGCATCTGTTCGGTGATGTCGACGGCAAGCGTCACCATATCGCCGTCGCGGGCGCGGCGGTCGACGATGCGCACCCAGGTGTTGTTGGAGAATTTCAGAACGATCGGTTCGATCGGATCACTGTCCCAACGCGCCATCATGGCACCGACCCAGGCATCCACCGACAGCCCGCCCGTATCGACGATGGCCTGCTCTGCCGCCCAGCGCACGATGCTGTCGTAGCCCAGCCCCGGGGCAATGGCCAGACCGTCAAAGGCGGCAAGATAGGCCCGGTTGGCAGCGACCAGCCGTTGCGCGGGATCAAACACCGCAAAGCCGTCGCGGATCGTATTGATTGAATCCCAAAGGCGCCGTTCTGCCATGACCGCTGCCGTATGCGCGTTTTCCAGATCGGTCAGAAAGCGGCTGTTCTGGCCTTTCAGCACCTCGGCTTCGGACAGGGCGCTGCGCACCGCCTGCCTTTGCTCGACGATCTGGTCGGACAAGGACCGGGCATGTAGCGCCAGCTTTTCATTCGCGGCAAAGAGTTCGCGCTGCTTCTGCTCCAGAAGCCGTTCCGCCGCCAGTCTGCCCCGCCGTTCCTTTGCAAGCCGCTCGGCGATGTCCATTCCACGCTCTGACCTGTCACTGTGCCTTCTGGCACCTGCCCTTCGGCCAGACTGACGCAACATCATGAACCGGGCCCTAACAGGGTGCTGAAAAGTGCCGGCCGCATGGGTTGCCTGGCCGAAAAGCGGGAACCTCTTGCGCCTGCGCGCGCCGTGCGCATCCTGGCAGGGGCCATCGGCCCTGCCACAGCGCCCGGCTGATCCTTGACCGGCCGGGGGCCCAAAGCCCCCGGCCAGCGCCCGCCCCGCCACCGGCGGGCGCTTCTCGCCCGCCGGGTCAGGCGCTGGCCTCTGTCCCTCCCGGACCTGCGGGCCTACAGGGCACCGTCCCGCGCGGGCGGGGAAATGCGCTGCGTTTCCTGTTCCCGCCCGGACGGGCGAATACACCTTCACCTTCCCGCCCGCACCGACGACAGCACTCTCACCGCTTCTCTGGCTGGGGCCATCGTCCCTGCCACAGCGCCACGCTGGCATCAGGACCGGCCGGGGGGCCAAAGCCCCCGGCCAGCGTCCGCCCCGCCCTCGGCGGGCGCTTCGCCCCCGCCGGGTCGGGCGCTGGCCTCTGTCCCTCCCGGACCTGCCGGTCTACAGGGCACTGTCCCGCGCGGGCGGGGGAAACGCGATGCGTTTCCTGATCCCGCCCGGATGGGCGACAACAC
>JADCEF010000087.1 GCA_020250445.1 Rhodobacter sp.
GCGCCCGCCGCATCCCAAAGCCTGGCTGATCTGACTTCCTGCCCTGTCAGGGCGTGCAGGCCTGTCAGGGCGCACGGGGCGCATCGCCCCCGCCCCGCACGCATCCGCGCCGTCCCCCGTCCAAACCATTGACCCGCACCCCCGGCAAAGGGCGGCGACCGAACGAGTCGGGCAGCCGTCAGCAGAAAGGTGATCCGGCACAGGCAACCCGTCAAGCTTCGGGATGCCTCCATCCCTGCGGCAGCCACAGGGGCAGGGCAACCCCGCCGCCTGCCGCCCAAAGGGCGCAAGAACATGCCGGAACAGCATAAGGTCACCCCCCCGCCACGCCGTCACCATGGCGCGGATGGACCGGCTGTTCGGGGTGACAATGGTGGAACAGGCTGTCAGCCAGCTGGTCAGCGCCAACCTGAAAAGGGCCGAAGCACTGGTGGCGTCTCGCCTAAAGGTTGTTAACCATGCCGCCTTACCCCTGACCCCGTTGCGATCCCTCGCAACGGAAGGAGGTGAGGAAGGTGAGCGAAATCGATTATCGGAAGTGGATGGTGGACATCGCAGCCGCAATGCTGCTGATCGCCATCATCCGCCTTCTGACCGGGGCATAGCCCTGAAAACAAAGACGCGCTGCGGAGTAGCAGCTCCCCAGGGTCTTTTGTTGGCGAGGTCTGAACGAACGATTATCGGATGTCAGAAGGGTGCCCATTCCCTTAAGAAAAGGTAAAGGCCGCTGATCCCCCGAAAGATTTCACCGCAGCACCGTCAGCATATTGCCTACGGCCACCTCGCCGTCCGTCTCGACCGCGCACAGGATGCCGCGCAGGCGCAGCCCGGCATGTGCCGGATCGATGATCCACTGCATCGCCACCGCGCCGAAGCGCACTTTCCACTTGGCGCAGCCATCATTGGTCACATCCGACACCCGCAGCACCGCCGTCCCGGCCCGCAGCAGGGTTCCGGCCGGAAGGTTCGCTGCCGACAGATCAAGGTCGGCGGCAAGGGTATCGCCGGGATGCGTCAGGTCCGGGTCGTGCCAGACGAGATTGAGCACGCGCGCAGGCATGACGGCCACCTGAATGCGCGGATCGGGCGTTCCGTCGGCCTGGCACAGCCAGGGCTGTGTCAGCCAGCGGTCGCCGGGCACGCCTTCGGCGCGGGTCAGGCGCAGGGTTTGCGGGAACTGCCGCTGGTTCGGGGCGGGGCGGACGCACAGGCAGGTGATGCGCCCGGCGTCGCGCGGGGCCGCCAGCACATGCGGCAAAGCGCGGGCCAGATCTTCTGGCGTCAGGTGATCCTGCCCGTCTGGCCGGGTCATCACAGCGCTGCCAAGAGGTCGGGCGTGGGCCAGGCATCGGCCGGCATCCCCAGACGCTGCTGTTCCTTCTGCACCGCCACCCGGGTCTGCCGGCCCAGGATGCCGTCGATCCTGCCAACATCATGGCCGCGCGCCGTCAGCTTCTTCTGCAGCTGCTGCATCTCTTTGCCCGACAGTCCCGGGGCCGGATTGCCCGCTGCATAGGGGGGTGCGCCTTCCAGCCGGGTGGCGAAATAGGCGGCGGTCGTCACATAGACCATGCTCTTGTTCCAGTTGAACAGGACCGAAAAATTCGGATAGGCCAGAAAGGCAGGCCCGCCGCGCCCCTGGGGCAGCAACACCGAGGCGGGCAGCGTGCCTGCGGGCAGCGACCCGTCACGCGGTGCTGCCCCCAGCCGGCCCCAGTCGGCCACGCTCCGCGTCTTGTCCAGCCCGGTCAGCGCCCAGTCGAAATCATCCGGCAGCGTGACCTCTTGCAGCCAGGGCTGGCCCGGTGCCCAGCCCAGCGCCGACAGCTTGCGCGCCGCAGACAGCAGCGCATCGGGGGCCGAGGTTTTCAGCGTGATCCTGCCGTCACCATCGCCGTCCACCCCGTCGGCGATGATATCGGCAGGCAGCATCTGCACCATGCCAATCTCGCCTGCCCAGGCCCCGGTGGTCTTTGCGGGGTTGATCATGCCCCGTTCATACAGGATCAGGGCCGCCAGAATCTGCGGCTGGAACAGCTCCGGCCTGCGGCAGTCATGGCCCAGCGTGACCAGGGCGTTCACCGTATTGAAATCGCCCTGCACCTGCCCGAAATCGGTCTCGAAGGCCCAGAAGGCCAACAGGATGCCGCGCGGCACACCATGATCGCGCATTGCCGCATCGAAGACCGCGTCATATTCCCTGCCCTTGGCCAGCCCCGTCTGCAGGCGGTTCTTGCTGATCAGCGCCTGGGAAAACTCCAGAAAGGGCCTCTGGAACACCGACTGCGACCGGTCGGCCTTCAGCACCCTTGGGTCTTGCCGCACGGTGGCGAAGAAGGCGTCAATCCGGTCTTGCGGATGCCCCTGCTCTGCCGCCTCGGCCTTCATCGCGGCAACGAATTGCCCGAAGTCACCGCCGCAGGGTGCCGCAACCGCCGGGCCGGCAAGGCTGCAGATCAGCAGGGCGGCAGCAAGACGCATGGGGATCTCCTTCGCGGCAGGATGTCAGACAAGGGCAACCAGACAGGCCAGCCCCAGCAGGCCCGCCCAGGCCCGCCACAGCGCGGTGCAGGCGGCATCGATCTGATCCGGGCCGGGGTCGGCGCGGCCTTCGGGCCAGACCCAGGGAAAGGCGGTCATCACCCCGTTGTAGCTGCGCGGCCCCGACAGCGCGACATCCAGCACCACCGCCATCGCCGCCTCGGGCCAGCCCGCATTGGGCGAGCGGTGCAGCGGCCCGTCGCGCAGGACCGGGGCCGGATCAAACCGGCCATGGGCCAGCAGGATCAGCGCCGCCGTCAGACGCGCCGGAATCCAGTTGAGCAGATCGTCAAACCGCGCCGCCGCCCAGCCGAACTGTTCATGCCGGGGGGTGCGGTGGCCGATCATGCTGTCGGCGGTATTGGTGATCTTGTAGATCATCAGCCCGGGCAGTCCGAAGACCAAAAAGGCAAGCGCCGGGGCCACCACCCCGTCGCTGAGGTTTTCGGCGGCGCTTTCAATGGCCGCGCGGGCAACACCCGCCCCGTCCAGCGCCGTCGTGTCGCGCCCCACGATGCGCGCCACCATGCGCCGCCCGTCGCCAAGTGACAGGCGCAACGCATCGCCCACCGCCCGCACATGGTCAACGAGGCTGCGCTGCGCCAGAAGGATCGCGGCGGCCAGCACCTCCAAAAGGCCCCCGTCGGGAAGGGACGCGATTGCAGCCCCCGCCAGCCCCGCCCCGCAAACCAGCACCACAAGTGCAAGCACGCCCTTCGCCTTGCGGTTATCGCCCCTGTTGAGCTTGGCATCCAGCCATCCCACGGCACGGCCCATGACAACAGCGGGATGCGGCAGGCGGGACCACAGCCAGTGCGGCTCGCCGAAGGCCGCGTCCAGAAGCAGGGCCGGAACCAGCAGGGCGGCACTCATGACAGATCCTCCAGCGCCCTGGCCAGCCGCGCCCACTGCGCCTCGGACCCCGGCAGGCCAAGGCGCAGCCATTCATTTGAATAGAGAAACATGCGTGTCCAGATGTGGCGGCGGGCCAGCGCCATGTGCCACAGGCCGGGGTTGGGCAGGCGCACCAGCCGGAACAGGTCGGTCCCGCCCGCAATCTCTGCCCCCGCCGCCGTCAGCAGCGCATCCAGCCGTGCGGCATCCCGCGCTAGCCGCGCCCGTGCCTTGGCCGCCCAGTCCTCATCGCGCAGGGCGGCGGTCCCCAGGGCCAGCGCCGGCCCGGAAACGGCCCAGGGCCCCAGCATGACAGACAGGCGGCGGATCAGCGCCGGATCGCCGATGCCAAAGCCAAGGCGCAGCCCCGCCAGCCCCCAGAACTTGCCCAGCCCCTTCAGCACAACCGTTCCCGGACGCGCCGCAAGGTGCACCAGGCTGACCCCGGGTGCGATATCGGCAAAACTTTCGTCGATCACCACAAAGCTGCCCTCGGCCTCTGTGCCCTGCCACACCCGTCCGTCCGGATTGTTCGGATTGACCAGCACAAGCGCCTCTGCGGCCCCGCTGCTTTCGGTCCAGCCATGGGCGGCAAAGGCACGCCCATGTTCGTTATAGGTCGGACCGGGAATGCGGACGCGCCCCGCTGCGACGGTGCCGGGAAGCTGCGCAATCAGCGCCGATGTCCCCGGTGCGGCCACAATGGCCGCCCCGTCCGGCACCTGCCAGAACCGCCGGGCCGCCGCCAGAAGACCGTCCTGCGCCCCCTGATCGGGAAGCGCCGTCCAGCAGTCCGCGGGCAGATCGGGCAGCGGGAAGGGCACCGGATTGATCCCGGTGGACAGATCGATCCAGTCGGCCCGCGCGCCGCCAAAGCGCCTGCGCGCGGCGTCAAGGCCGCCGCCATGGTCGGCAGGGAGGTGGTGCGGCGGCACGGCATCAAGGCTCATCGAAGGCTCCTTCCCGGCTGCCCAGAAAGCGGAAAACGCCCCTTCGCGCAAGGCTTGTCGCCTGTGCGGTGCCGCGACGCCCGTCAGGGGGCTGATCGGTGTGATACCGACGGGATCGCTTGTGTCTGGTCCCGGCAGGGCGCTGAAACAGCAATCCGGTCGCTTGACTGACGGGACCGTCGTCGCGATCCGGGGACAGGGATTTTCCCTGTGGCCGGGAACAGGAAACGCACCGCGTTTCCCCCGCCCGCTCGGGACGGTGCCCTGTAGACCGGCAGGTCCGGGAGACACAGAGGCCAGCGCCCGACCCGGCGGGGGCGAAGCGCCCACCAGGGGCGGGTCGGGCGCTGGCCGGGGGCTTTGGCCCCCGGCCGGGCAAGGGGCAGCGTGGCGCTGTGGCAGCGGCGATGGCCCCTGCCAGTCAAGCGGTGAAGGTGCTGTCGTCGGTGCGGACGGGAAGGTGAAGGTGTCTTCGTCCTTCCGGGCGGGAAGTGGAAACGCACCGCGTTTCCCTCGCCCGCGCTGGACGGTACCCTGTAGATCGGGACGTCATGGAGACACAGAGGCCAGCGCCCGAC
>JADCEF010000088.1 GCA_020250445.1 Rhodobacter sp.
GCCACAGGATCGAGAACATGTTCGCCCGATTGAAGGACTGGCGCCGTATCGCAACCCGCTACGACCGCTGCCCGATCCTGTTCCTCTCGGCATGCGCTCTCGCCGCAACAGTCATGTATTGGTTGTGAGCCCTGACCCTAAGACGTGCTGCAAGCCACCACTTCCGGTCCGGTGAGAGGTTCGAAGCCACGCTTCACCGCCATGTCCGGCCCTGCAACCGGTGCCTTCCCCATTCCTCCCCCGGCACCAAGTCGCCTTTGCAAGCGAAAAGGGAATGGCACAATGACACAAACGCAAACCAAAGCTGTCCAGCAAGCAGCCGTGCTGCCTTGCGGGATGTGACACTTCTGCGGGATCACCCGATCACACCCCGCACGCCCCCGGTCTGGCCGCGATCCAGCAGCAGATGGTCCAGCAGGACGCAGGCCATCATCGCCTCGGCCACAGGCACGGCGCGGATGCCGACGCAGGGGTCGTGGCGGCCCTTGGTGATCAGCTCCGTCTCTTCGCCGCGCGCGGTGACGGTCCGGCGCGGTGTCAGGATGGAGGAAGTGGGCTTCACCGCAAAGCGCACCACCACAGGCTGCCCGGTGGAGATACCGCCCAGAATGCCGCCCGCATGGTTGCTCAGATATTCCGGCCCGTTTGGTCCCATGAGGATTTCATCGGCGTTTTCCACCCCCGTCAGCGCGGCCACGGCCATGCCATCGCCGATCTCCACCGCCTTTACCGCATTGATCGACATCATCGCGCCGGCAAGATCGCTGTCGAGCTTGGCATAAAGCGGTGCACCCAGCCCCGGCGGCACGCCGGTTGCCACCACCTCGATCACGGCCCCCACCGAATTATGCGACAGGCGCAAGGCGTCCAGATCGGCGGCCCAGGCTTGCGCCACCATTGGATCGGGGCACCAGAACGGGTTCTGCGCGATCTGCGCGGCATCAAACCGCGTGCGGTCTATGGCACGCGATCCCATCTGCACCATGTATCCGGTGATGCGCAAATCCGGCACCAGCGCGGCCAGCACCGCGCGCGCCACGCCGCCCGCCGCCACGCGGCTGGCGGTTTCGCGCGCGGAAGACCGCCCGCCGCCGCGATAGTCCCGAACGCCATACTTCTGGTGATAGGTGATGTCGGCATGTCCGGGCCGGAAGCTTTGGGCGATATCGCCATAATCCTTGGACCGCTGGTCGGTGTTCCCGATCATCAGCTGGATCGGCGTGCCGGTGGTCCGGCCCCTGAACGTGCCCGACAGGATGCTTACAAGGTCATCTTCCCGCCGCTGGGTGGTGTATCTGTTCTGTCCCGGCTTGCGGGCATCCAGCCAGGGCTGCAAATCGGCCTCGGTCAGCGCGACACCGGGCGGGCAGCCATCCACCGTGGCCCCGATGGCCGGCCCGTGGCTTTCGCCCCAGGTCGTGACGCGGAAGAGGTGGCCGAAGGTGTTCAGGCTCATGGCGGTGGTCCCCGTGCTGCGGTCCCCGGCATAGGCCAAACACTGGCACCGTGAAACTGGTTTTTCTGCAGAGCGGGCCGTCACCTGCGGGTGCGACCGCTTTGCGCTTGCGCCGGGACCACCGCACGTTATCTTTCGCCATACCTCGGGGTGCCCGGAAACGGGCTGAGATGCAGCGATGCGGACCCGTTGAACCTGAACCGGATCATACCGGCGGAGGGAAGGTGCAAGGACATCCTCCTGCCCGGCCTGTACCGTCGCGACAAGAGAGGAAGAGATGCGATCTTCGATGTTTGCTGCGGGGTTTTGTGCTGTTGCCACCATGGCGGCGGCAGACACACCCGTGCTGACCGTGCTGACCTATGACAGCTTTGTCAGCGAATGGGGCCCCGGCCCCGCCGTGGAGAAGGCCTTTGAGGCGGATTGCGCCTGCGATCTGCGGTTCACCACGGCGGGCGATGGGGCCGCCCTGCTGGCGCGGGTGCAGCTGGAAGGGGCCGGGTCCGATACCGATGTGGTGCTGGGGCTGGACACGAACCTGACCGCCGCCGCCGCAGCCACGGGGCTGTTCGCACCGCATGGGATGACGGGGGCCAACACCCTGCCCGTGCCCTTTGCCGATCCGCTGTTCCTGCCCTTTGACTGGGGCTGGTTCGCCTTCGTCTATGACCGCACCCGGCTGGCCACCCCGCCCGCCTCGTTCGAGGCGCTGGCGGCGTCTGATCTGACGATCATCATCCAGGACCCCCGATCATCCACGCCGGGGCTGGGATTGCTGATGTGGGTCGAGGCCGCCTATGGTGCCCGCGCGCCGGAAATCTGGGCAGCACTGGCCGACAACATCGTCACCGTCACCCCCGGCTGGTCCGAAGCCTACGGTCTGTTCCTGGACGGCGAGGCCGACATGGTGCTGAGCTACACCACCTCGCCGGCCTATCACCTGATTGCCGAAGGCGATGACACCAAGGCGGCCGCACCCTTTGCCGAAGGGCATTACCTGCAGGTCGAGGTGGCGGGCAAGCTGGCCGCAACCGATCAGCCGGCGCTGGCCGACAGGTTTCTGGCCTTCATCGGCACCGATGCCTTCCAGTCGCTGATCCCCACCACGAACTGGATGTATCCGGCCGTTACCCCCGCCGCCGGTCTGCCGGGCGGGTTCGACACATTGATCATTCCCGCCACATCCCTGCTGCTGTCTGCGGATGATGCGGCAAAGCTGCGCCCGGGCGCGCTGGACGCATGGCGCGCCGCGCTGGCGCGGTAAGCTGGCCCGGGGTGGCGGTTGCCGCCGCCCTGTGCCTGCTGACGCTGGGCACCCTGGGGGCCGTGCTTGCGCGGGCAGAAGGCGCATCGCTGACCCCCGCCGATGGGTCGGCGGTCCGCTTTACTGTCTTGCAGGCGGCGGTCTCTGCGCTGCTGTCTGTCGGGTTCGCCGTGCCGGTGGCGCGGGCCCTGGCGCGCCGTCGCTTTGCCGGGCGGGGGCTGCTGATTGCGCTGATGGGCGCGCCCTTTCTGCTGCCGGTGATCGTGGCCGTTCTGGGGCTGCTGGCCGTCTTCGGGCGCCAGGGGGTGCTGAACGGTGCCGTGCAGGCGCTGGGCCTGCCGGCGGTTTCCGTCTATGGGTTTCACGGTGTCGTGCTGGCGCATGTCTTCTTCAACCTGCCGCTGGCGGTGCGCATGATCCTGTCCGGCTGGCAGGAGATTCCTGCAGAACGGTTCCGCCTGGCTGCGGCCCTTGGCCTTGGACCCGGCGCGGTGTTGCGGCATCTGGAATGGCCCATGCTGCGGGCCGTTCTGCCGGGGGCGCTGGTTGCGGTGTTTCTGATCTGCCTGACCAGCTTTGCGGTGGCGCTGACCTTGGGTGGCGGGCCCCGGGCCACCACGGTGGAACTGGCGATCTATCAGGCATTGCGCTTTGAATTCGACCTGGGCAAGGCCGCGCTGCTGGCCGCGCTGCAGTTCGCGCTGTGCGCCGGCACTGTGCTGGCGGCGGGATGGCTGGTCCTGCCGGGCGCATTCGGTGGCGGGATGGACCGCCCAGTGCAGCGCTGGGACACCGACGGGCCGCTGGCCCGGCTGATGGATGCGGGCGTGATCGCCGCGGCGGCGGTGTTTCTGCTGGTGCCGCCGGGCATGGTGGTGGCGCGCGGCCTGCCGGGGCTGTCGGACCTGCCTGCCGGGCTTTGGGCGGCGGCGGTGCGTTCAGTGCTGGTGGCCCTGGTCGCCACCGCGCTGTGCCTTGTGGCGGCGCTGGCCCTTGGGGTTGCGATTGTGCGGGGGCGCTGGTCCCGCACGCTGGAGGCTGCGGGAATGCTGCCGCTTGCAGCCTCTTCGCTGGTGCTTGGCACGGGGTTGTTTCTGATCCTGCACCCGGTCATCGCCCCTTACCGTCTGGCCCTTCCGGTCACGGCGCTTGTGAATGCCGCGCTGGCGCTGCCCTTTGCGCTGCGCCTGCTGCTGCCCGCGCTGCGCGGGATCGAGGCGGCGCACGGCCGCCTGGCCGATGCGCTGGGCCTGACCGGGCTGGCGCGGCTGCGCTGGCTTGTGGTGCCCCGGCTGCGCCCGGTGCTTGGCTTTGCCGCCGGGGTCGTGGCGGCGCTGTCGATGGGGGACCTCGGGGTGATCGCCTTGTTCGCGGATCAG
Source organism: Rhodobacter sp. (assembly GCA_020250445.1). Lineage (GTDB taxonomy): Bacteria > Pseudomonadota > Alphaproteobacteria > Rhodobacterales > Rhodobacteraceae > Aliitabrizicola. Next base: position 4,100 of record JADCEF010000088.1, read on the forward strand.
GGCGCTGCCACGCTGCCGCTGCTGGTCCAGCGCCTGATGGGTGCCTACCGGATGGAGGCGGCTGCAGCCGCCGCGCTGGTGCTGGTCGGGCTCAGCTTCGGCCTGTTCTGGCTGCTTGATCAGGGGGGACGCCGTGCTGCGTCTTGAAGGTGTCGAGCTTCGCCAGGGCACCTTCTGCCTGACGGCAGACTGGGCGCTGTCACCGGGCGACCGCGCTGCGGTGATCGGGCCGTCCGGTTCAGGCAAATCGACGCTGCTGATGGGGATTGCCGGTTTTCTCATGCCTGCGCGGGGGCGGCTGACATGGCAGGGGCAGGATATGGCCCCGCTTCCCCCCGGGGATCGTCCGGTCAGCATCCTGTTTCAGGATCACAACCTGTTTCCGCATCTGACGCTGGCGCAGAACCTTGGTCTTGGCCTGTCGCCGCGCTTGCGCCTGACCCCGGCCGAATCGGCGCGGATCGACGCCGCACTTGACCGTGTGGGCCTGTCCGGTCTGGGCGCGCGCAAACCCGGTGCGCTGTCGGGCGGCCAGCAAAGCCGCGCGGCGCTGGCGCGCACCCTGTTGCGCGCCCGGCCCATTCTGCTGCTGGACGAACCGTTTTCGGCCCTTGGGCCCGCGCTGAAATCCGACATGCTGGGTCTGGTCACCGAACTTTCCGATGAGACCGGTGCCCTGGTGGTGATGGTCACACATGACCCTGCCGACGCCCGCCGCTTTGCGGATCGGACCATCCTGGTGTCCGGTGGCGTCGCGGCACAGCCCGTGCCGACCGAAACGCTGTTCCGCCTGCCGCCCCAGGCCCTGCGCGACTATCTGGGGCCATAGCCGATGCCGCCTTTCCTGGCAGACATACCTGGGGGCCGGGGGCTTCATCCCCCCCGGTGCCCGCCCTGCCAGGGCCCCTTGAACAAGAAAAAACCCCGCCCGAAGGCAGGGTTTGATAATCACCGGGGCTAGATCCGGTCAGGCGTGGCGCCTGTTGCCCTTGACGTTCGCCCAGATGCGCTTGTTGGTCAGGTACAACAGCACCGCCAGCACGGACAGGAATGCCACGGCCACGAAACCGCTTTGCTTGCGTGCCATCATCTTGGGCTCGGCCGCCCACATCAGGAATGCCGAAACATCCAGCGCCATCGACTCAAGGGAATTGTCATGCCCGTCGGCGAACTCAACCTGTCCGTCGGCCATCGGCGGCGGCATCGCGATCCAGCCGGTCGAGAAGGCGGTGTTTTCGTAAAACAGCGTGCCTGCCTCTTCCTTCTCCTCGCCGGTGTAACCGGTCAGGATCGAATAGATATGTTCGGCCCCGCCGATACCGCGGAAAAGCTGATTGATCCCAGTGCCATAGGGGCCGTGAAAGCCTGCCCGCGCTTTGGCCATCAGGCTGAGGTCAGGGGCGTTGGGCATCCCTGATTCAGGAAAATGGTCGTTCGGCGTGCGCGGCCGGGTATCGTCCAGGGCAGGGTCGAAGATATCGAACTGTTCAGCATAGGCGCGCACCTGGTCTTCGGGCAGCTGCGGCCCGCCTGCGTCCGACAGGGATCGGATCGCGACATGCTGCAGGCCGTGACAGGCCGAACAGACTTCCGTATAGACCTGAAGCCCGCGCTGCAGCTGGTTGCGGTCGAAGGTGCCGAAGGGGCCTTCAAAACTGAAGGCTACATCGGTGGTATGTGGCACGAAGTCGCCTGCGGCCGCCACGGCCAGTCCGCCCGACAGGCCAAGGCAGGCAACGGCGGCGAGGGTGATTTTCCTGATCATCGGGTCAGTTCCTTTGTCACTCGGCCGCGACGGGGGCGCCGCCGGTGCTGGGGGAATAGTGGGCGTTGAAATCATCCTCGATCGTCGCGGGCTGCGGCAGCGGCTTTTCGATCACACCCAGCAGTGGCAGGATGATCAGGAAATAAGCGAACCAGTAAGCCGAGGCGATCAGCGAGATCGTGGCATAGGGTTCTTCCGCCGGCATGGCACCGACCCACATCAGCACCACGAAGTTCAGGCACAGCAGCGCAAACCACCACTTGAACATCGGACGGTACCGGCCCGACCGCACCGACGAGGTGTCAAGCCAGGGTGCCAGCGCCATCACCGCAATGGCCCCGAACATCGCCAGCACACCGAAGAACTTGGCGTCGATGATGCCGAAGGTCAGCCATTCCACCGCGATCACCACCCAGACATCGGCGGTGAAGGCGCGCAGGATCGCGTAGAACGGCAGGAAATACCATTCCGGCACGATATGCGCGGGCGTGGCCAGCGGGTTGGCCGGAATGTAGTTGTCCGGGTGGCCCAGGTAGTTGGGCATGAAGCCCACGATCGCAAAGAAGACGGCCAGAATCACCGCCAGCGCGAACAGGTCCTTCATCACGAAATAGGGCCAGAACGGCAGGGTATCGCGCCGAGCCTCTTCCTTTGATCCGCGGCGCACTTCAACCCCGGTGGGGTTGTTGTTGCCCGTGGTGTGAAAGGCCCAGATATGCACTGCAACCAGCGCCGCGATGACGAAAGGCAGCAGGTAGTGCAGCGAGAAAAAGCGGTTCAGTGTGGCGTTGTCCACCGCAGGTCCGCCCAGCAGCCAGGTCTGGATCGACTCGCCCACGCCGGGGATCGCGCCGAACAGGCCGGTGATCACCGTTGCCCCCCAGAATGACATCTGGCCCCAGGGCAGCACATAGCCCATGAAGGCGGTTGCCATCATCGCAAGGTAGATCAGCATGCCGATGATCCAGGTCACCTCGCGCGGGGCCTTGTAGGACCCGTAGTAGAGGCCCCGGAAGATATGCAGATAGACCGCGATGAAGAACAGCGACGCGCCGTTCTGGTGCAGATAGCGGATCATGTAGCCGCCGTTCACGTTGCGCATGATGTGCTCGACGCTGGCAAAGGCCAGATCGACCTGCGGCGTATAATGCATGGCCAGCACGATGCCGGTCACGATCTGCAGCGCCAGACAGAAGGTCAGCACAATGCCCCAGATCCACATCCAGTTCAGGTTCTTCGGTGTCGGGATCATCAGCGTGTCATACAGAAGGCCCGCGATCGGCAGGCGGCGGTACAGCCACTTTTCGCCGCCCGATCTGGGCTCGTAATGGTCGTGTGGAATTCCAGCCATCTTGCTTTCCTTACCCGAGCTTGATCGTGGTTTCGTCGGTGAATGCCGCCACCGGTACCGGCAGGTTGCGCGGCGCGGGCCCGCGGCGGATGCGACCGGCGGTGTCATAGTGTGACCCGTGGCAGGGGCAGAACCAGCCGCCGAAGTCGCCGGCACCGTCACCCAGCGGGACGCAGCCCAGGTGCGTGCAGACCCCCACCATCACCAGCCATTCGCCGGCCTCGTCCAGCGTACGGTGTATGTCGCTGGCATCGGCGGTCGCGTCGATATTCGCATTCTCGGCCAGCGTATCCACCAGATCGCTCAGGGGCACCGCGCGGGCTGCCTCAATCTCTTCCGGGGCACGGCGGCGGATGAACACGGGCTTGCCGCGCCATTTCACCGTCAGCTGCGTGCCGACCTCGACGGCGCTGACATCAACGAAGATCGATGCAAGTCCCCGCACATCGGCAGAGGGGTTCATCTGGTTGATCAGCGGCCAGACGGCGGCACCTGCGGCAACCGCGCCCGCCCCCGCCGTCGCATAATACAGGAAATCCCGGCGGGTGCCTGTGGTGTCGTCTGCGTGGGACACAAGTTGTTCTCCCCTTTGGCGGCCCGGATGGCGCGGGCCCGTGATCGGATCGGGCGGCAGTTGCCTGCACGCATCTGCGGCGCGTTTTAGTGTGCCCGCGCGCGGTCGTCCAGCGGACAAAGGGGCGCAGATCGCCGCAGTTGCAGCGATTTCCCCCCCCTTTCCTGACGCAGCAGGACATTCAGGGGCCATGGCGCAGCACTTACGTCCGCAAACGCAAGGAAAAGATGGCATGAAAACCCGGCCAGGTGCCGCAATCGCATGGCAGAAGCGCGGGTGAAGGCGCGCCGCTGCCGGGTTGAAAACGCCGGGGCTTTCGGCGCGCAGGGCGCTTGCGCGGCACCGCCTGACCCGGTGCCGGGCAGGGCAGCCCTGTTCGGCATGTCATGACCGGGCGCGGCGGTGTTCAGGCCCGGACCGTCGGGAACTGCGCCAGCGGCTGCGTCAATTCACCCGGCGGGCCGCGTTGCCACCATCGACGGGCGTTCGGCAAAGACCGCATCCCATGCGGCCAGACCGGGCCGCCCGCCGCGCCAGTCCCGGTCACCGTGGCGGAAATCCAGATATCCCAGCGCCACCCCGACCGCGATCTGCCCCATGTCAAGCGGCCCGTGCAAGTGGCTCAGCCAGCGCTGGTCCAGCGCATCCAGGGCGCGGTCGATCTTGGTCCACTGCCCGTCCACCCAGGGCGCGAACCGGCTCGCTTCCGGGCGCACCCGCGATTCGTACACCATCAGCACGGCGGCATCCATGATCCCGTCCGCCGTCGCTTCCAGCGTCAGCACATCCCACAGGTGCCGCGCGGGATAAAGATGTGCCGCCGCCCGGTCATTCAGATACCGGCAGATCACCCGGCTGTCGTACAGCGCCGGGCCGTCATCGCGGTCCAGCGCCGGTATCTTGCCCAGCGGGTTCTGTGCCAGCGGCATGGACCCCGCATCAACAGGCGTTCCCGTTGCCGGAACCAGCGTGACATCGCCCGCCTGTCCGGTCTCATGCAAGGTGACCATCACCTTGCGGACAAAGGGGGATGTGGGGGAATGAAACAGACGCATCGGTATCCTCCGCCGAAACAGAGAAAGCTTAGGGTATCCTGAACCGGATTGAAACGGGATGCTGAACCAACTAGATGACAGTCCAGTCAAGTGGAGGGTGCCATGCGTCATGTGGGGGCGTTTGAAGCGAAGACGCATCTGTCGGAGCTGCTCGCCGCCGTAGAAGCGGGCGAGTCCATCACAATCACCCGGCGCGGCAAGGCGGTTGCGGTGCTTTCGCCGGTGCAGGGCAAGGACCTGTCCAGAACGGATCAGATCAACGCCTTTCTCGCGTTGCGGGACAAGCTGAACCTCGACTGGACCACAGAAGAAATCCTGAGTGCCCGTGATGAGGGACGTCGTTGACCCTGATCACCGATGCATCGGCCGTCGCGGCCTGGCGGATGCCGGACGAAGCGGGATACGACCTGGTCGAACTTGCCCGGCAGCATGACGACTTCATCGCCCCGATGCTGCTTTGGATCGAGTTGCGAAACATTCTGCTGGTCGCAGAACGCCGAAAGCGCCTGAAAGCCGGGGAAGCCGAAAACGCTTTGGCGGCATTGGCACAGCTGGGCATTGCCCTTGATGCAGACCCTTCCAGCGCGGACGTCTTGCGACTGGCCCGCAGCCACGGCCTGTCCGGCTATGATGCCCTTTATCTTGAACTTGCCCTGCGCAGGTCGGGGGCCCTTGCAACCGCTGATACTGCCCTTGTCCGGGCCGCGCAGGCCGAAGGCGTGACCGTCGTCTGACCGTCTGACCTTACCCGGCCTGCCGCATCAGTCGGGCCAGCGTGATTGTATCCGCCTCACCCCCCCGCGCCTCCAGCGCAGCGGCGGCGGCAAGGCGCGCCTCTGCAGGTTTGTTCTGGTTCAGCTTCCAGGTGCCTTCGATGCCCGCAAGGGTCAGGCGGAAGGGCAGGATCATGCGCATCATCCGGTCCATCACGCCATCGGTCATCTTTTGCGATACCCAGGGCGTCTTGGGCAGAAGGTCGGCCTCGAACCGGGCCGAAAGCGCATCGGCATGGTCGCGCAGCGTTTCCACCGGAAGGGGCGAAAGGGTGCCGCGCAGATGGACGGCAACGTAATTCCACGTGGGCACCTGATCTTCGATGCCATACCAGTCCGGAGAGATATAGGCATCGGGGCCGGAAACGGCGATCAGCGCAGGTGCGGGCAGCGCGGCCCGGGCAATCGCGTTCGACCGGGCAAGGTGCAACTCCGCCACGGTACCGTCGGCCGAGATGAGAAAGGGCACATGCGCGGCCAGCGGGCCGTCGGTGCCGTTCACCGTCAGAATGCCAAACCCGCGCGCCCGCGCAAAGGCAAGATTGCGCGCCTCGGGCGTCTGGCGGAAGGCGGGGTTCGGGTGCATGGCGCGGTCCGACAACAAGGGCCGCCGGGGCATCCCACGGCGGCCCGCCCGGAACATCCGGCTTGCCGATGCCTCAGCCCTGGCGGGCCTTATAGCGCTTTTGCGTCTTGTTGATCACATAGACGCGGCCCTTGCGGCGCACGATCTGGCAATCGCGATGCCGCGTCTTCAGCGAGCGGAGCGAATTTGCAACCTTCATCGCACGTCTCCTTGCGTCACGGCGCGTCCGCGCCGGAATAACCCTGTGCCGCGCAGCATGGCGGCGGTTCATGGTGGGCGGTACTGGGATCGAACCAGTGGCCACTACGATGTCAACGTAGTGCTCTACCGCTGAGCTAACCGCCCACGCCGATCAGCCCGCCGATCCTTTCCCGGCCTGCACCAAAGAAAAGGACGCGGGCGGTACCGCGTCGGTCCGTCGGTCTATAAAAGGAGTCGGTGGGCTGTTCAAGAGCTTTCGGTGCGGCAGGAAACAGCGCTATATTTGCGGCATGCAAGTGCCCGTCCCGTCCCCCGCCTTCAGCCTGTTGCGCCCCGACCGCCGCGATACGCCGGTCATATTTTCGTCCCCGCACAGCGGAAAAGACTATCCTGCCGCGCTGCTGCTGCGCAGCCCGCTGGATGAACATGCGATCCGGTCATCTGAAGACGCCTTTGTGGACGAGTTGTTCGCCAGGGCACCGCTGTGGGGCGCGCCGCTGATCGCAGCCCGCGCGCCGCGCGCCTATATCGACCTGAACCGGGCCGCGGACGAGCTGGACCCCGCCCTGATCGAGGGCGTCGTCCGCGCGCCGCACAATCCGCGCGTCAGCTCCGGCCTGGGCGTCATTCCGCGCGTCGTGGCCAACGGACGGGCGATCTACACCGGAAAAATCCCCCTGCGCGAGGCGCAGATGCGGATCGATACCCTGTGGCACCCCTACCATCAGGCCCTGCGGACCCTAATCGGCGAAAGCATGGAGATGTTCGGCCAGGCGGTGCTGATCGACTGCCATTCCATGCCGCACGAGGCGATCGAGGCGCATGCCCGCCCCGGCCAGCCCCGGCCCGAAGTGGTTCTGGGCGACCGCTTCGGGGCAGCGGCAGGCCGCGAGGTGATGGAACTGGTCGAATCCGCCTTTCTGGAGGCCGGCCTGCGCGTGGCGCGCAACGCGCCCTTCGCCGGGGCCTATATCGCCCAGGCCTATGGCCGGCCATCGCGCAGCCAGCATGTGGTGCAGATCGAGATCGACCGCGCGCTGTATATGGATGAGGCGCGGATTCAGCGGCGTCCGGATTTCGCCGAATTCGGGGCGCTGATGACCGGGGTAATCTCGCGAATCGCCGGTTTCGGCCGGTTGCCTGTACCGCTGGCAGCGGAATAGGCCCGCTGTCAGGGCAAGGCTGCGGTGCGCAAGCTAATAGACATGTAGGTCTGCTCATGCAACCCAGCTACCTCGCTGGATTGACGAGATGAATCCCTCATAGGATTTGTGCAACAGAGCCCCATAGCCCAGACCGAAAAAGGTCTCCAGAAGTGTTCAGATCATGACAGACCAAGGATTTTTTCAGTGGTTCCTCGATTTAGTCGCAAAGGGCGTCAGCACTTATGTTTACGTCAGTTACTAGGCTCAGGACCCATTGATCTGCTTGAGGCCGCTCGGCTTGCGTGATTCAATCTTCCGAACTGACGGGGGTGATCATGAGCAACCTTTTCTGGCTGACCGACGAGCAGATGGAGCGGTTGAAGCCGTTCTTTCCAAAGAGCCATGGCAAGCCGCGGGTCGATGACCGGCGCGTGCTGAGTGGCATAATCTTCATCAACCGCAATGGGTCAAGATGGTGCGACGCGCCCAGGGAGTATGGACCGCCGAAGACCCTCTACAACCGCTGGAAGCGATGGGGCGATATGGGGGTCTTCGCCCGAATGATGGA
>JADCEF010000089.1 GCA_020250445.1 Rhodobacter sp.
CAGGAAACGCGACCCGCGTTTCCCCGCCCGCGCGGGACGGTGCCCTGTAGACCGGCAGGTCCGGGAAGGACAGAGGCCAGCGCCCGACCCGGCCGCTGCAAAGCGCCCGCCAGGGGCGGGGCGGGCGCTGGCCGGGGGCTTCGGCCCCTGGCTGGCCAAGGGGCGGCGTTGTGCCGTGGTAGGGGAGATGGCCCCTGCCATTTACGCGGTGAAGGTCCCTTCGCCCGTTCGGGCGGGAACAGGAAACGCAACGCGTTTCCCCCGCCCCTGCGGGACCGTACCCTGTAGACCGGCAGGCCCGGGAGAAACAGAGGCCAGCGCCCGACCCGGCGGGTGCGAAGCGCCCGCCATGGGCGGGGCGGGCGCTGGCCGGGGGCTTTGGCCCCCGGCCGGGCAAGGGGCAGCGTGGCGCTGTGGCAGGGGCGATGGCCCCTGCCATTGAAGCGTTGAAGGTCCCTTCGCCTGTTCGGGCGGGAACAGGAAACGCGACCGGCGTTTCCCCGGCCGCGCGGGACAGTGCCCCGTACAGCGGAAGGTCCGGGAGAGACAGAGGCCAGCGCCCGACCCGGCGGGGGCGAAGCGCCCGCCAGGGGCGGGGCGGGCGCTGGTCGGGGGCTTTGGCCCCCGGCTGGTCCTGATCGCAATTTAGCGCTGTGGCAGGGGCGATGGCCCCTGCCCGGAGTCGCAAGGCGCGCGCAGGCGCACGTGCTTGCCGCTTTGCGGTCAGGCAGCCCCTGCAACCGGCACCTCATCAGAACCCTGTCAGGTGCTGCCGGACGCCCCGTGCCGTGCCGCCGCTGCGGTGCCGTTCAGGGGCGCAGGGGCGCGCCGTGCCGCGATCAGCTTGTCTTCACCGCCCCGGCCAGCAGCACCGCCACAAAGCGCGTCGGCCCGAAGGCCGCGCAGATGATGACCAGCATCGAGGTCATCGGAATGGCCAGGATGGCCCCCGGCAGGCCCCACAGCGATGACCAGACCGACAGGGCGACCAGGACCACGAAGGGGCTCAGGTTCAGCTGCCGCCCGATCATCCGCGGTTCAAGAATATTGCCGACCCAGGCCTGCGCCGTCACCAGCAGCCCCGCCAGCGCCGCCGTGGTTCCCAAGGATCCGAACTGCGCCAGCGACAGCACGACCGGCAGCGCCACCCCGACGATCGACCCGACATAGGGGATGTAGTTGAACAGGCCGATCATCACCGCCCAGAACAGCGCGAAATCCACCCCCATGCCCCAGAGAATCGCGAAGGACACCGTGGCGAGGATCACGTTGATCAGCGTCTTGATGGCCAGGTAATCGCCGATCCTGCGGTTGATGTCGCGCAGGATGCGTTCGGTCAGTTCCGCCTGTTCGCCGCGCGGAAAGGCAGCGGCCAGCTTGGGGGCAAGCAAGCCGCGTTCCCCCATCAGGAAGGCGGCATAGATCACCACCAGAAAGACCGTCAGACCCAGGCTGGTCAGCCCGCCCAGCGTGCGCAGCAGGATCGCCTGCAGGTTCATCTTGCCCAGGGTTGCCTCGACAATATCATCCCAGGTCGGATGCTGCATTCCGCCGATATCCGCCGCGCGGGCGATCAGGGTTTCAAGGTTGGTCTGGTAGCGCGGCATGACGGCGGCGAGCTGTTCCAGCGTCAACGTCACCACCAGCGCCAGCGCCACCACCGCCAGCGTGAAGCCCAGCAGCACCAGCCCGCGCCGCACCACCACCGGCAGCCGCCCGATCAGCGGCACCCGTTCCAGGGCCTCGGCCGCCGTGGTCAGGACATAGACGGCAATGATCGCCATGACCACAGGCAGGATGATGGCCTGACCGACCACCAGAAGCCAGCCGACCATCCCGACCAGCGCAACAGCCAGCACAAGGTTGAGAAAGGGCGCGTTCGCCATGAAACCCGCCCCCTGTTCCGTCAGGCGATCCGGCGTGATCTGAAGTGCAGCGCCAGCACCGCCATCGCCACACCGGTCGAGATCAGGTCAACTGCCAGAAGGATGCCGGGTATCGTCAGGGCCGATGCCGGGTAGCGCGACAGGATCATGCCCGCCAGCAGAACCGATACGGCCCCGGTCAGCAGCAGCATCCAGAAGTACCCGGTTCCGCGTGCCGCGAAGGCCAGCACGATCTTGACGACGCCTTCCACCAGAAACAGCAGGCCGATGGTCCAGGTCAGCACCATCGTTCCTTCAATCGGATTGCCGATGATCCAGACGCCGATCACGATGGCCAGCGCGCCCAGGGCCGCTGTCCAGATCCGGGCACCAAGGCCAAGATCGCCAAAGGCCGCGACAATCTGCAGGGCCCCCATGAGGATGAAGATCACGGCCACGATCCGGGTCGCGGCAAAAGTCGCCTCGATCGGATTGAACAGGGCGAACAGGCCGCCAAGAATGGCGACGAGTCCGGCCAGAAGAAGAAGAACCCAATGTTTCATGAAAGTGGTCCCTTTTGGCTGGATTTATCGCAAGCTTTGCGTAACCCCAAGGCAAGCGCAAGAAGATAGCGCAGCGGGGTTCGTCGCAGACATTCCTGACAAGCGGCCCGCGCGGGGGTGACAGTGCGCCAAAAGCTGCCTACTGTCCCGGCAGCATGAACAGGGGCCGCAAATCATGGACGATATCTTTTCCGGCGTTTGGCATGGCAGGTCCTTGTGTCTTGCCCGGACTCTTGGATTTGCGGCGGCGGTCATGCTGGGGGCCGGCTGCGCAGTTGCGCAGACCACGCAGGCGGGCGCACCGGTTCCGGCGGTGGTCGTTGCGGCGGCTGAAGAGATGCAGCTGACACAATCGGCCCGTTTTGTGGGCCGGGCCGTGGCGGTGCAGAAGGTTGACCTTCGGGCGCGGGTCAGCGGCTTTGTGGACGGGCGCGGCTTTGCCGAAGGCGGGCTGGTGGCCGAAGGCGATGTCCTGTTCCGGATTGAACCGGAAGAATACAAGGCGACGCTGGCACAGGTCGAGGCATCCCTGGCCGCTGCGAAGGCGTCAGAGACGCTGGCCAATCTGGAACTGGCCCGGCAGACGGAACTGGTGGCCAAGGGGGCCGTGGCACAGTCGCTGCTGGACAAGGCCCAGGCCGAAGCGGCCCGTGCTTCGGCCGAGGTGCGGGGCATCATGGCGCAGCGCGATGTGGCGGCGCTGAACCTGTCCTATACCGAGGTGAAGGCCCCTTTCGCGGGCAGGGTGGGCCTGTCGTCCTTTGATGTGGGCGCGCTGATCGGCCCCGATTCGGGGCCGCTTGTGACGCTGGTGCGGACCGATCCGATGACCGTGGAATTCCCTGTGACCGAACGGGATCTGCTGGCCTACCGCGCTGCAACAGGGGGTGATTCGTTAGGCGATGTCGGGCCGGTGCAGCTGTATCTGGCAGACGGGTCGCCCTATGCGCTGCCCGGGAAGGTGGACTTTTCGGATGTCACGGTCGATGTCGGTACGGATACGGTGCTGATCCGCGCCGTGTTCGCGAACCCGGACGGGCTGTTGCGCGACGGATCGCTGGTGTCGGTGGAACTGACAGGCGGCGCGCCGGACCCGGTGCTGACCGTTCCCCAGCAGGCGGTGCAGCGCGACCTGACCGGCCCCTATGTGCTGGTGGTGGACAGCGCCGGCGTGGTGGAACAGCGCCGCATCGACCTGGCCCGGGTTACCGCAGGCCATGCGGTGATCGCCGGTGGCCTTGCAGCCGGTGAACGCGTGATCACCGAAGGGATTAACAAGGCCCGCCCCGGGGCCACGGTGAATGCCGCGCTGGCCGGGGAAGGCTGACATGATCGCCGATACCTTCATTTCCCGCCCCCGGCTTGCCGGGGTGATTTCGATCGTGCTGTTCCTTGCCGGTCTGATCGCGATGACGCGGATGCCGGTCGAACAGTTTCCCAACATCGTGCCGCCGCAGGTCAGCGTCACCGCGAGCTATCCCGGGGCCGGGGCAGAGGTGACCGAAGCGACCGTGGCCCAGGTGATCGAAGACAAGGTCATCGGCGTCGACAACATGATCTACATGAAATCGATTTCCGGGGCGGATGGCAGCTATACGCTCAACATTTCGTTCGAGGTGGGCACGGATCCCGATATCGCCACGGTTCTGGTCCAGAACCGCGTGGCCCTGGCCGAGCCTCTGCTGCCGTCGGAAGTCAGGCAGACCGGGGTCAAGGTTGCCAAGAAATCCGCCTCGCTGCTGCTGGGCGTGGTGCTGCATTCCTCTGATGCCGCGATCACCGGGCCGACGCTGACCAATTATGCCCGGATCAACATCGTCGATTCGCTCAAGCGAGTGCGGGGTGTCGGGGATGCCACGGTCTTCGCCGGCGATGAATTCGCCATGCGGGTCATCCTGGACGTTGACAGGCTGACGGCAATGAACCTGACGCCGGCCGATGTGACGGCAGCGCTGCGCAGCCAGAACGTTCAGGCCGCCATCGGGCGTGTCGGCGGCCAGCCGATGACCGAAGACCCGGGTCTGCAGCTGACCGTGCAGACCCAGGGCCGCCTGACGGACCCCGACGAGTTCGGACGGATCATCGTGCGATCGAATGCCGATGGCAGCACCGTCAGGGTTGCCGATATCGCCAAAGTCGAGCTTGGGTCGCGCAACGCGGACATCAGCAGTTTCTTCAACGGCGCACCGGCGACCCTGGTGGGCATCTATCTTGCGCCGGGGGCAAATTCGCTGGCGGCCGCCGATGGGGTGAAATCCGCGCTGGCCCGGCTGTCGGCGGCGTTTCCGGCCGGGATCGAATACGAGATTGTCGCAGACAGTTCTGTCTTTGTGAAGGAAAGCATCAGATCGGTTGAACACACGCTGATCGAGGCCTTCGTGCTGGTCGTTCTGGTGGTGTTCATCTTTCTTGGCAGCCTGCGGGCCACGATCATTCCGCTGATTGCCGTGCCGGTGGCGCTGGTCGGTACCTTTGCGGTGATGCTCGCACTGGGCTTCACCATCAACACGGTGTCGCTGCTGGCGATGGTGCTGGCAATCGGGATCGTGGTGGATGATGCCATCGTCGTGGTCGAGGCGGTCGAAGCGAAGATGGCGGCGAACCCCGGCCTGTCACCCGCCGGGGCGGCAAGCGCCGCGATGGGCGAAATCACCGGGGCGATCCTGGCGATCACGCTGGTTTTGCTGTCGGTCTTCGTGCCGGTTGCCTTCATTCCCGGCATTTCAGGCCAGTTGTTCCAGCAGTTTGCCGTCACGGTTTCGGTCGCGATGGTGATTTCGGCGATCAACGCGCTGACCCTGGCCCCGGCGCTGTGCGCGATCATCCTGTCGCCGCATCACGGGCCGAAGAAGGGTGTTCTGGGCTGGATTTCCCGCCGCATCGACAGCGCGCGCGACGGCTATGCCCATGTCGCCGGGGCGATTGCCCGGCGCGTGGTCATCGGTGTCGTGCTGGTGGCGGCGGCGTTCTTGCTGACGGGTTTTCTGTTCAAGACGGTCCCGTCGGGCTTCCTTCCCGCCGAGGATCAGGGATATTTCATGGTGGAAACCCGGCTGCCCGACGCCGCTTCGGTGAACCGTACCAAAGAGGTGCAGGCCAGTGTCGCAACCATGCTGGCCGGGCTGGAAGGGGTCGAAAGCGTCACCACCGTCACGGGCTATTCGATGCTGGACGGGCTGGCGAAATCGAACGCGGCCTTTGCGATGGTGTCGATGGACGATTTCGGGGACCGCAAGACCCGCGAGACATCCGTCTTTCATGCGATCCGCAGCGCCTACATGAAAGGTGCGGAACTGCGCGAGGCGCAGGTGATCCCGTTCAACATGCCCCCCATCCCCGGCCTGGGGACAGGGTCGGGCTTTGAGTATCAGCTGATCGATACGCAAGGCAGACCGGCGACCGAGCTTGCGGAAACCGCGCGCGGGCTGGCGCTGGCGGCCAACCAGCACCCGGATCTGTCGGGCGTCTACACCACCTTTTCGGCAGACAGTCCGCAGGTGCATCTGGAGATCGACCGCGACCGTCTTTACGCGCTGGGTGTGTCGCTGTCGGATGTGTTCAATGCGCTGCAGTCCACGCTTGGCACGGTTTACGTCAACGATTTCAACCTGTTCGGACGGGCCTGGCAGGTTCTGGTCACTGCGCGGGAAAGTGACCGCGCCACTGTCGATGATATTGCGAGGATTCACGTGCGCTCCAGCACCGGGCAGATGGTTGCGGTGGGGGCGGTGGCCAAGGCGGAATATGCCGTGGGGCCGCTGTCGCTGCAGCGTTACAACAATGTGCGGTCGGCCACGATCAGCGGCACGCCTTCGGCCGATGCCTCGACCGGGCAGGCGCTTGCGGCGATGGAGGCGGTTTCGGCACAGGTCCTGCCCGACGGCTATACCTATGAATGGACCGGAACCGCGCTGGAGGAAAAGAAGGCAGCGGGGCAGACCGTCGTCATTCTGGCGCTGGCGCTGCTCTTTGCCTATCTGTTCCTGGTGGCACTTTATGAAAGCTGGACCATTCCGGTGCCCGTACTGCTTTCGGTGGTCTTCGGGGTGGCGGGCGCAATGGCATCGCTGCTTCTGGCAGGCTTGCCCTTCAATATCTATGCCCAGATCGGGCTGGTGGTGCTGATTGCGCTGGCGGCGAAGAACGCGATCCTGATCGTGGAATTCGCCAAGGCGCGGCGCGAGGCCGGGGTGCCCATCGTCGAGGCCGCAATCGACGGGGCGCGGTCGCGCTTCCGGGCGGTGATGATGACAAGCTTTGCCTTCATCGCCGGGCTGATCCCGCTGGTGATTGCCGTCGGACCATCGATGTTCTCGCGCCGCGCCGTGGGGACAGGCGTGGCAGGTGGCATGCTGGCGGCCGCGCTGGTGGGCATTTTCGTGGTGCCCGCGCTTTACGTGGTGTTCCAGTCGCTGCGCGAATGGGTCAAGGGGCCGAAAGCGGGGGCAGCGCCCGGCATCTGACCGCAGGCGCATCAGCAGGGTGCTGGAAAAGGAATCCGGTCGCCTGCCTGTCGGGGAACTTTTCGCGATCCGGGGACAGGGACCGCCCCATCGGGCGGGAACAGGAAACGCATCGCGTTTCCCCCGCCCGCTCGGGACGGTGCCCCGTAGACCGGCAGGTCCGGGAGACACAGAGGCCAGCGCCCGACCCGGCGGGCGGGAAGCGCCCGCCGAGGGCGGGGCGGGCGCTGGCCGGGGGCTGTGGCCCCCGGCTGGTCCTGATCCCGGCGGGACGCTGTGGCAGGGGCGATGGCCCATGCCATTGAAGCGCGGGCAGGGCTGTCGTCTGTTCGGGCGGGAAGCGGAAACGCAGCGCGTTTCCCCCGCACGCGCGGGACGGTGCCCTGTGGACCGGCAGGTCCGGGAGACACAGAGGCCAGCGCCCGACCCGGCGGGCGGGAAGCGCCCGCCGAGGGCGGGGCGGGCGC
>JADCEF010000009.1 GCA_020250445.1 Rhodobacter sp.
CCGTCACAGCGCCGACCTCCAGTTCCATCAGCCGTTCGGCTGCAAAGCCAATCATCTTGCGCAGAAGAAATCATCTCGCGCAGAAGATCGGCGTCAGGGGTCTTCTCGACGAGGTCGCGCAGGTTCATCATGTCGGTGGTCATCGGTGGTCCTCTCGGTCTCGGGTTGGTGTCAGCAACCAGACCCTACCGGAACATCGCCGGCGACCACCTCACCCAGAATCTACACCACGATCAGGGACAGCATCCCTATTCGGCCTATGAATTCGTTCACCTGATCGAAGGCCGCATCGTGATCACCCCCGATGGCGGCACCCCGGTAACGGTCGTGGCGGGCGATGCCTTTGTGGTGGAAAAGGATTTCAAGGGCACCTGGAAGATCGAAGAGAAGGTGCGCAAGCACTTCGATTTCCGCCTGCGGTAACGCAAAAGGGCGCGCCCTGCGGCGCGCCCCCAAAGTCCGGAAGAACCGGCGTTACTGGACGGTCGGGGTCTGGTCCGACGTTACCGCCTTGGCCTGAACATCCGTGGCGCGGGCAATCTCGATCCGGCGGGGCTTCAGAGCTTCGGGCGTCTCGCGCACCAGGTCGATGTGCAGCATCCCCAGTTCGTGCGAGGCCCCCGTCACGCGGACATGATCGGCCAGCGCGAAGCGCCGCTCGAAGGCCCGGGTCGCGATGCCCCGGTGCAGATAGCTGCGCCCGGTCTCATCGGGGTTCTTGCGGGCAGCCACATGCAGGGTGCCGTCCTTCACCTCGACACTCAGCTCGTCCGAGGTGAAACCGGCGACAGCGACCGAGATGCGATAGGCATTCTCGTCGGTCTTTTCGATATTGTAGGGCGGATAGGTGGGCTGGGCCACATCGTTTGCCAGCACGCGGTCCATCAGGTCTGCGACCCGGTCAAAACCAACGGTGGCACGGTACAGGGGGGCAAGATCAAAGCTGCGCATGGTCATCCTCATCAAGCGATGTATGGAACCCTCCCTTTCGGGACGGGCGGTGCTGTCCGGGCCCGTCATGGCACCCGCACCACACTGATTTGGGAAAGCATCCGCCGGGTTTCAAGGGGTCAGGATGCCGGTAAACGCCCCCCGGTGTCGCGTGATCCGCCTGTCTGCCCGATGCGGCGGATGCGCATGTCCGGCTTTGCCCGGCGCATCACAGCCCCCGCGCGTCGCAGGGCCCGCGTTCAGATCGGTTGACCGCACCGGCAGATTGACGCGCAAGGCGACGGTGGCCGTACCGTCCCCCGACCCGGCCAAGATGATCCAGACGGTCCGCGCACGTTCCTGCGCGCGGTCAAAGACCGGGCGGCCGGGGCACCCGGATTCCGCCGCAGATCATATCCGCAATGCGCAACGGCCCGGATCACCGCCCTTTGCGCCCGCGCTTCGCCGTCGCGCAGACCGGTACAGAACCGGGTCCAGCCGATGTCATCCGGCGTGCCTGCCTGCCGGACAAACGGCCAACGCTCCGCCGTCAGAACCAGGGCAAGGCGCATCGGACATCTCGGGCAATGGCAGCAGGCCTGGCCGGGGGTTGAGGCAGATCTATGCCCCGGTCGACGCAAGGGCGCGCGGCTGCGGGCCACCGGTTGCCCAGTCCAGCAATTCCACCGTATGGACCACGGGAATCCCGGTGCCCGACCCAATCTGCATCATGCAGCCGATGTTGCCCGCCGCGATGACCTGAGGCGCCCTGGCTTCCAGCGTCCTGACCTTGCGAAGCTTCAGTTCGGCCGCGATTTCGGGCTGCAGCAGGTTATAGGTGCCGGCCGATCCGCAGCACAGATGGCTGTCGGCGGGTTCGACCACCTCGAACCCTGCGCGCCTGAGCAGGTCTTTGGGCGCGGTCCTGACCTGCTGGCCATGCTGCAGCGAGCAGGCGGCGTGATAGGCCACGCGCAGGCCTTTCGGCGCGCCCTGCGGCAGGCCCAGGCGCACCAGAAGTTCCGACACATCCACCGCCAGACCGGCCACGGTCGCGGCATCGGCTGCAATCGGATCAGCGCGGAACATGTGGCCATAATCCTTGATCGTCGTGCCGCAGCCCGAGGTGTTGATGACCACGGCATCCAGCCCCCCTGCCCGAACCTCGGCCATGAAGGCGGCGATGCTGCGCGCCGCCGTGGCATGGGCCCAAGCGGCCTTTCCCATGTGATGGGTCAGCGCCCCGCAGCAGCCCTGCCCGCGGGCGATCACCACCTCGCAGCCCAGCCGGCGCAGAAGGCGGATGGTGGCATCGTTGATGTCGGTGTTCAGCGCCTTCTGTGCACAGCCCGTCATCAGGGCCACGCGCAGGCGGCGCTGCCCTTCGGCGGGAAAGACCTGCGGGTCGTCGTTGCGGCTGACCGGGGGAATATGGCGCGGTGCCATCGCCAGCATGGCCCTGATCCGCCGGTCCGGTATCAGAAAGGCAAAGGGCCGCCCGATCCTGGCACCCAGCAGGGCCAGGCGAAAGCGCATCGGATGGGGCAGGATCTGCGCCAGAATCCAGCGCAGAACACGGTCGGACAACGGTCGGCGATAGGTCTGTTCGATGTATTCCCGCGCATGATCCACCAGATGCCTGTACTGTACGCCCGAAGGGCAGGTTGTCATGCAGGCCAGGCAGGACAGGCAGCGGTCGATATGCCGGACCGTGCGCGCGTCGGCGGGGCGGCCCTGTTCCAGCATGTCCTTGATCATGTAGATGCGCCCGCGCGGACTGTCGAGTTCGTCGCCCAGCACCTGGTAGGTCGGGCAGGTGGCGGTGCACAAACCGCAGTGCACGCAGGACCGCAGAATCGCGTTCGACCGCGCCGTGGCGGGGTCTTTCAGCTGATCGGCCGTGAATGTCGTCTGCATCGCCGGGTCTTTCGGTATCAGCCCATCAGGCCGGGGTTCAGGATGCCGCGCGGATCAAACTTCCGGCGCAGGGCGGCGGCCAGTGCGGCCAGCGGGGCAGGCTGGGGCTGAAACACCGCCGTCACCGGCGCATCGGCCCGGATCAGCGTCGCGTGGCCCTCAAAGGGCCCCAGACGGGCGCGCAGGTCCGCCCCCGGGGCGGTCCGCACCCAGACAAGGCCCCCGCCCCAGTCGTACAGCACGGCATCAGCCGCAAGACGCGCCACCAGCCCCGGCGCATCCGACGGTTTGACCGACAGCTTCCAGACATCGCCCGGCCGGTCGTGGAAGGGGGCCACGTCGCGGATCGCCTGCCACTGCCGCGCGGTGTCGTCGCCGTCCAGCATATCGGCGGAACCGAAGGGGGCCAGCAGGCGGGCAAGCCGGCCGCTGCGATAGGCGACCGAGTCCGCGAAACCCTCGATCCGAAGGAACGTACCCTCGCCGGGCCAATGCGCGGCCCCCGTCACCTCGAAGGGCGATCCAAGGGCGGCGGCCATCGCCTGCACGGCTGACGCATCGTCCAGCCCGCGCAGCACCAGCGTGGCCGAGGCACCGGGTACCGGCAGCAGCTTGAAGCTGACTTCGGTCAGCACACCCAGCGTGCCATGGCTGCCCGCCAGCAGTTTGACCAGATCATAGCCGGTGACGTTTTTCATCACCCGTCCGCCGGTCTTCACCGCCATTCCGGTGCCATCGACAAAGCGCAGGCCGATCAGGCTGTCGCGGCAGGCCCCCGCCTGCAGGCGGCGCGGGCCGGACGCATTCGCGGCCACCACACCCCCCAGGGTCGAGACGCCGGCGGTTCCCAGCAGCCCGCGCAGATCCGGCACCTCGAAGGGCAGGCGCTGGCCTTCGGCGGCCAGGACCCGCTCCACCTCGGCCAGGGGCGTGCCGGCCCCCGCCACCAGCGTCAGCGCGCCGGGCTCGTACAGGGTGATGCCCGACAGGGCGGTGCAATCCAGCAGATCCGCCGCCCCGCCGAACCAAAGTACGCGGGTTGCGCCGCCGATGACGCGCAAAGGGCCTGTGCGGCCCCGCAAGAGGGCGGAAAGCTCGGCTTCGTCGGCGGGGCGCAGTGTCATCATGATCTGTTCAGGAACATCCTTGGGCGTGATGGGCGATCAGAACCCCACCGGTACCGATCAGGCACCGCGGCGGGCTGATGTCGCGCCCAGCGGAAAGACCTTGGCCGGATTCAGCAGCCACTGCGGATCGAACACATCCTTGACGCGCATCTGCGCCTCCATGTCATCGGGCGTGAACTGCACCGGCATCAGGTCGCGCTTTTCGACGCCCACACCATGTTCGCCGGTCAGGCAGCCGCCGACCTCGACACAAAGCTTCAGGATATCGGCACCCAGCGCCTCGCTCAGTTCAAGGTCGCCCGGCTTGTTGGCGTCAAACAGGATCAGCGGGTGCATGTTGCCGTCGCCCGCATGAAACACATTGGCCACATCCAGGCCGTAGCTGCGGCTCATCTCGCCGATGCGGCTCAGCACATGGGGCAGCGCCGAGACGGGGATCGTGCCGTCCAGGCATATGTAATCGTTGATCTGGCCCATCGCCCCGAAGGCAGATTTGCGGCCCAGCCAGATCCGCTTCGATTCCTCTTCGCTGCGGCTTTCGCGGAATTCGACCGGATCGTGACGCAGGGCGATGGCGCGGATCAGGGCAAGCTGTTCGTCGATCTCGGCATCCGAACCTTCCACCTCGACGATCAGCAGCGCCTCGCAATCGGGGTAGCCCGCCTTGGCGAAAGCTTCGCAGGCGCGGATGCAGGGGCGGTCCATGAATTCGATCGCAACCGGCAGGACGCCTGCCTTGATGATGTCAGAGACGCAAGTGCCCGCCACTTCGTTCGAGGAGAACCCGATCAGCACGGGGCGCGCGCCTTCGGGCTTTGGCAGGATGCGCAGGGTGCCTTCGGTGACGACACCAAGCTGGCCCTCCGACCCGCAGATCACGCCCAGCAGGTCCAGCCCGCCGGGGTCCAGGTGCGCGCCGCCGATCTGCAACACGCTGCCGTCCATCAGCACGATGGTCACGCCCAGCAGGTTGTTGGTGGTCACCCCGTACTTCAGGCAATGCGCCCCGCCAGAGTTCATGGCGATATTGCCGCCGATGGCGCAGGCAAGCTGGCTGGAAGGATCGGGGGCATAGAAAAAGCCGTCGGCCTCTACCGCGCCGGTGACGCTGAGGTTGGTGCGGCCCGCCTGCACGCGGATGAACCGGTTGGCATAATCGGTTTCCAGCACCCCGTTCATCCGGGCCACGCCCAGGATGACGCAATCCGCTGTCGGCAGCGCCCCCCCGGCCAGCGAGGTGCCAGAGCCGCGCGGCACCACCGGCACGCCTTCCTCGTGGCACAGCCGCAATATGGCGCTGACCTCGGCCGTGGTGCGTGGCAAGACTGCAGCCAATGGTTGGCAGCGGTAGGCCGTCAGCGCGTCACAGTCATAGGCCCGCGTTTCGGCCGGCGCATCGATCACCGCATCATGGGGCAGGATGGCCCGCAATCGATCCACGATTCGCGCCTTGCGCGACAGGATCGACGGGTCCGGCAGCGGCATATCCATGAAATCCCCCCTATTGGTCAGGAAATATAACCAATTCGTCGCGCTGGCAAGCCATACTGTGAAAGGGTACTGTGCATGGCATGACATGGCATCTTCACGGCATCCCCTTTGGTGCGCTTGATCTGCTGGCGCTTGCAGTGCTGGCCGTTTCCTGGATCGCCATCGGCTGGGGCATTGAGCATCCGCCCAAGACACTCCCGTCCGTCACCACGCTGATGGTGGACTTCCGGCGGGACTGGATGCGCCAGTTCGTGACCCGCCAGCCCCGGATCTTCGATGCCACGATGATCGACAGCCTGCGGCAGGGGACGGCTTTCTTCGCCTCGGCCTGTCTGATTGCCATTGGCGGGGGCGTGGCGCTGATGGGAAACCCGGCGGGCCTGATGAATCTGACGCAGGATTTCGCACCTGCAGGCAGTTCCGAGGGGATAGAGCTGCGGATCATCCCGCTGCTGCTGTTGCTGGCGGATGCGCTGATGAAATTCATCTGGTCGCACCGGTTGTTCGGCTATTGCGCTATTTTGATGGCGGCCGTTCCCAATGATCCGGCCGATCCGCTGGCCTATCACCGCGCCGCCCAGGCGGCAGAGATCAACATCACCGCTGCACGCAGCTTCAACCGCGGGCTGCGATCTGTCTATTTCGCGCTGGCAGCACTTGCCTGGCTGTTCGGGGCTGTTGCCCTGCTGGTGGCGACGGCGCTGTGCCTGGCCGTTCTGATCCGGCGCGAATTCGCCTCGCGGTCGCGGGCGGTCCTTTTGCGCAAACCCTGAGGGTCAGCGCCGCCCTTCGCGCAGCCAGGCGGCCAGCGTCAGGACCGAGGCGATCAGCAGCCATGCCCAGGCCGGCAGCAGCGGGGCGATGCTGACATCCCGGGTGACAAAGGCATTGCGCGGCGTGATCCCGATCCAGCCGCGCCCTGCGGCGACGCGCCCCTCGCGCACGGTACGGATATCGGGGGTACCATCGGCCAGCCGAAGGATACCGCCCCGGCCGGACTCGACCACGGGGGCCAGAACAGAGCCGCTGGCAAGGGGCTCTTCGAATTCGCGCGGTGCCGACGGGCCAACGGCGACGACAGCGGTCAGATCGCCCTGCACCAGACGGTACAGGCCCATGTCAGGGGCCTGCCAGACCAGCTCATGCCGTCCCGGGGCCGTTTGCGGCATCGGCAGGGTCGTTTCGGTGCCGTCAGGGGCGGTGATCGTCAGATCGCCCGGGGGATCGCCGATGGTGCGGCGTGTGACGGTCAGGGTCTGGCCCTGCGCGGTCGCGGTCAGCGCCTCTTCCTCCAGCTCGGGTTCCTTCAGCATCCAGTGGGCCAGGCGCCGCAGCAGTTCCAGTTGCGGCCCGCCGCCTTCGTACCCCCGGCCCCAAAGCCAGGCGTGATCCGAGGCCAGCATCGCCACGCGGCCCTCGCCCACCCGGTCCAGCACCAGCAGGGGGCGGTTGCCAGCACCCTCCATCACCACCTGTCCGCGTGTCGCCTGCACATCGACCATTCGGAACCAGCGGCCCCAGGCCGGGCCTTTTGCGGCATCGCCCGCTGCGGGCGGAAGCGCCGCCGCGTCCGCCTTGTCCGGCACAAACCCATCCAGCCCGGCGGTCACCGGGTGGCGGCGGCCCAGCTCGGTCATCGTCGGGACAAAGCCCTGTTCGATCACCCGCCCCGACGGCACGACGGGCAGGATATCGGCCAGGGGCGACCGGTACAGGCTGTCGGCCGTGCCGAATTCGGGGCCCGCCGCCATCAGCACGGTGCCGCCCCTGCGCACATAGTCAGCCACGTTTTCCAGGTACGAGGCGGGCAGGATGCCACGCTGGCGATAGCGGTCGAAGATGATCAGGTCGAACTCGTTGATCTTCTCGACAAACAACTCGCGGGTGGGAAAGGCGATCAGCGACAATTCGGTTACCGGCACACCATCCTGCTTTTCCGGCGGGCGCAGGATGGTGAAATGCACCAGATCGACCGAGGCGTCGGATTTCAGCAGGTTGCGCCAGACGCGTTCGCCTGCATGCGGCTCGCCCGACACCAGCAGCACGCGCAGCCGGTCGCGCACGCCGTTGATCTGCACGACGGCGGCATTGTTGCGGTCGGTCAGTTCGCTGTCCACCGTGGCCACCTGGAACTGCAGCACGTTCATCCCGCCATGCGGCAGACGCAGCGGCACCTGCAGATCCTCGCCCGTGGGCACGCGGAACTGCTGCGGTGGCGCGCCGCCGATGGACATTGTCAGCTCTGCGGTATCCGCAAGATCGGCCGGCAATGCACCCTCATCGTCGATGCGCAGGGTCAGCATCACATCCTCGCCCAGAATGGCAAAGGCCGGGGCGTTGCGGATCGTCAGCCTGCGGTCCCAGTCGCTGTCCTGTCCGGTCAGCAGCACGTGCAAAGGGGCGGGCATGGCGGGGGCGGCGGGCAGGTCATGGGCCTGCCCGTCGGTGATCAGGATGGCCCCGGCAACGCGGGCGCGCGGTTCTTCGGCCAGGGCCTGGGCCAGCGCCGTCATCAGCAGGGTGCCTTCGTCGCCGGGCGCATCGCCCAGGCGGATGATGCGCAACTCGGTGTTGGGCAGGGCCGCGACCTCTGCCCCGACCGCCGCCAGCGCCGCCGCCGTCTGGGCGGGGCGGTCGCCGATGCGCTGGCTGGCGCTGGCATCGACAACCGCAAGAACGATGTCCGGCAACGGTGTGCGGTCTTCCCGCTGCAGCGACGGGTTGGCGATGGCCACAAGCAGCACCGCCGCCGTCAATCCGCGCAGCCACCAGCCCGCCAGCCCGCGCCACAGCGCAACCGCAATGCCCAGCGCGCAAAGGCCCAGCGCCGCGTAAAGCACCGGCCAGGGCAGCAGCGGGTCGAAGACAAGCGTTCCGGTCACTGTCCCAGCCTTTCCAGAAGCGCAGGCACATGGACCTGGTCGGATTTGTAGTTGCCGGTCAGCACATGCATGATCAGGTTCACGCCGAAGCGGAAGGCGATCTCGCGCTGGCGTTCCCCGGCAAAGCCGCGGCCCACCGGGTAAAGCGCCGCGCCCGCGTCATCAACAGCCCAGGCCGAAGCCCAGTCATTGCCGCCGATGACCACCGGCGTCACCCCGTCATTGAGGTTGCGAAAAGGCATGCCTTCGATCTGTTCGGCATCCGGGGCCGATGCCTCGACCCAGATCGACCGGCCCGCGTGGCGGCCGGGAAAATCCTGCAAAAGGTAAAAGGTGCGGGTCAGGACATGGTCCGCAGGAATGGGTTCCAGCGGCGGTACGTCCAGCTGCGCGGCCAGTTCCTGCAGCCGTCGCCCTTCGGGCGTTGTCCCGCCGAACCCCGCCACATCCGCATCGCGCGTGTCGAACAGGATCATCCCGCCGGTGCGCAGATAGCGGTTCAGCGCCGCATAGGCTTCGGCCGAGGGCAGCGGCTGCGTGGCCGTGACCGGCCAGTACAGGAAGGGAAAGAACGCCAGTTCGTCGCGGTCCAGATCAACACCGATCGGGGCCTCGGGTTCGATCGACGTGCGCTCGGACAGCTTGCGGCCAAGGCCGCGCAGACCGGCCTCGGCCAGGGCGTCAACCTGGGGATCACCCGTCAGCACATGGGCCAGAACCACGGCCGTCGTCGCCTGCAGCGCAAGCGCGTCGTCCTGTGCCCCGGCCTGCTGCGCCTGCGCGGGCGGGGGTGCCGCAAGCAGGCACAGCGCCAGCATGGCAACGGTCCCCCCGGCCGCGCGCAGCCGGCCCGTCAGCCACAGCGACGCCAGAATATCCACCAGCAAAAGCGCCAGCGCCCCGCCAAGGAAGGCACCCTTCAGCGCCTGCTCACGGTCCGCCGCCAGACCTTCGACCGGAATGCGGTCCGGCCAGACCGCCGGCGCAAGGACCGTCTGCGGGCCGATCACGTTCAGCGCAACGCGCCGGTCTGCGCCGGCGTAAAGCCCTGGCGGAAGTCCGTCACGCGGGCCGGTGGCGATGCCTTCGGCCAGAACCTCGCCCGCAACGCCGGCAACATCGCCTGCCTGCGCAACGGTGCCATAAGCGTCCAGCACCGCCCCGGGCACCCAGGTCTGCCCGGCAAGATCGCCCGCCCCGGGTGTGGCGGGGCGGGTGGACACCGCCAAGCGTTCCAGCATCTGCACGAAAAGGCCGGACAGCGGCAGGGTGGACCATTCGGCATTGGCGGTCACATGCACCAGCACCACCTGTCCCTGCCCCACCGGCTTGCGGGTGACCAGCGGCGTGCCATCGGCCAGGGCGGCGATGGTCCGGCCCGCAAGATCGGGATCGGGCTGGGCCAGCACCTGCGACGTGACCGTCACATCCGCCGGAACTGCAAGCCCGTGGAAGGGCGAGTTTTCGGGAAAGGGGGCAAGCGCCTTCGGCTCTCCCCAGCTCATCGCGCCGCCCACGGACCGTCCGCCTTCGCGCAGACGCACCGGCATCAGCGGGTCTTCCGCATCGCGGCTGACATCGCTGGCGGCAAGGCGCGGCCCGGCAAAGCGCAGCAGCAGGCCGCCCTTTTCCAGCCAGTCCAGCAGCCCGTCGGCTTCTGCAACCGACAGTCGCCCGACATCGGCCAGAATGATGACATCGGGCGAGGCAAGCAAGACATCGTCGAGCGTGCCGTCAATCAGATCCGCCACCGGCTCCAGCGCCTGTTGCAGGTAATGGAGGGGCGACAACAGCTGCAACCCCTCGCGGGTGCCGCCGCCGGCAATGAGGGCAACCTTGCGGCGCTTGAGGCTGTCATCGGTCAGGCTGACAGCCCCGGCGGACCGCAGGCCGATAATCTCGAACCGGGTCAGGCGGTTGCGCAACTCGGGCGGAAGCGACAGGTCTGTGACCGCTTCCGTCTCGCCCGCCCTGAACGCCACCCCGACACGGGCCAGTTCCCGTTCTGCCCCCGACGGATCGGGACCACGGGCCGAAACCTCGACTTCCGCTTCCCCCCCGGCTGCCGGACGCAGGGCGCGCACCTTGACCACGCCCTCCTCGAAAATCGCAGGCCGCAGGGCGACAACCGGGCGGGGGCTTTCAAACACGGTGACGGCCCCGCGCGTTTCCAGCGCGGCAAGCAGGTCTGCCCGCCCCGGGTGATCCAGCCCGTCGGACAGCCAGAAGCTGTCGAACCCGTCCTGCGGCAGGACCGCCGCCCATCGGCCCAGGTCCGCCGGTGCCCAGGGCTGCGGGCCCAGCGCGCCGATGCGGCCTGTCCAGGCATTCGCTGCCTGAAACACGGGTGCCTGCGGCGCATCTGTCAGGCGCAGAACGGCGACGGGGCGTCCCGCCCGACCGGCATCCTCGACCAGGGCCGACGCGCGGTCGATCCGGCGCGGCCAGTCGCGTGCATCGGCCCAGCCGCCATCGAGCAGGATCAGCAGTGGGCCTGTCCCCGGCTGGCGATCCTGCGGGTTCAGAACCGGCCCGGCAAAGGCAATGATCACCGCCGCAACAGCCAGCATCCGCAGCACCAGCAGCCACCACGGGGTCTTGTCGGTCTCGGCCTTGTCATCGGTCAGGCCCAGAAGCAGGGCCACGCCGGGAAAGCGCCGCCGGAACGGGGCCGGAGGAACGGCACGCAGCAACAGCCACAGGACAGGCAGCGCGGCCAGGGCCAGCAGCAGCCAGGGCGCGGTGAAGCCAAGGGGGCCAAGCACCAGCATCAGCGTCCCCGTTCCAGGGCAGCGTACAGCCAAAGCAGGGCTGCCTGTGCCGACTCGCCGGTGTGGTGGGTCAGGAAATGCCAGCCCGAGGCACGGCCAAGGGCCGCAAGGCGGTCTTTGCGTTCGGCCAGCCGCGCCAGATAGCGCGCCTTCAGATCGCCTGCCCGCAGCGTCTCATGGCGCAGCGTGCCGCCCATCGATTCAAAGATCGTGCGGCCGTCGAAGGGAAGGCTTTCCTCGGCAGGGTCCAGAACCTGCACCAGCGCACCGCGCACCCCCTTGTCCGAGGCGCGGGCGACCGCATCTTCAACGCCCGCCATCTGCCCCAGGAAATCCGACAGAAAGACAGCCCGGCCATGCGCGACCATGCCGGACACGACCGGTGCGCCGTAATCCGCAGGCCCGTCGCCTGCCAGCGCCAGTGCCAGACGGTCCACCTGTGCGCGTCCGGACCGGGGCGGGGCGGCATCGCCCGCAAGGCCCACCCGCTCGCCGCCGCGCAGCAGCAGAACGGCAAGCGCCAGCGCCAGCAGCCGCGCGCGGTCAGCCTTTGGCGGGCGCGCCCTGTCGCTGGTGAAGGCCATCGAACGCGAGGTGTCGACCCAAAGCGTCACCGATTGCGCCGCCTGCCATTCGCGATCCCGCACGAAATGCGAATCGGCCCGGCCCGACCGGCGCCAGTCGATCATCCGCGCGGAATCGCCCGCATCCGCCGGGCGATACTGCCAGAATTCATCGCCCATCCCGGCGCGCCGCCGGCCGTGCCCGCCCAGGATCACCGTTGCCGAAAGATGCTCGGCCGCGGCCAGCAGCGGCGGCAGGGCCTGACCAAGCGTTTCGGCCCGTGCCCGCAGGACAAGGTCTTGCGTCACGCAGCGGCCTCAAGGGCCGACAGCCGGGCAACGACACCGTCGATCACCGCGCCAAGGCTTTCGCCCCGCGCCCGCGCGGCGAAAGTCAGCGCCATGCGGTGGATCATCACCGGGCGGGCCAGGGCGCGCACGTCATCGGCATCGGGCACAAGCCGCCCGTCCAGCAGCGCCCGCGCCCGCACCGTCAGCATCAGCGCCTGTGCCGCGCGCGGGCCGGGCCCCCAGCTGAGGACATCGGCCAGCGCCGCGCCTTCGGGTTCCTGAGGGCGGCAGGCGCGCACAAGATCCAGAATCATTCCGACCACCCGGTCACCCACCGGCATCCGGCGCAGCACGGCCTGCGCGGCCAGCAGGTCTTCGGCGGTGAAGACCTGGTGCACCTGCGCCTCTTCCGCCCCGGTTGTCGCAATCAGGATGTCCCGCTCGGTCGCCCGGTCGGGGTAGCCGACATCGACCTGCACCAGAAAGCGGTCAAGCTGGGCTTCCGGCAGGGGATAGGTGCCTTCCTGTTCGATCGGGTTCTGGGTGGCCAGAACATGGAAGGGCCGGCCCAGCGGGCGGTGCTGGCCCGCGATGGTCACCTCGCGTTCCTGCATGGCCTGCAGCAGCGCCGACTGGGTGCGCGGGCTGGCGCGGTTGATTTCATCGGCCATCAGAAGCTGGCAGAACACAGGGCCTTCGATAAAGCGGAAGGCGCGGCCACCATCGGCGGTTGTTTCCAGCACCTCGGACCCAAGGATATCGGCCGGCATCAGGTCCGGCGTGAACTGGATGCGGCTGCCCTTCAGACCCATGACGGTCGACAGGGTATCCACAAGGCGGGTCTTTCCCAGGCCCGGCAGGCCGACAAGCAGGGCATGCCCGCCGCACAGCATGGCCGCCAGAACCAGGTCCACCACCTGTTCCTGGCCGATGAAGCGGCGGTTGATGCTGGCCTTCGCCTGCGCCAGCCGCTGGCCCAAAGCCTCGATTTCAGCGACCAGATCCTGAGGCGCGGCCATGACAATCTTCCCCGCAAGCTTATATGCGCATCAGAGCAAACTATCCCGCCGCATACAAATGGCAAAAGGACAAAGCGGACAAATGATTGTGAGACCTTCCGCTGACTCGGTTCTGGCCTCGGCCCAGGCTGCCGCGAAGAAAGGCCCGCCGCCGGTGCATCTGTGGAACCCGCCCTTCTGCGGCGATCTGGACATCCGCATCGCACGGGACGGCACATGGTTCTATCTGGGCACACCCATCGGGCGACCCGGAATGGTGCGGCTGTTCTCATCGATCCTGAAGAAGGAAGACGGCCGCTACTACCTTGTGACGCCTGTCGAAAAGGTGGGCATCCGCGTGGATGACGCCCCCTTTGTCGCGGTGGATTTCGAAGGAGAGGGCACAGGGCGCGATCAGGTCCTGACCTTTGTCACGCAGGTCGGGGACCGGGCGGTCGCGGGCCCCGATCACCCGATCCGGGTCGCGCGCGACGCCTCGGGCGCGCCCGCCCCCTATATCCTGATCCGCAGCAATCTGGAGGCGCTGATCGACCGCAAATCCTTTTACCGGCTGGCCGACCTGGGCTGCCACGGGGACCACGGCAATGAAAGCTGGTTCGGTGTGTGGTCTTCCGGGCGGTTCTTTCCGATGATCCGGTCGGCAGAGCTGCCGCAGGACCCGGGATGAGATCGGTTGAAGCGCCCCTTGCCGTTGCGGTGGGGATGACTATGATGCCTCGCGCACGCGCAGCCCGCCGCGAAGAAGGTATGCCGATGACCCCCGATGCCCCGGAAACCGAAGTGGTGGCCACATGGAAGGTTGCCTGCGATGGCGGCGAAGGGGCCCTGGGTCATCCGCGCGTCTGGCTGAGCATTCCCGAAGACAGGGGCTGGGTCGAATGTGGCTATTGCGACAAGCGCTATGTCCATGAAAGCCGGGTTGGTCCGGCGCGATGATCCGCCGCTGGGTCCGGCGTCTTGCGGTTCTCCAGGGCCTCTTTGCACTCGCCATGCTGACCTATCTTGCCGCTGCGGCGGCAGGGGGCCTTTTGTCAAACGGCGCGCCGGTTCCGCCGCCGGGGGAAGACACCTATCGCATTGGTCTGTTTCAGGGCTCGCTCCATACCGATCTTCTGATCCCCGTCACGCCGGACGTGCGCGCGCGGTTTGCCTTTGTCCAGGACGCAGGCGTGCCCGTTCTGGACCCGCAGGCGGAATGGCTGGTGGTGGGATGGGGGGCCAACAGTTTCTTTGCAACCGTCGAAAGCGTGTCGGACATCACCGCCAGCATGATCTGGCGGTCGGCAACCGGCGACTCTTCGGTTCTGCGCCTCGACGTGGCCGGGCGGATTGATGATTTCAGCCGGATCACCCTTCTGGCCCTGACGCCGGACCAGTTCAACGCGCTGACCGATGCGATACTGGACAGCTTTGCACAGGTGGCTGACGGCAGGTACATTCCCTTGCCCTATCCGGGGTTCACGCCAACTGACGGATTCTTTGCCGCACGCGACAGGTTTGATATGTTTCGCACCTGCAATGTCTGGGTATCCGGGATGCTTGCACGCGCAGACGTGCGTTTCGGGCGCTGGACACCGACAAACTATGCCGTGCGCTTGGCATTCTGGCGGTTCGCGCCGCAGAATTAGCCGGTCCTGCGGGGCCGGGCCGGGTCCGGCAGCGGCACCACCAGCGGGGCCTGGCTGATCGGGATTTCCTGCCTGCCGCAGGGCAGCACCGCCTGGGGCGTGTTGCTTTCGCGCCGCAGGAATTCCGCCACATGCAAACCGGACCAGGATTTGACCGCCACGCCCGTATTGGCCACCCCCTGCCCGATGGCCGTTCCGGTGTAATGATCCTGATATTCGGTCGTGACGGTCACCGTCATCCCGTCATCACAGGTGATCCAGGCTTCGCCGCGCCCCTGCCCGTTTTCGGATGTCCAGGTGCCCGAACAGCTGACACCATCGCTGACCATCCCGGCAACCGTCCCCGTGCCGCGCCCGAAAGCGCGCCCTTCAAACCAGCGGCCTTCGGTGCCGAAACAGGCAAGGACGCGGCTGCAACTGGTCTGGTCATCGGTCAGGTCACAGCGCGTTTCAGCCCCGGCAGGCACGGCCAGCGGAAAAACAAGCACGGCGACGGGTAGCAGACAGCGCATGAACATGCGAAGACATCTCAGGAACACAAGAACGGAAGCAACGATGGCGCAAAGCTTCGGCAGGGGCAACCACCTGCATCTGATCGACGGATCGGCCTTTATCTTCCGCGCCTATCATGCGCTGCCACCCTTGACGCGCAAATCGGATGGCCTGCCCATCGGGGCCGTGGCGGGCTTTTGCAACATGCTGTTCCGTTATGTCGAGAACAACCGGAAGGGCGATACCCCTACCCATGTCGCGGTGATCTTTGATCATTCGTCAAAGACCTTCCGCAATGAGATCTATCCGCTTTACAAGGCCAATCGCCCCGAGCTGCCGGAAGAGCTGCGCCCCCAGTTCCCGCTGACGCGCGAGGCGACGCGCGCCTTCAACGTGGCCTGCATCGAAACCGAAGGCTTCGAGGCGGATGACATCATCGCCACCCTGGCCTGCCGCGCGCGCGATGCGGGCGGGCGGGTGACGATCCTGTCATCGGACAAGGACCTGATGCAGCTTGTCGGCGACGGCGTGGAAATGCTGGACCCGATGAAAAACAAGAGCATCGGCATCGCCGAGGTTGAAGAGAAGTTCGGCGTGCGGCCCGACCGGGTGGTGGATGTGCAGGCGCTGACCGGCGATCCGGTGGACAACGTGCCGGGGGCACCGGGCATCGGCATCAAGACGGCCGCGCTGCTGATCCAGGAATTCGGCGATCTGGAAACGCTGCTGGCCCGCGCAGGCGAGATCCGGCAGGACAAGCGCCGCCAGACGCTGATCGATAATGCCGACCAGATCCGCCTGTCAAAACAGCTGGTGCAACTGGATTGCAACGCCCCGCTGGACTTCACCCTCGACGCGCTGGAGGTCAAGGAACCGGAGCCTGACGTGCTGATGGGCTTTCTGGAAGCGATGGAATTCCGCAGCCTGACACGGCGCGTGGCAGAAAGCCTGAAGGTGGCGGTACCCGCCGCGGCCGTGATCCCGCAGGCACCCGATGACAGGGCCCCGGTGATCCATATTGCGCCGCAGCCCTTCAACCATGCCGAGTATCAGGCGGTCCGCGACCCCGCCGCGCTGGCCGCCTGGATTGCGCTGATCCGCGAGCGCGGCCATGTGGCGATCGACACCGAAACCACCAGCCTGGACGAGATGCGCGCCGAACTGGTGGGCATCTCGCTATGCGTCGAGGCGGGCCATGCCTGCTACATCCCGCTGGGCCACCGGCAGGGGGGGGGTGACCTGTTCGGGACGGTCGATCTGGTGGCGGGGCAGATTCCGCTGGACACCGCGCTGTCGATGCTCAGGCCGGTGCTCGAGGACGACTCGATCCTGAAGATCGGGCAGAACATGAAGTATGACGCCAGGATTCTGGCGCGGCACGGCATTGCCGTGGCCCCCATCGAGGACACGATGCTGATGAGCTATGCCATGCATGCCGGGCTGCACGGGCATGGCATGGATGCGCTGTCCGAACAGTATCTGGGCCATGTGCCGATTCCGATCAAATCGCTGCTGGGGTCCGGCAAGGGAATGGTCACCTTCGACCGGGTACCGGTTGACGATGCGGTGAAATACGCCGCCGAAGACGCCGATGTGACGCTGCGCCTGTGGAAAACCTTCCGGCCGCAACTGCACAAGGCGCAGGTGACCACGGTTTATGAAACGCTGGAACGCCCGCTGGTGCCGGTGCTGGCCGCGATGGAAATGGCCGGCGTGCAGGTGGACCGCGATACGCTGTCGCGCCTGTCAAACGCCTTTGCGCAGAAAATGGCGGGGCTGGAGGCAGAGATTCACGCGCTGGCCGGCGAAAGCTTCAACGTGGGTAGCCCCAAGCAACTGGGCGAGATCCTGTTCGACAAGTTCAGCCTGCCCGGTGGCGTCAAGGGCAAGACCGGGGCCTATGCCACCGGGGCCGATGTGCTGGAAGACCTCGCGGCAGAAGGGCACGACCTGCCCGCGCGGGTGCTGGACTGGCGGCAGCTGTCAAAGCTGAAATCGACCTATACCGATGCGCTGCAGGACCACATCAACCCTGTGACCGGGCGCGTGCATACGTCCTACTCGCTCACCGGGGCGGTGACGGGCCGCCTTGCCTCGACCGACCCGAACCTGCAGAACATCCCCGTGCGCAGCGAAGAGGGCAGGCGGATCCGCGAGGCTTTCGTGGCCCCGCCCGGCAAGCGACTGGTCAGCCTGGATTACAGCCAGATCGAACTGCGCATCCTGGCCCATATCGCCGAGATTCCGGCGCTGAAACAGGCGTTCCGGGACGGGCTTGACATTCACGCCATGACCGCGGCCGAAATGTTCAACGTACCGGTCACGGGGATGGACCCGATGATCCGCCGCCAGGCCAAGGCGATCAACTTCGGCGTGATCTATGGCATCTCGGGCTTTGGCCTTGCGCGCAACCTGCGCATTCCGCGCGCCGATGCCCAAGGCTTTATCGACCGCTACTTCGAACGCTTTCCGGGCATCAAGGAATATATGGAGGCCACCGTCGCCTTTGCGCGCCGGACAGGCTATGTGCAGACGCTGTTCGGACGGCGGATTCACACGCCCGAGATCAACGCCAAGGGGCCGACGGCCGGTTTCGCCCGCCGCGCCGCCATCAACGCGCCGATCCAGGGGACGGCGGCCGATGTCATCCGCCGCGCGATGATCCGGATGCCGCGCGCCATCGCCGGCCTGCCCGCGACGATGCTGCTGCAGGTGCATGACGAACTTCTGTTCGAAGTGGCCGAAGACGCGGTGGACCCGGTGGTGGCGCGGGTGAAAGAGATCATGGAAGGGGCCGCAGCCCCCGCCGTGCACCTGTCGGTGCCGCTGACGGTAGAGGCCGGTTCGGGGGCAACCTGGGCTGCGGCCCATTGAAAGGATGATCCCGGGCACCTGAACAGGCTGCGCCGGGGCATCGCAGTCCGCAGCACGGCGAAGGATTGCGCCCGGCACAGGGCTGCGGCACCGGGACGGGGCGGTGCGACCGGATCGGCATGCCCCGCCCCTTGGGGATGAACCGCAGGCAATGACGGCAGGGGGTGATTTCGCCGCCGGACCGGGGTGCGGCGGGCGGCTTGCGCAGGGATTGGTGTGAACAGGATGGGCATCCCGACCGCTGCCTCTTGCCCGCCGCGTCCGCTGCCTGACCGCTGACAGGGTGCTGAAGACGTGCCGGCCGCGGGGGCTGCCTGATCGAAAAGCGGGAAACTCTTCCGCCCGGCATATCATGGCAGGCGCTGTTGCCCCTGCCACGGTGCCGGGCTGATCCTTGGGCAGCCGGGGGCCAAAGCCCCCGGCCAGCGCCCGCCCCGCCCCCGGCGGGCGCTTTGCACCCGCCGGGTCGGGCGCTGGCCTTCTGCCGGTCCCGGACCCGCCGGTCTACAGGGCACCGTCGCGCGCGGGCGGGGCAAACGCGGCTCGCGTTTCCGGGTCCCGCCCGGAGAGGTGAAAGCGCTGTCACCGCTGCAATGGCAGGGGCCATCGCCCCTGCCACAGTGCTACGCCGATATCAGCACCAGCCGGGGGCCACAGCCCCCGGCCAGCGCCCGCCCCGCCCCCGGCGGGCGCTTTGCACCCGCCGGGTCGGGTGCTGGCCTCTGTGTCTCCCAGACCTGCCGGTCTACACAGGGCCGTCCCACGCGGGCGGGGAAACGCGATGCGTTTCCTGTTCCCGCCCGGAGACGTGAAGGCACTGCCCC
>JADCEF010000090.1 GCA_020250445.1 Rhodobacter sp.
CAGCGCCCGCCCCGCCCTCGGCGGGCGCTTTGCACCCGCCGGGTCGGGCGCTGGCCTCTGTCCTTCCCGGACCTGCCGCTCTACGTGGCACCGTCGCGCGCGGGCGGGGAAACGCGATGCGTTCCCTTTTTCCCGCGCGAACGGATGACGGCACCTTCACCGCTTCAATGGCAGGGGCCATCGCCCCTGCCACAGCGCTGCGCCGGGATCAGGGCCAGCCGGGGGCCAAAGCCCCCGGCCAGCGCCCGCCCCGCCCACGGCGGGCGCTTCCCGCCCAACGGGTCGGGTGCTGGCCTCTGTCCCTCCCGGACCTGCCGGTCACCGGGGCACTGCCCCACGCCCGGGGGGCAACCCCTGTCCCCGGATCGGCAAGAGTGTCCCGTCGGCCAGGCGGCCGGACGGCTGCCTCAGCGCCCTGTCAGCGCCGGTCTGGACGGGCAAGGGCACGCGCAGAAGCGCAGGGGCCGGAAACGCCCCCCCGCCAAGGCGTGTCGGACCGGTGGCCTTCGCCTGGGCTGTGCCGAACGGCCTTACCGCGTCCGTCCCCCCTCACGACGGTGGCGCAACAGGTCTGTGCGGGGACGGGGTCCGCCCGGCTTTGGAGCGATCTGCGCGGCGGGGCTGCATGTCAGTCAACATTTCGCCACAGTCGGTGACAAAACCGGGGGCGTGGCGGGGCGAGTCGCACATAGCTGTTGCGTCCATTGTCAAGACTGCGGACTATGAAGCCGGAAGACGCAGGAGTTCGACAAGTCAGGAAGAATACGGATGTCCAGAATCGCCCTTGTGGACGACGACAGGAATATACTGACATCCGTGTCGCTGACGCTGGAGGCTGAAGGCTTCGTTGTGGAAACCTACAATGACGGCCAGTCCGCGCTGGAGGCGTTCAACCGCCGCATGCCGGACTTGGCCGTGCTCGACATCAAGATGCCGCGCATGGACGGCATGGAACTGCTGCAGCGGATGCGGCAGAAGGCTTCTATCCCGGTCATCTTCCTGACCTCGAAGGACGACGAAATCGACGAGATCCTCGGACTGCGCATGGGCGCGGATGATTATGTGAAAAAGCCGTTCTCGCTGCGGCTTCTGATTGAGCGCATCCGCGCGCTGCTGCGGCGGCAACAGGCCATCGCAACAGGCGAAGCCGCCGCTTCCGAAGAAACCAGGATCATGGACCGCGGCGCGCTGCGCATGGATCCCCTGCGCCATTCCGTCAGCTGGAAAGGCAAGGATGTTGCGCTGACGGTGACAGAGTTCCTGCTGTTGCAGGCCCTTGCCCAAAGGCCGGGCCTGGTGAAAAGCCGCGATCAGCTGATGGATGTGGCCTATGACGATCAGGTCTATGTCGATGACCGCACCATCGACAGCCACATCAAGCGCCTGCGCAAGAAAATGCGCAGCATTGACAATGATTTCTCTGCCATCGAAACCCTGTATGGTATCGGCTATCGCTACAACGGGGAATGACGGCCCTGCCACGCTTCGGTTCAGCCAAAACTGCGCCTGCCAAGAATGATCGCCTCCTGTCGGGCGAAAACCGGGTTCCTGCCGGAGCACAGGCCGGTCAGGCCCTGCGGAAGGATCGGGTGCGTCGCCGCCTAGGGTCGCTCAACCGGTCGCCGCTGGCGCGCAAGATCATCGTCTTCAATCTGCTGGCGCTTGTCATCCTTGTGGCGGGCGTTCTGTTCATGAATCCGTTTCGCGACAGCCTTGTGCTGCAGCGCGAAGCGGGGCTGGTCAGCGAAGCCCGGCTTGTCGCCAATGTGTTCGAGGCGACATTGCCCAAAGCGGGGGCCGGCACAGGTTCCGCAACCCTTGGCCCGGACGTTGAAGCCACTTTGGCGCGTCTTGACCTTGCCCCCGGGGTCGAAGTGTTCGTCTTTGATGTCTCGGGCGGGCTGCTTGCCAAAGTGATGGGTGCCGCCGCCCCGAACCTGGGCACCGCCCCGGACATGCGGTCAACGCTGATTACCGACGTTCTGAACATGGCGTGGGATGGCGCTGCCGAGCTGCTGGCGATGGGCCGCCAGAGGCCGCCGAAAGTGGATGCCGAAGGTCTGGCACGCGCGATTTTCCCCGAAGCGCTGACCGGCAGGACCGGCGTCAATACAGGCCTTGATGCCACCACCGGGGCTGCAATCTTTTCGGTTGCAACCCCGATCCGCGCCGGTAACACCGTGACGGGTGTCGTCGCCCTGACCAGTGCTGCGGGAGAGATTGACAGGCTTGTGCGCGCCGACCGCGAGCAGGTGCTGCAGATGTTCGTCATCGCCTTGCTGGTGTCCGTCGGTCTGTCGCTGGTGCTGGCGTCGACCATTGCAAACCCCCTGTCCGATCTTGCTGCCGCCGCCGAACTTGGACGCAACCGCGATGCCCGCAGAATGGCACGGGGGCGTGTCAGCATTCCGGATCTGGCGTCCCGGCCCGATGAGATCGGCCGCCTTTCGGTGGCGATGCGCGGCATGGTTGCCGCCCTGTACGACCGGATCGATGCCAACGAACAGTTCGCCGCCGACGTGGCGCATGAGATCAAGAATCCCCTGGCCAGCCTGCGGTCCGCCGTGGGCACCATGCGCTTTGCCAGGGACGAGGATCAGCGCCAGAAGTTGCTGGATGTGATTGAACATGATGTGCGCCGCCTCGACAGGCTGGTCAGTGACATTTCCAAAGCGTCCCGCCTTGAGTCCGAACTGGTGAAGGAAGAGGAAACATCCTTTGACCTTTGCAAGACGCTGGCCGGCCTCAGCGCGCATCTGGGCGCACGGGCCGCCGAAAAGGGTGTGGCCTTTATCGCCGACCTGCCGCCGCAGCCGATCATGACCCGGGGGCTGGAAGAGCGGCTTGCACAGGTCTTTGTGAACCTGATCACCAATGCCATTTCCTTCTGCAAAGCGGGCGATACCGTGCGCGTCCGGGCACACCGGCGCGAAGACCGTGTTCTGGTTGTTGTCGAAGACACGGGTCCGGGCATTCCCAAACCGGCGCTGGGCAAGATTTTCAACCGCTTCTATTCAGAACGCCCCGCGGGACAGTTCGGCAATCACTCCGGCCTGGGACTTGCGATCTCAAAACAGATCGTCGAGGCGCATGGCGGCGTGATCTGGGCGGAAAACATACCCTCGCCTGATGCCGATGGCACCTCTGGCCCTGTCGGGGCCCGATTTCTGGTGAGCCTGCCGGTGTGAAAGGGGCCCGTTCCGTTCGGCTGCATGCCTCTTGTGTTGCGCTTGAGGGCCGGGGGCTTTTGATTCTCGGCCCGTCCGGGTCCGGCAAGTCGTCGCTGGCCCTGCAGATGATCGGCCTTGGAGCCGCTTTGGTGGCAGATGATCAGGTCGATGTGACATGTGCGGGCGACGCCCTTGTCGCCGCTGCGCCGCCAGCACTTGCCGGATTGATCGAGGCGCGGGGCGTGGGCCTGCTGCGGGCCGGACCGGTTGCTTGCGTTCCCCTTCACCTGGCCGTCGATCTGGGGCAGCCCGCATCACCCCGTCTGCCAGACCGGCACGGGATCGTGCTGCTGGAAAGGCGGATCGCGCTTGTGAAAGGGCCGTTGAGTGCCCATCTTCCCGTCGCACTTCTGCTGTATCTGCGCGGGGGGCGGCACGCGTGATGGGCCTGGGGATGGATCGCAAGACCGGGACGGCGGAAAAGACCGCAGGGCAAAGTCTGCTGCTTGTCACCGGCCCCTCCGGTGCCGGGCGCAGCACGGCAATCAACGCCCTGGAAGACCTTGGGTATGAGGTGATCGACAACCTGCCCCTGTCCCTGG
Source organism: Rhodobacter sp. (assembly GCA_020250445.1). Lineage (GTDB taxonomy): Bacteria > Pseudomonadota > Alphaproteobacteria > Rhodobacterales > Rhodobacteraceae > Aliitabrizicola. The sequence goes on from JADCEF010000090.1 coordinate 3,773, forward strand.
TGCCGCGCCTGATCGACGGGCCGCCGCACGCCCGGCCCATCGCACTGGGGCTGGATGCGCGGAACCGGGATTTCAATGCGACGGCCCTGATCGACCTGATCGACAGCCTGACACGTGACCCCCGGATCGTGCCCGAGGTGCTTTATCTTGACTGCGCCCCCGAAGAGCTGAGCCGGCGCTACAGCCAGACGCGGCGGCGCCACCCGCTTGCGCCGGCCGAAACCGCATCCGAAGGCATCGAGCGCGAGGCGGATCTGCTGCGGCCGGTCAGGACGCGGGCCGACCATCTGATCGACACGACGGACATGAGCCCCCATGATCTGAAGGCCGAAATCGCCAGATGGTTCGCCCGTGTCACGCCGGCGCGGCTGGCGGTGTCGCTTCAATCCTTTTCCTACAGGCGCGGGGTGCCGCGCGGGGTCGATACCGTCTTTGATGTCCGCTTCCTGAAAAACCCCTACTGGTCGCCCGCCTTGCGGGACCGCGACGGAAGGGACCCCGCCGTTGCCGCGCATATTGCCGAAGACCCGCGGTTTGAAGCCTTCTTTCAGAAGTTGACGGACCTGATCCTGTTTCTCCTTCCGGCCCATGTGGCAGAAGGAAAGGCGTATCTGACCATCGGCTTTGGCTGTACCGGGGGTCAGCATCGGTCTGTTGCAGTTGCAGAAAAACTGGGCATTGTGCTGTCTCAGGCCGGCTGGGCGGTGGCGCTGCGCCACCGCGAGCTGGAACGCAGGGCGCAGGGTGCGCCCGGTCTGGAGACAGGGTGAACGGCGCGTGATCGGGATCGTGATCGTCGCACATGGCGGACTGGCGCGGGAATACCTTGCCGCCGTCGAACATGTTGTCGGCAAACAGGAAGGCATGCGCGCGATCTCGATCGAAGATGACCATGACCGGTCTGCCAAGCAGATTGAAATCTGTGCCGCGGCCGATGATGTTGACACCGGTGATGGTGTGGTCGTGGTGACGGACATGTTCGGCGGCTCGCCGTCGAACCTGTCGCTGCGGGCCTGCGTGGCAACGGACCGGCGCATCATCTATGGCGCAAACCTGCCGCTTCTGATCAAGCTGGCCAAATCGCGCGGCCTGAGCGTGCCTGCGGCAGTTGAAACCGCCCTTGAAGCCGGTCGCAAATACATCGACAGTTTCGATGCGGGCGGACGTAATCCTGAATGACGGGGCGACCGTGATTGCACGGCATTTTCAGATCGTCAACGAAAAGGGGCTGCATGCCCGCGCATCGGCGCGCTTTGTCGAGGTGGTGGAAAAGCATGATGCCACGGCCGAGGTCACCAAAGACGGAATGACCGTATCGGGCGACTCGATCATGGGCCTTTTGATGTTGGCAGCCTCGTGCGGAACCTCTATTGAGGTTCGAACCAGCGGAACCGAGGCTGAACAGCTTGCCGACGCCCTTGAAAACCTGGTCGCAAGCCGTTTCGGGGAATCGTTCTGAACCGATATCTGGCCCGGCACCAACTGCCGTGGTGGAGGACGAAGACCTTTGACTGAAAGTGCAGACCAGTCGGGTCTGGTCGGCGATCCCGACTATCGGCCCTATGACAAACGACGCCTGTCTTATGCCGGCACGTTCACTGACCCGCGCAAGGCAGCGCTGATCCGTGTCATTGAATGGTCCACCGGCAAGCTGACCCTTCTGCGGCTGATCCGGAAGTTCGAGCGGATGGGACCGGCCCGCGGGCTGGAATTCTGGCAGCGCGCCCTGGATGTGATGAACATCGAGGTGACGACCCCGCCCGAACAGGTGGCGCTGATCCCGAAGACCGGGGCGGTCGTGGTGGTGGCCAACCACCCGCACGGGCTTGTCGACGGTCTGGTCATGGCCCGGCTGGTCATGCAGGTGCGCCCCGACTTCAAGATCCTGACCCGGTCCCTGCTGACCGGCATTCCCGAGATCGCCTATCACATGGTGCCCGTCCCCTTCCCGCATGAGGAAGACAGCCTGGAAAAAGGGCTGGAGATGCGCAAGATCTCGATGGATCACCTGGCCCAGGGGGGCGTGCTGATCCTGTTCCCGGCGGGCAAGGTGGCGACATCCACAGGCTGGTGGGGCCCGGCGATCGAGGCGGAATGGAACCTGTTCACCGCCAAGATGGTGCAGAAAAGCAAGGCCACGGTGCTGCCCATCTTCTTTCCGGGTCAGAATTCGCGGCTGTATCACATCGCCGACAAGATTTCCCCGACGATCCGGCAGGGCCTGCTGCTGCACGAGGTTGTCCACGCGCTGAACAAGCCGCAGCGCCCGGTGATCGGCCAGCCGGTACCACCCGAGGAAATCGCCAAATGGTCGGGAAACCCGCGCGGCTATCTGGCCTGGCTGCGCGAGCTGACCCTGGCGCTGAAGGACAAGTGACGCCCTAACGCGTCGGCACCGGCACCGGGCCGCGGTAATCGTAAAAGCCGCGCTCGGTCTTGCGGCCCAGCCAGCCCGCTTCGACATATTTCGTCAGCAGGGGGCAGGGGCGGTACTTTGTATCTGCCAGCCCGTCATGCAGCACGTTCATGATGGCAAGGCAGGTGTCCAGCCCGATGAAATCGGCCAGTTCCAGCGGCCCCATCGGGTGGTTCGCCCCCAGCTTCAGCGATTCGTCGATGGATTTCACCGAACCCACCCCTTCGTAAAGGGTATAGACCGCCTCGTTGATCATCGGCATCAGGATGCGGTTGACGATGAAGGCCGGAAAATCCTCGGCGCTGGCGGCGGTCTTGCCCAGCCTTTCCACCACGCCCAGCAAGGTCTGATAGGTGGGTGCATCGGTGGCGATGCCCCGGATCAGTTCGACAAGCTGCATCACCGGCACCGGGTTCATGAAGTGAAAGCCCATGAACTTTTCTGGCCGGTCGGTCCGGCTGGCCAGCCGCGTGATCGAGATGGACGAGGTGTTCGAGGTCAGGATCGTATGCGGTTTGAGGTGCGGCAGAAGGTCTTCGAAGATGGCCTGCTTGACTGTCTCGCGTTCGGTTGCCGCTTCGATGATCAGGTCGGACGGGCCGATGTCTGCCAGACTCAGGGTGGTGCGGATGCGCGCCATGGCGGCGGCCTTTGCCTCGGGCGTGACCTTGCCGCGCGAAACCTGGCGTTCGATGTTGCGGTCGATCTGCGACAGCGCCTTTGCCAGGCTGTCTTCGCTGATATCTGTCATCAGCACATCAAACCCCGCCAGCGCAAAGACATGCGCGATGCCGCTGCCCATCTGCCCGGCCCCGACGATGCCAACGCTTTGGATGTCCATGCTGCGCCCTTCTGCTGTGCGGCGAAACCATATGCGCCGCGCCCGCCGGGACGCAAGGCAAGGCGGGGAGAATTCGTAAGGAATTCGCGGTCCGGGGGGATCGATACGATACGGCTTCTGTGTGAATGGCTGCGCCTGACCGGCGCGCGCCGGAATCTGCGCAAGGGGGCGGCACGCGAAGACCGCCGAGGCCATCCCGGCACCCGGGGCTGACAATCCCTTCACGCGCAAGGACATCCTGGGCAGTCCTGCCGGAGGGACCCTCGATCTCGACACCCCCCGAATGGCGCAAGTCGCCCCTGCCGGGGCCACCGGCACCGGGAATGGCCGCATCCAGGCCTGCCGCGACCGGGTCAGCCGTGATCTTGACGGGCTGACCGGTGATTGCCATGCCCCCGGGCTGCCGCGCTTCCCCGGCCTTGGGGCCACCGCCATGGCCGGGGCCGGGGTGGAATTCTGCGGCCGCACCGCCACCGCGCGCCGCTTCTTCCTGCCCCCCTTGTGCCACTTGCGCCTGCCGCGCCCGCCGGGTATCACGACCCGCCGTCTCCCGGTTCCGGATGCGGCCATCCGCCAGGACCCGATGCGCGGGCAAACCGGACCCCCGTTCGTTCAGGGGCCGGGTCCGGGTGCCGCGCCGTCCAGCGCCGCCAGAAAAGCCGCAATCGCCCTGTCCAGCGGACCATCGTTGCGCACGTCCGTCACCTGAAGTCCTGGCGGCACCTCGAAGCTTTGGCGCCCGATGCGCGCTTCGATTTCGGCGCGCGTCTCGCGGCCCCGGGCCACAAGACGCTCTGTCAGGACTGCGGAGGGGGCCGTGATGCGGATCACCTGCAGGTCGGGAAACACGCTGCGCGCCGGTTCCAGCGCGGCGCGCGAGGCGTTGACCAGCAGATCGCGCCCCTCGTTGCGCAGCGCCAGCGTTGCCGCAGGCAGGCCATAGCTCAGCCCATGCGCGCGCCAGTCCAGGGCAAAGGCACCTGCCGCCTTGCGCCGGTCGAATTCGGCCTGGGTAACCCCGTCGAAATCCTCGCCCCCCAGCGCCGAGGGCCGGGTGATCACGCGCCGCACGATCACCAGATCGGGCCGCTGCCTGCGCGCCGCGTCGATCAGCGTGTCCTTGCCGGCCCCTGACGGCCCGACCACGCAGATCAGCCGCCCCGTCATGCCGCCACCCCGGGTGTGAAGACGCTGACATCCACCGACCGATCGCACAGTCTTTCCCGCGCCGCCGCGTCGTGGAAAATGCCGACAATCGCCGCCCCCGCCGCCTTCGCCTCCTCGACCAGTGCCAGCACCACCTCGCGGTTCACCGGATCAAGGCTGGCTGTGGGTTCATCCAGCAACAGTGCAGGGTAGGGGTGGACAAAGCCGCGCGCGATATTCACCCGCTGCTGCTCGCCGCCCGAAAACGTGGTCGGCGACAGGTGCCACAGCCGCTGCGGGATGTTCAGTTGGGCCAGCAGATGCGCGGCCCGGGCCCGCGCGGCCTCGGTCGGAACGCCCAGGTTCAGCAGGGGTTCTGCCACCACATCCACCGTCGGCACACGCGGCACCACCCGCAGGAACTGGCTGACATAGCCCAGCGTCTCGCGCCGCAGCCGCAGGATCTCGCGCGGCGCGGCGGTGACCACATCCAGCGAGCCTACCCGGATCGACCCCGATCCGGCCAGGTAATTGCCCCAGATCATCCGCATCAGGGTCGATTTTCCCGCCCCCGACGCCCCCACAAGAGCCACGCATTCGCCCGGATGCACTGTCAGGCAGGCCCCCGCGATCACCGGGATCACCGTCCCGCCCTGATTGTGCAGGGTGAAGCTTTTTGACAGACCTTCGATCCGGATCATGGTCACACCTGCAGGACGGAAGAGACAAGAAGCTGTGTATAGGCATGCTGCGGATCGTCCAGCACCTGATCCGTCAAGCCCTGTTCCACCACGCGGCCCGATTTCATCACCATCAGCCGGTCCGCCAGCAGCCGCACCACGGCCAGATCATGCGTGACGATGATCGCGGACAGGCCCATGTCGCGCACCAGACCGCGCAGCAGGTCCAAAAGCCGCGCCTGCACGCTGACATCCAGCCCCCCCGTCGGTTCATCCATGAACACCAGGCGCGGCCCGGTCACCAGGTTGCGCGCAATCTGCAGGCGCTGCTGCATGCCCCCCGAAAAGGCCGAAGGCCGGTCGTCGATGCGCGCGGCATCAATTTCGACGCGGCTCAGCCAGTCGGTCGCTGCATCGCGGATCGCGCCATAGTGCCGCGCGCCCAGGGCCATCAGCCGCTCGCCGACATTGCCCCCGGCGGTCACCCCCATGCGCAGACCGTCGCGCGGGTTCTGATGGACATAGGCCCAGTCGGTGCGCGACAGGCGGCGGCGCTCCGGTTCGTCCATCCGCAGGATGTCTTTCGGGCCGTCGGCGGTGTCAAAGATCACCTGCCCCTCATCCGGGGCCAGATGCCCTGCCAGACAGGACAGCAGCGTGGATTTGCCCGATCCGCTTTCGCCCACGATCCCCAGCACCTCGCCCGGCCACAGGTCAAATCCGACATCCGCGCAGCCGATCCGCGCGCCGTAGCGCCTGGTCAGACCGCGCACCTGCAGCAGCGGCACCCGCGCGGCCATGATCGTTTCGCCCCCTTGCGTCATGCCGCCGCCCCCGCCGGGGTGCCCAGACGCCCGACATGCCCTGCGGCACGCCGGCCCCGGCAAAAGTCGGTGTCGGAACAGACAAACATCCGGCTGCCGGCATCGTCGATGATGACCTCGTCCAGATAACTGTCCCCGGCCCCGCACAGATCGCAGTCATGATCGGCCTTGCCGGGCTCAAAAGGATGATCGTCGAAATCAAGGCTGACCACGCTTGTATAGGGCGGCAGCGCGTAGATGCGCTGTTCCCGCCCGGCCCCGAACAGTTGCAGCGCGGGGCAGCCCGACAGTTTCGGGTTGTCGAACTTGGGGATCGGCGAGGGGTCCATCACATAGCGGCCTTCGACCTTGACGGGGTAGTCATAGCTTGTCGCAATGGCACCATGCCGCGCGATATCCTCATAAAGCTTGACATGCATCAGCCCGTATTCCTCCAGGCTGTGCATCTTGCGCGTTTCCGGTTCCCGCGGTTCCAGAAAGCGCAAGGGCTCGGGGATCGGCACCTGATAGACCAGAATCTGATCCTCGGTCAGCGGATGTTCCGGAATGCGGTGGCGGGTCTGGATCAGCGTTGCTTCTGCCGTGGCCTCGGTCACGGCAATGCCCGCCGTGCGGCGGAAGAAGCTGCGGATCGACACGGCATTGGTGGTGTCATCGGCACCCTGATCGATCACCTTCAGACGGTCTTCGGGCGTCAGGCAGGCTGCCGTCACCTGCACCCCGCCCGTACCCCACCCGTAAGGCATCGGCATTTCCCGGCTGGCGAAGGGCACCTGACAGCCGGGCACTGCCACCCCCTTCAGGATCGCGCGGCGGATCATCCGCTTGGTCTGCTCGTCCAGATAGGCAAAGTTGTAGGCCTGTTCGGTCATTCTGCCGCCTCCTGTCGCCGCGCCGCACCCTCGGCCCGCAGTTTGCGGACAAGTTCCGTTTCTGCCTGGAAATCGACGTAATGCGGCAGCTTGATATGCTCCAGAAAGCCGGTCGCCTGCACGTTGTCGGCATGCATCAGCACGAATTCCTCGTCCTGCGCGGGCGCGCCTGTGTCATCCTCGCCCAGCTCTTTCCAGCGCAGCGCCCGGTCCACCAGGCTCATCGCAATGGCCTTGCGCTCGGTCTGGCCAAAGACCAGGCCATAGCCCCGGGTGAACTGCGGCGGCTCGGTCTTTGACCCGGTGAACTGGTTGACCGTTTCGCATTCGGTCAGCTCTACCTCGCCGATCTCGACCGCAAAGCCCAGTTCGGGAATGTCCATCTCCACCGCCACCGTGCCGATGCGCAATTCGCCCACAAAGGCATGGGTGCGCCCGTAGCCGCGCTGCGTCGAATAGGCCAGCGACAGGATGAAGCCTTCGTCACCCCGCGTGATCGCCTGCAGGCGCAGCGCGCGCGGGGCGGGCAGTTCCATCGGTTCGCGTGTCAGATCGGGCGGCAGGTCATCGCCGGGACGGTCGGTTTCGATCAGCCCTTCGCGGTTCAGAAAGGACGTGATGTGCGGCACCGGCCCCGCCACGGGGTCTGCCGTTGCGGGCCGGGGCAGGGCCTGCCCCTCGGCGGCCAGCCGGAAATCCAGCAGGCGGTGCGTGTAATCAAAGGTCGGCCCCAGAACCTGCCCGCCCGGCGCATCCTTGAAGGTGGCGCTGATCCGGCGGCTGCAGGCCATGGTACCGGTGTCCACCGGGCGCGACGACCCGAAGCGGGGCAGCGTGGTGCGATAGGCGCGGATCAGGAACACCGCCTCGATCAGATCGCCGCGCGCCTGCTTGATGGCCAGCGCGGCCAGATCGGGATCGAACAGCGATCCTTCGGCCATGACCCGGTTCACGGCCAGCCGCAACTGTTCGCGGATCTGCGCCACCGACAGTTCCGCAACACCGGTGTCGCCGCGCCGGTCTTCGGCCAGCAGCGCATGGGCGTTCTCGATGGCACGCTCGCCCCCCTTGACGGCCACATACATCAGAAATCCTCCACACGGGTGGACCGGGGCAGACCGGCCACGCGGTTGCCACAGGTCAGGAAGGTGTCAAACCCCAGCGGGAACAGCGCATGGTTGGCCCGGAACGCCTCCGGGTCGGGCAGCGTCAGCCGGGCGCGGTCGCGGATGCCCGGCCCTGTCAGGACCGGTCCTTCCGCCTGCAGCACAGGCATCTCGACGATCAGTGTCGCCGCCCGGTCGGGATATTCCGGCGTGCCGATGGCGAACCGGCGCGCCGGTGTCAGGTCCGCCCAGCGGCCCACCGCAAAGACCGCCGCTTCGGCGGGCACCAGCGGGGCAGCGGTGTGAAAGGTGATCCAGCCGCGCAGGGCATCGCAATCGATATCACCCGCCAGATGCACCGGTGTCGTGCCGTCGGCCAGCGTCAGCAGCAGCGTGCCCGCGGCAACCGACAGCGGTGCGGGCGGCCTGGCCCCGGCGATGACATGGATGCGGCCAGGGCGCGCCATCGCGTCCAGCGCCGCCCGGAAGGCCCGCGCGGACTGGACCGGGGCGTCATCGAACCCGCCGCCAAGCGTTTCTGCCGTCAGGGGGTTGGCCATCAGCGGTCTTCTCCGCGCACAAGGGTAAAGAATTCCACTTTTGTGGCGGCTGCCTTTTCGGCGCGGGCACGGCGGCGGTCGGCCTCGTCACGCAGCAGCGGTTCCAGCACATCGCGGCGCAGCTGTGCCGCGCGGCCGGTCTGCATCAGCGCATCGACCAGCGCCGCGCGGCGGGCATGGTCCTTGCTGCGCCCCTGCACATGGGCATGCCCCACCGCACCGCTTTCCAGCCGCAGCGAACAGCGCGTGACCGTCATTTCCCCAAGGTTGAACGGGCTGCCTGCGGCACCGATCCGGCCCTGCACCATCACCGTCCCGATTTCAGGCTGGCGCAGGATGACCGGGCCCGGATCGGGTTCGTCCGGCACAAGCTCTGCCAGTCTTTCAGGCCGCGCCCGTGCCAGCAGGCCCATCCAGGTGCGGCGGTCTTGCAGGTCTGGCGGCGGAACGGAAAAAGTCATGGTGGCCTCGCTCAGGGTCTGCCGTGCAAATTCCTATACAACTATACAAGTTCTATCGTAAACACGCGCCAGCGTCCCGTGAATTTTTGATGACGGAAGGCCGCCATGACCCGCAGCCCGATCTGGAAGGCGATTGCCGATGCCTTGGCATCCGACATTGCGGGCGGGCGGTATCCTGCAGGATCGAAACTGCCGACCGAGGCGGATCTGTCCGCCCGCTTCGGGGTCAACCGCCACACTGTCCGACACGCCCTGTCGGCGCTTGCCGCGCAGGGGCTGGTGGTGCCCCGGCGCGGGGCCGGGGTTTTTGTCACCGCGCCTTCCACCGACTACCGGATCGGCAGGCGGGTGCGGTTCAACCAGAACATCGCGGCAACGGGACAGGTCCCGTCGCGGCAGATATCGCGCCTTGAAACCTGCCCCGCGACACTGTCCGAAGCCGAGGCGCTTCATCTGGCCGCAGGCACATCGGTGCATGTGGTCGAGGGTCTGTCCCTGGCCGACGGGCAGCCCCTGGCGCTGTTCCGGTCGGTCCTGCCCGCAGCCCGGTTCCCGTCGCTGCTGGACGATCTGGCGCAAACCCCGTCGATCACCGCCGCGATGGCCAGCGGCGGTCTGGCCGACTATACCCGCGCCCAGACCCGGCTGACCGCCCGGCGCGCCGATGCGGTTCAGGCGCTGCACCTGCGGCTGGCCGAAGGTGCCCCCCTGCTGCAAAGCGTCGCCGTGAACGTGGACGGCGCAGGGGTGCCTGTCGAATACGGAACCACCTGGTTCGCTGGCGACCGGGTCACCCTGACGATCCACGCCGATGACTGACCCTGACAACGTCATACTGTCGTTGCAAGGGCAGGTTATCCACAGGCTACCCCCGTCACTGATGGAGTCGCGATGTCTCTTGCCCTGCCGCCGCTGCGCCTGACCGGTGCCACGATCCTGAGGGACGGCGAATTGCAGCGCCGGTCCCTGTCACTGGCGGACGGGCGGCTTACCAGGGGACCGCTGCCGGAAGTGAACCTGAGCGGCTTTTACATCCTGCCCGGCATCATCGACCTGCACGGCGACGGGTTCGAACGGCAGATCTTTCCCCGGCACAGCGCCCCTTTTCCCTTGTCGGCCGCCCTGGCGGCAACCGACCGCGAAGCAGCCGCCCATGGCGTGACCACCGCCTTCCTTGCCCAGGGCTGGAGCTGGGAAGGCGGAACGCGCGGGCCGGACCAGGCCGAGGCGGTGATGCAGGCGGTCGAGGCCTACAGGCCCGCCGCCCTGACCGACCTGCGCATCCAGCTGCGTGCCGAAACCCGGTTTGTCGAAGGTGTCGCGCGCCTGCTGGCGGCGGTGGAACGGTTCGGCGTGGGGTATGTGGTCTTCAACGATCATCTTGAAGAGGGCCTGCAGATGGCCCGTCAATCCCCGGCCGATTTTGCCGTCTGGGCGCGCAAGGTGGGAACCCGGCCCGAAACGCTGCGCGCCCGGATGGATGCCGCGCTCGGATGCGCCGCCGAGGTGCCGCGCAGCCTGTGTGCCATGGCCGAAGCCTTTGACCGGCTTGGCGTAAGCTACGGCAGCCATGACGACCCCGACGCCGAGACGCGCGAATACTACACGATGATCGGTGCCCGGATTGCCGAATTTCCCCTGACAAAGCGGGCCGCATCGGCGGCGCATGCGATGATGTGCCCGGTCATCATGGGGGCACCGAACGTGGTGCGCGGCGGATCGCAGGCGGGCAACGTGGCGGCCCGGGAATTGATCGCGGCGGGGCAGTGCGATGCGCTGGTGTCCGACTATCACATCCCCGCGCTGGCGCTTGCGGCCTGGACCCTGGTGGACAGCGCTGTGCTGGACCTGCCCCGCGCCTGGGCGTTGATTTCGGAAAAACCGGCGGAAATCCTGCGCCTGCCGGACCGTGGCAGGCTGATCCCCGGCCTGCGCGCCGATCTGGTGGTTGTCAACGCCGCAACGCGCGCAATCGAGGCGACGATCACCCGCGGTCGGCTGACCTATCTGGCGGGCGAGGCGGGCTGCCGCTTTGTCAGCCAGCCGCAGGCGCTGCGGATGGCGGCTGAATAGGCGGGCGTCAGCCGCCGCAGGTGTCCAGAAAGTCTTCCGCCGTCAGGTTCCGGAAATCTTCCAGCCTGTCCCGCAGCTGCTCGTGGGGCCAGTCCCACCACGCAAGCGCCAGCATCCGTTCCGCAACGGCTTCTGAAAAACGGCGGCGCAGCGGGGTGGCAGGCACCCCGGCCACGATCATGTAGGGGGCAACGTCGCGGGTCACGACCGCGCCGGCGGCAATCACGGCCCCGGCCCCGACGGTTACCTCGGGGCGGATGATCGCGCCATGGCCCACCCAGGTATCCGGCCCCAGCACGGTGCGGCGCGCGGCGCGGCGCGCGAAAAAGGCGGCATCATCAGGGGTGTCGTCGAAGTAGTAAGAGGACCGGTACAGGAAGTGATGCAGGCTGGCATGGTCCATCGGGTGGTCGGTGGGGCCGATGCGGGTAAAGGCGGCGATATTGGCGAACTTGCCGACCGTGGTATTGGCCACATCGGCGAAGCGGTCGCAATAGGCATAGGCGAGGAATTCGGAATTCTGGATCCGCGCACCTTCGCCCACCTCGGTCCAGGGGCCGAAGGTGGAATTGGTGGCAGTGGCCCCGGCGTGAAACAGCGGCTGGGTGGCGGAAAGTTTCGGCATGGCGGGGCGGAATGTCCTTGGGGGCGCGCCGGGGGGGAAGGCGCAGCGGGTTGCGAAGATCAAAGGGGTGACGGGCCGCGCATCATGCCCCGTCGCCCTTGATCAGCCGGCGGCGCAGCCAGCCTGACAGGCTGTCCATCGCCATGACCATCAGCACGATAAGGACCATGTAATAGGCCACCTCTTCCCAGTCCTTCTGGGTCAGGATCGCCTGGGTCAGCAACAGGCCGATGCCGCCGCCGACGATGGCCCCGATCACGGTGGCGCTGCGGGTGTTGGATTCCAGATAGTACAGCACCTGGCTGAGAAGGACCGGCGTGATCTGCGGCAAAACGCCGAAGCGCGCCCGCTGAAAGCTGTTGGCCCCGGTGGACCGGATGCCGTCGACCTGCTTTTCATCAATGTTTTCCAGCGCTTCGGAAAACATCTTGCCGAAGCTGCCGGTGTCGGTGATCGCGATGGCAATGGCCCCGGTCATCGGCCCCGGCCCGAAGGCGCGGGACAGGATGATGGTCCAGATCAGCCCGTCCACCCCGCGGATGAAGTCGAACACCCGGCGGGTGGCAAAGCGCAGAGGCCCCAGCGGCATGAAATTGCGCGCCGCCAGAAACGACAGCGGCAGCGCCACAAGGGCACCCGTCATGGTGCCCAGAAAGGCCATCAGAATGGTTTCGAAGATGGCCCAGGCAACATCGCCGTGCCGCCACATCCTGTTGGTCCAGAATTCAGACGCCATCAGCGCCAGGTTCGACCGCGCCTCGTCAATCCGGTTGCTGGATACGGCAAGTGCTGCAAGCTCGGCAAAGGACTTGCCATAAAGCGGGCTGTCCAGGGTGAAGAACCACAGTTCCCACCCCGGTTCATATCTGAAGGTTTCAACCTTGGACCGCGAATAGGAAAAGCGTCCGGCAGGGGTTTTGACCGAAACCTTGTTTTCCGCCACGCTGATCCAGTCGGGGATGGGTTCCGGCGCGGTCAGCACCGGCTTGCCACCGACGGGGCGGATGTCGATGGTGCCGTAGCCCGGCACGACAAAGCGTGCCCCGGCCCCGTCGTAGGTCACGACATGGCCGGTTCCCAGATCGATGGTGGTGACATCGCCGGAAACCGTCACCCAATCGGGCAGCATTCCCGGCGGATAGGTGCCCTTGCTTTCGCCTTCGATGGCAACGGTCAGCGCGCCGCTGCGGTTGTCGCGCGTCACATGGGTTTTGTGCGACCAGAAATCGGACAGAAGAATGGCTGCATTGTCAAAGCGGGCGCGCTGCATCAGGCCGGCAATGTCAAAGCTGACGGCGGCATAGATCAGATAGGCAAGGATCATGGCCGGAACCGCCATGGCGATGCGGCGCTTGCGCGCGAAGCTGCGGGTCACGCCGGACACCAGCGCAGGCGACAGCACGGCAGAGGTCATCAGAGCGTTCCCTTGACCAGACGGTGACGATAGCTGTCCGAAACGCGGTCGATCGCCACGATGGCCAGAAACAGCAGCAGGAAGATCGCCACCACCTCATCATAGCGGCCCTGGCCCCATTGCATTGCCAGCTTCAGGTCATGGCCGATGCCGCCTTCGCCGACAAACCCCAGAATGGCCGAGGCGCGGACGTTGATCTCAAGACGCAGCAGCGCATAGGACACCCAGTTGGGTGCCACCTGCGGAATAACCCCCAGCCACATCTTCTGCCCCCAGGTCGCCCCGACCGAAGACAGCCCTTCGACCGGCTTCAGATCGGCGTTTTCGGCCACTTCGGAAAACAGCTTGCCCAGCGCCCCGCCGGTATGAAGCGCAATGGCGATGACGGCGGGCACCGGGCCGCCGCCGATGACAAAGATCAGCACCAGCGCGATCACGATTTCCGGAACGGCGCGCAGCGCATCCATCGTGCGGCGGAAGACGGGGATCAGGCGCGGCCAGCGGGCAAGACCGCGCGTGGCCAGCAGCGACAGACCCGCCGCCATCAGCGCGCCGATCAGGGTGGCAACGGCGGCGATGTTCAGCGTCTCAATCAGCGAGGGGATGTAGGTCCACAGCAGCCCCGGAAGGTTGGCGCGGTTCGCCCAGGCCTCGGACAGCACTTCGGCAGGAAAGTCCAGGGTCTGCGGCAGCCCGTTCCAGAATCCGCCCGCGTTGCGGTGATCCGCCAGCATCCAGCCCGAGACCAGCAGGGCCACGAACAGGACACCCAGAATACCGCCATACATGCGCTTGCGGCGCACCATGTCGAGATAGACCTCGCCGGTGCTGGCCGGATCGGGGCGTTTGCCCGGTTCGGGACCGAAAGCGATATCGACCATTGACCTGTCCTTGCACGAAAACGGGCCGGGCCGCTGAAGATCAGCGGCCCGGCCGGAAGACCTGAAAGCTTACATGCCTTCCTGAAGCTTGCGTGCGGCGATGACGCCTTCGTAAGCAGATTGCTCGACCGGAACGAAATCCTTGGCGTCACCGGCGGCAACATTGTACGCGCAGGCCGGGTCGGTTTCCCAAAGGTCGGCGGTCACCTGGGTAACAGTGTCTTTGACCTGCTGCGGCAGGGCCGCACGGATGACAAGCGGTCCTTCCGGGATAAGTTTCGACCGCCAGATTTCGACCAGATCGCTCATGTCAACAAGGCCCGAATCCGCAGCGCGGCGGAATGCGCCCGAGTTGTAGCCATCTTCCCAGTTCCCGAGCCCGTCTGCCCAGGACACGCCCGCATCGAAATCGCCGTTGGCGACACCGACGATTGTCTGCTCATGTCCGCCCGACATTTTCACTTCCGCAAAGTAGTCTTCCAGCGTGCCGTAGGCTTCGCGCAGTTCTGCGCCCGGGATCAGATAACCGGAGGCAGAGTTCGGATCGGCGAATGCGAAAATCTTGCCCTTGGCATCGTCCATCGAGGTGATGCCACTGTCAGCACGGGCAAACCCTATGGAGTAGTAGCCGGTGGACTCATCAAGGTTCTGCTTGGTCAGTTTCAGCTCTACCGCCGCAGGGTCGGTGAGATAGACCTTTGCATAGGCAGACGCCCCGAGCCAGGCATAGTCGATAGAACCGCCAAGAAGACCCTGGATGACACCGTCATAGTCGGCCGGTGCGAAAAGCTTGACCGGGACACCCAGCGCCTCTTCGATCTTTGCGCGGAAGCATTCCTGATTGGTCAGGCGGTCCTGGGCATTCTCGCCGCCGAGGATGCCGATGTTGAACTCCTTGATCTCCTGCGCCTGGGCGGCACCGAACATCACGGTCGAGGCGGCAAGGACAGACAGCAACGTCTTCATGGGTGGTCTCCGGTTGGGGCCCGATGCCGGGCCGGGTGAACGGGGGGTCAGGCGCGCACCATCGCCTCGGCATAGGCCGTGTCGGGGGGCAGCGCGTTGATGGAGGTGGAAGTGGCGCTTTCGGAAAACGAGGCATCGGCCCCGTAGATGTCGCGCGCGGCACCGGTAGTCAGTTGATCGGGCGTGCCGTCAAACACGACGCGCCCGTCGCGCATGCCGATGACGCGGTCGCAGTAGCGGCGCGCGGTATCCAGCGTATGCAGATTGGCAATGACGGTGCGCCCGTCTTCGTCGTGGATGCGGCGCAGCGTATCCATCACGATCTGGGCATTCATCGGATCCAGGCTGGCGATGGGTTCATCGGCCAGAATGACCTTTGGATCCTGCATCAGGGCGCGGGCAATCGCCACGCGCTGCTGCTGGCCGCCCGACAGCGCTTCGGCGCGTTTCGGCGCCTGTTCGGCTATGCCAAGGCGATCCAGGATCGACAGCGCCCGCAGGATGTCAGCCTCGGGCCAGATGTTGAACATCGTGGCCAGGGTGGAGCGGCGGTTGAGAATGCCGTGCAGCACGTTTGACGCCACATCAAGGCGCGGCACCAGATTGAACTGCTGGAAGATCATGGCGCATTGGCTTTGCCAGGCGCGCCGGTCGGGGCCGGTCAGGGCCAGAACATCGGTGCCGTCAAACAGGATGCGCCCCGAAGTGGCATCCGTCATGCGGTTCATCACGCGCAGCAGGGTGGATTTTCCGGCACCCGAGCGCCCGATGATTCCAAGGAACGCCGTTCGGTCCAGGGTGAAGGTCACGCGGTCAACGGCGGCCTTCGCCCCGAACAGGCGGGTCACAGAGTCGGCTTGCAGCAGCATCGCGCCCCTCCTTTTCACGGGACCGCGATACGCAACCAGAATGACGGGCGTGATTCAGTTCCGTGAAGGTTTTCCAACAGGGTCCGGAACCCCCGGGGGTGTTTGCGGGCCGCTGGCCGGTCAGGCCCGGGCCAGCCTGCGGGCGGAAAGCCAGGACAGCGCTGCCATGACGCCCGCTGTGGCCAGGCACAGTGGCAAACCGCCGATCTGAAAGCTGAGGCCGGACAGCAGCGTGCCCAACAGCCGCCCCGCCGCATTGGCCATGTAGTAAAAGCCGACATCCCGCGTGATCCGCTCTGCCGATCCGAAGGCCAGGATCAGATAGGAATGGACCGAAGAGTTGACGGCAAAGACAAAGCCGAACAGCAGCAGGCCCAGCATCAGCGCGACCGTCAGCACGGGCGAGGGGCCGCCGCCGGCAAGGGCAAGGGCGGCCAGGGCGAAGGGGATCGGCACCAGCAGCCCCGCCCAGCGGATCGCCTTGGCGACGATCACACCTTCCGGCTGCGCCTTGCCGCCCAGCAGGCGCGGCGCTATGGCCTGCACCGCGCCATAGGCGATGATCCACAGCGCAAGAAAGCTGCCAATCAGAAAGAAGGCCTGCCGCCGCCCCTCGTCGGTGCCGTCCGACAGCACCGCCTGGAAATAGACCGGCACGCCAACCACGAACCACACATCGCGCGCCCCGAACAGGAACATCCGTGCCAGGCTCAGCCGGTTGACGCGGGCATCCCCTGACCGCCAGCCACCCCATGCCTCGCCCGCCTTGATCCGGCCCGGCAGGCCGGGCGGCAGAAACAGGGCGACGGCGGCAAGGATCACCGCCAGCACCGCGGCCATGGTCCAGACCGCCGCCTGGAAACCGGCCAGCGCCAACAGGGCCGCCCCTAGAAAAAAGCCAAGGCCCTTGACCGCGTTTTTCGACCCGGTCAGCAGCGCGACCCAGCGGAACAGACCGCCCCCGGTTGCCGGGGCCAGCAGCTTGACGGCCGATTTCGACGACATTTTCGCCAGATCCTTGGCCACCCCCGACACACCCTGCACCGCCATGACGAAAGCGACCGAGGCCGGGATGCCCCAGGCCGGGTCAAGCCCGGCCAGGGCGATCAGCGCCGCGACCTGCAGGGCAAGGCCGGAAAAAAGCGTGGCAGCAAGCCCAAAGCGCGCGGCAAGCCAGCCTGCGGCCAGGTTGGTGGCGATGCCCGCCGCCTCGTACAGCAGGAACAGCCAGGCCAGCTGGACGGGCGTGAACCCAAGGCTGTTGAAATGCAGCAGCACCAGCATCCGCAGTGCGCCATCCGTCAGCATGAAGGCCCAGTAGGCCGCCGTGACGGCCCCATAGGCGCGCAGCGGATCGGGCACCGTCACATCGCCCCCGCGACCATGCGGGCGATGTCGGCCAGCCGGCAGGCATAGCCCCATTCGTTGTCATACCAGGCATAGACCTTCAGCTGGGTGCCGTTGATCACCATGGTCGATTGCGCGTCGATCACCGCCGAACGCGGATCATTGGTGAAATCGGATGACACCAGCGCCCGCGTCTCATAGCCCAGAATGCCGTACAGCGGGCCGTCGGCAGCGGCCTTGAAGAGGGCGTTCACCTCTTCCACCGTGGTGGCCCGGTCAAGCTCGAACACGCAATCGGTCAGCGAGGCATTGAGCAGCGGCACGCGCACCGCATGGCCGTTCAGGCGGCCCTTCAGTTCGGGGTAGATCAGGGTGATCGCCGTGGCCGATCCGGTGGTGGTCGGGATCAGATTCAACAGGGCAGCGCGGGCGCGGCGCATGTCCTTTGCCGGGCGGTCAACGATGGTCTGGGTGTTGGTCACGTCATGGATCGTGGTGATGGACCCGTGACGGATGCCGAGGGATTCGTGGATCACCTTGACCACCGGGGCAAGGCAGTTGGTGGTGCAGGACGCCGCCGTGATCAGGCTGTGGCGGGCCGGGTCGTAAAGGTGGTGGTTGACGCCGTAAACCAGGTTCAGCGCCCCGCCATCCTTGATCGGGGCGGAAACCGCGACCTTGGCGACCCCGGCGGCGAAATAGGGGGCCACCTTTGCCGCAGTCTTGAAGACGCCGGTGCAATCGATGACCAGATCGACGCCAAGGGCGGCCAGGGGCAGCGCCTCGATGGTTTTCTCATGGGTCAGTCGGATGGTGCGGCCATTCAGTGTCAGCGCCGCGTCACCCGCTGCGGCGACCGGGGTTCGCCAGCGGCCATGGACCGAGTCGAATTCCATCAGCAGCGCATGCTGTCCGGCAGTCCCCGCCGGATCGTTGAGAAGAACGATTTCCCCCGCGATGCCGCTGTCGACCAGGTTCCGCAGCACCAGTTTTCCAATGCGGCCAAGACCGTTGATCGCGATGCGGGCCATGGGATCAGCCCCTGTCCGGCGCGGCGGCGTCCGGACCGATGCGGTCGATGCGCGCCTGCAGCGCAAGGCGGTTCAGCGTGTCGAAGGGCAATTCGGCAAAGGCCGCGATGCGGCGGCGCAGGGCGGCGTAGGTCTGAGCAAAGACCAGCGCCTTTTCGGCGTCGGTGCCCGCAGCCCGGACCGGGTCCGGCAGACCCCAGTGACCTGTGATCGGCTGGCCGGGCCAGGGCGGACATTCCTCGGCGGCGGCGGTATCGCAGACGGTAAAGACGAAATCCATCCGGGGCGAGAGCGGCTGCCGGAATTCCGAGATATGCTTTGACCGCAGCCCGGCCAGGTCATGGCCGTTGCGCGTCAGCACCTCCAGCGCGAAGGGGTTCAGCTGCGTGTTCGGACGGGTGCCGGCGGAATGGGCGGTGAAGCGCCCCCTGCCGATGTCGCGCAAAAGCGCCTCGGCGAAGATCGAACGGGCGGAGTTGCCCGAGCAGATGAACAGCACGTTGAAACCGGCAGCGGGCATGGCGGGGCCTTCCTTGTCAGGCGACAGCAGGGGAGACAGCAGATCAGGGCGGCCGCGACCCACGTCGAAGGCAAGATAACCGATCAGGCCCTCGGTCTTGTCCAGATCGGCTGCATAATACAGCGACCGCCCCGCCCGCTCTGCCCGGACAAGGCCCGAGGCGGCCAGATCGGCCAGATGATGCGACAGCGTGTTCTGCTTCAGGCCCAGCGCTGCGGCCATCTCGGTCGGCCGCACACCCTGTGGGGCAAAACGCAGGATCAGGCGGAACACCGCCAGACGGTCGGGGTGGCCCAGGGTGGCAAAGGCCTTGCTTGCTGAT
This sequence comes from Rhodobacter sp., assembly GCA_020250445.1. Taxonomy (GTDB): domain Bacteria; phylum Pseudomonadota; class Alphaproteobacteria; order Rhodobacterales; family Rhodobacteraceae; genus Aliitabrizicola. The sequence continues at coordinate 22,727 of JADCEF010000090.1, forward strand.
ATATGTTCCATACTTCCCGAATGTCGGAAATTATGGCATCGGTCCAGTGAAAGTTTTGCGACACCGGATCAGGTCCGGGCCATCCGGCAGCAGCGCGCGATGCGCCTGGCTGACGGACGCCGCCACAAAGGGCTGCCCCCTTCGCGACACTTGCCCTTTCAAAACCAGCCCCGGGGAAACAACGAAGTCAGGAAACTCAAGGGCCGCCTGGTTGCGGTTCCCGCGTCAGGATGAACAGCGCTCCGATAAGCCTTTGTGCAGCGACCGGATCATCGGCACTTGGTGAGGAGCGTTTGCGGTGATTTTTGGCAGAACCGGAAAAAGGCACCCCATATGCCGTTGATGAAAAAGCACATGATGCCCTTGCTTTGACATTGGTGGCGAGGGGGGGACTCGAACCCCCGACCCCGCGATTATGAGTCGCGTGCTCTAACCGGCTGAGCTACCTCGCCAAGGGTGCGGGCTGAGTAGTCTGGCGGGGCACAGCCGTCAAGCGGAAAACGGGGTGTCAGCCATGGGCCACGCGGGGCCTGCCGCTGGCGGTGGCGGCAACGGTGGCCTCGATGAACATGGCGCGGCCTTCGACCTGCGCCTCGCGGATGTCGCGGGTCACGCTGACGGACAGGTCTTCGGCCCCGGCCGCGCGCGCGCGGGCGGATGCTTCATGCACCAGGGCCGCCTCCAGCGCCGCAAGGGCCGCGTCACGATCTGCAAAGACCGCCATCCCATCCGGCAGATGTGCGGTAAAGCGCCCCTCGCCGGGGCTTGTCACCAGCCCGGTCGCGCGCTGCGCCACCTGTCCCACCACCGCGCCAATGGCATTGGCCACCCCGGCATGTTCCGGCAGGATCATCCGCGCGCCCAGCCGTGCCCCCACCGCCCCGTAATAGGACGGGGCCGAGGCCCCCAGCCCGATCACCGGCACGCCCAGCCGGACCGACACCTCGACAATCCCGCGGTGCCGGTCCAGCCCGGCCTGTGTCAGCCTGTGGCGGGCAAGATGTTCAGGTACCTCGTCCGCAAAGGCGGGGTCTTCGCCAAAGGCCGCGTCCAGCAGGCAGTCCACGGTCTGCGCGGTCAACTGATCCACTATGGCCCGGGCCAGGCTGGCGGCATCGGGGGCAAAGCGGTCGCCGCGCCCAGTGCGCCGCCGCGCCAGCAGACGCACCGCCTTTTCCGCCGCGCGTCCGTCCCAGGCCGCCAGCCGGCCCAGCACGTGGCTTGCATCCGAAGGGGTTACGCCGGACAGCATCACCAGACCGCGCGCCACCAGCCGGTCCAACGCCGCCGCCTCGGGGCGCGAGGTCAGGGCCGCTCCCAAAGGCATCGGTGCCGTGATCCGCGCCAGAACAGCCGCTTCACGGGCGGTCAGCCCCCCTGCCTGCCCGCCCATCGGGATGACAAAGCGCCCGTCCGCCTCGGCCACCGCATCGGCCGACAGCCAGCGGTCCAGCGCCTCGTGCACCATTGCGGGGTGGTCGGCGGCCAGCAGCGACACCGGCACCAGACGGCGCGGGCCAAGGCGCAGGCCCCCCTGCAGCCCTTCGGTCTGCAGATGCACCTCGCTGTCGGCCCCCAGACCCGTCGTGCGCATGGCCACCGCTTCGACCATCGTGCGATAGGGGCCGACACGGGCCCCCTGCGGATCGATGCGCGGCAGGCCGCCGCGCAGCAGGGCGACATCCGTGGTCGTGCCGCCTATGTCCGACACCAGCGCGTCGGATTCGCCCGTCAGCCAGCGGGCGCCCACGATGCTGGCGGCAGGGCCGGACAGGATGGTCTCGATGGGGCGCTCGCGCACCATGGCCGCCGAAATCAGTGCACCATCCCCGCGCACCACCATCAGCGGCGCATCCATGCCGATCAGGACCAGATGGCGTTCGCAGGCGGCGACCAGCCGGTCGATCATCCCGATCAGCCGGGCATTCAGCACCGCCGTCAGCGCCCGTTTCGGCCCGTTCAACTGTGCGGACAATTCGTGCGAACAGGTCACGGGCCGCCCGGTCACCCGTCGGATCAGGGCGCGGGCCGCCACCTCGTGGCCCGGGTTGCGGGTGGCAAAGCGGGAAGCCACGGCAAATCCCATCACCTCCTGCGCAAGACCCGATACGGCGGCTTCCAGCGCCTTGAGGTCAAGGGGGGCTGTTTCCTGCCCGGCATGCCCATGCCCCCCCGCCAGCCGGATGACCGGATCGCCGCGCAGCGCCCCGGCCAGACCGCCCCGGTCCAGATCGCCGTCATCAAAGCCGATGAAGACCAGGGCAACCCGGCCACCCTGTCCTTCGACCAGGGCATTCGTGGCCAGCGTCGTGGACAGCGACACCAGCCGCACCTGGTGCGCCGCCACGCCGGCCCCCGACAGCGCCGCATCCACCGCACGCCCGATGCCCAGCGCCAGATCGCCCCGCGTCGTCAGCGATTTGGCAGCGCCGATCACCCGGTCTGCCGCCTCGTCCACGATCACCGCATCGGTATAGGTGCCGCCCGTGTCGACACCCAGAAAATACGCCATTTCCTTCCCCGTCCCGCAGACCCGTTCCGCCTGCCTTTGGACCTAATGCGACGGCGACGCCGCGTCAGCGCCGGAAGCGACCGATCAGCGGCGAAAAGGGCAGCCTTCATCTGCGCCGGAGCCGCCTGCGGGACCCGGCGGGGGGAATGCGCAACATGTCGCGGTATTTTGCAACCGTGCGCCGCGCCACCTCCCGCCCCGAGGCCAGCAGGGCCTCGGTGATGGCCCGGTCGGTCAGCGGGCGGGCCGGGTCTTCGGCGGCGACCAGGTGTGCGATCTCTGCCCGGATGGCGGCTGCGGACCTGTCGCCCACCTGCGGGCCGAACAGGGCGCGCAGCTGCCAGGTGCCTTGCGGGGTTGCAATGCTGACCCCGGCCACCAGGCGGCTGACGGTGCTTTCATGCAGATTTAGCGCCCCGGCGACATCGGCCAGCGTCATGGGGCGCAACCCTGCCAGCCCCCGGTCCAGCGCCGCTGTCTGGCGCTGCAGCACCTCGTGCGCCACCCGCAACAGCGTGGTGTTGCGCCGTTCCACGATCCGGCACAGCCCCAGCGCCTCGGCCAGGGCGGCACGTTCTGCCTGTGCGGTCAGCCGCCCCTGGGGACGGCGGACCGACAGGGCCGGCAGGGCGGAGCGGTTCAGCTGCACCTCCCAGCCCTGAGCACCTTCGGTGACGATCAGATCCGGCTCGTGCGTATCGCTGTTGACCGGATCAAACTGTGCGCCCGGTTTCGGATTGAAGCTGCGGATCACCCGCAGGCGGGCCAGCACATCGGATTCGGGCACGGCGCACAGCCGGGCCAGCGCGCCGATCTGCCCCGAGGCCACCATTTCAAGGTTTTCAAGGACCCTCTGCATCACCGGATCCAGCCGATCCGCCTCTTGCGCCTGCAATCGCAGACATTCGGCCAGTGAACGGGCGAAAAGCCCGGTCGGCTCGATCCGCTGCAGGCGCATCAGCACCGCTTCGGCTTGTGCAACCGAGCAGTTGGCCTGGCGGGCCAGATCGGCCAGCGGCCGCCCCAGCCAGCCCGAGGGATCCAGCGCTTCGGCAAGAACCAGGGCGATCTGGCGTTCGGCGGGCGCGCAGGCCAGTGCCTGGATCTGGGTCAGCACATGGGCCATCAGACTGGGCGCAGGCATTGCGGGATCGGACCGGCCGCTTTCGCTGCACCGGCATGCGGCGAAGGCCGCGCCCCAGCGCGGCAGCCAGGTTGCGGGCAGGACCGGCGGCTCTTCCACCGCCAGAAAGGGATTGCGTGCCGCCTGCTCTTCCAGAAAGCGGGTCAGACCGCCCGCGTCCATTCGCAACAGCCGGATCGATTGCTGCAGGCCCGGGGTAAGCTGCAGCCTTTGGGTCTGGGTCAGACCGATCCGCTGACGCGTCATCGCGTACCTCCTGCGCTGCAACCCTAGGCATGGCAGGCGCGACACGCAACACCCCGGGTGATGCCCCCTCGTCACCGGACGCCGGGGACGATAGGCTGCAGCACGCCCCGGAAAGACGCCGGGGGTTCCCCCGGCCCTCAGGGTGTATCGGCAGGGTATATCGGCAGGAAGAAGACCACGGATGTTCCTTTGCTTTGCCGACCGGGCGCGCCGGTGACGCCGCTTGCCCTGACCCGCGATCTGGTGCTGATCGGCGGCGGCCACGCCCATGCGCTGGTGCTGCGAAAGTGGGGCATGGCCCCGCTGGCCGGGGTGCGCCTGACGCTGATCAATCCCGACCCAGTGGCACCCTACACGGGCATGCTGCCCGGCTGTATCGCCGGGCATTACCCGCGCGATGCCATGATGATCGACCTGGTGCGGCTGGCCCGCCACGCCGGGGCGCGCCTGATCCTGGGCTGGGCCGAGGGCATCGACCTTGCCGCGCGGCAGGTGAGGGTCAGCGGCCGTGCGCCCGTTGCCTATGACGTGGCATCGGTCGATATCGGCATCACATCGGACCTGCCCGACCTGCCGGGCTTTGCCGAGCATGGTCTGGCCGCCAAGCCGCTGGGTCCCTATGCCGCCGCCTGGGAACGCTTTCTGGCCGCCGGAACCCTCGATCCGCAGGTCGTGGTGCTGGGCGGCGGGGTGGGCGGGGTGGAACTGGCGCTGGCCACGGCCCACCGGCTGCGGGTGGCGGGAAGACGGCCCTGTGTGACCGTGCTGGAACGGTCCGCCCAGGCGCTGGACAGCCTGGGTGCCGGTGCGCGCGCGGCGCTGCTGGCGCATATGGACCGGCTGGGTGTGCGGCTTTTGACGCAAACAGCGGCGGCGCGTGTGACGGCCCAGGGCGTGGAGACGACGGCAGGCACGCTGATTCCGGCGGATCTGGTGCTGGGCGTGGCCGGGGCACGTCCCCAAAGGTGGCTGGGGGACACCGGGCTTGTGCTGGCCGACGGCTTCATCGCGGTGGGTCCGACCCTGCAAAGCAGCGATCCGGCGGTTTTCGGCGCGGGGGACTGCGTGCAGATGACTCATGCGCCACGCCCGAAGGCCGGCGTCTTTGCGGTGCGGCAGGCCCCGGTGCTGCTGCACAACCTGCGCGCGGCCCTGTCGGGCGGCCGCCTGCGCCGCTACCATCCGCAGCGCGACTACCTCAAGCTGGTTTCCACGGGGGGCAAGGGGGCCGTGGCCGACAAATGGGGGCTGCGCCTGGACGGTGCGCTGCTGTGGCGCTGGAAAGACGCCATCGACCGGCGCTTCATGGCAGGATTTGGTCCCTATCCCGCCATGGCCGCGCCGACGCTGCCCGCGCGCCATGCGGCGGGCCTTGCCGAGGCGATGGGTGCCAGGCCGCTGTGTGGCGGCTGTGGTGCCAAGGTTGCGGCGGGCGATCTGTCTGCCGCCCTGTCGCACCTTCCCGCCCCGGTCCGGGCCGATGTGCTGTCCGGCCCTGGCGATGATGCCGCCGTGCTGCGCCGGGACGGCGGGGTGCAGGTGATGACCACCGATCACATCCGCGCCTTTACCGAAGACCCCTGGCTGCTGGCGCAGATCACGGCGATCCATGCGCTTGGCGATATCTGGGCGATGGGCGCGCGCCCGCAGGTGGCGCTGGCGCAGGTGACACTGCCGCGCCTGGCCCCGCATATGCAGGCCGCCACCCTGCGCGAGATCATGCAGGCGGCGGCCAGCGTTTTCAGCCAGGCGGGGGCCGATATCGTGGGCGGACATACCGCCATCGGCGCAGAGATGGTGCTGGGCTTCACGGTGACGGGGCTTGCTGGGCGCATTGTCACCAAAGGCGGTGCGCGGCCGGGCGATGCGCTGATCCTGACCAAGGCGATCGGCACGGGCACCCTTCTGGCCGCCGAGATGACGGCGGCCCCCCTGCCTGACGGGCTGCTGGGCGAGGCTGTCGCAGGGGCCTTTGCGCAGATGTGCCGCCCGATGGGTGCCGCTTCGGCGCTGCTGGCCCCGGTGGCCCATGCGATGACGGATGTCACCGGGTTCGGCCTTGCCGGGCACCTTCTGGAGATTCTCGAGGCATCGGGCTGTGCGGCGCGTCTTGATCTGGCGCGTGTACCCCTGCTGGCTGGGGCCGAGGCGCTGGCGGCGGCAGGCCATGCCTCTTCGCTGGCCCCGGCGAACCGTGCGGCGGCGGCCCCGCGGATGACCTTCACCGAAGGCCCCCGGGCCGCCCTGCTGTTCGACCCGCAGACAGCGGGCGGGCTTCTGGCCGCTGTGCCACAGGCGCAGGCCGAAACGCTGCTGGCGGCGCTGCGCGGGCAGGGCGAGGACGCCGCCATCATCGGCCGGATCGAGGCGGGCGCACCGCGCCTGACAGTGATCTAACCCGGCAGGGTGCCAAAACATCACTCCGCCCGCCCGCCCGCCGGGGACTCTTTGCCATCCGGGGAAGGGGATTGCCCCTCCGGGCGGGACCAGGAAACGCACCGCGTTTTCCCCGCCCGCGCGGGCCGGTGCCCTGTGGATCGGCAGGTCCGGGAGATACAGAGGCCAGCGCCCGACCCGGCGGGCGAGAAGCGCCCGCCGTGGGCGGGGCGGGCGCTGGCCGGGGGGCTTTGGGCCCCCCGGCGGGACAAGGGGCAGCGGGACGCTGTGGCAGGGGCGATGGCCCCTGCCACGACAACGTTGATGGTGCCTTCGTCTCTTCGGGCGGGACCAGGAAACGCATCGCG
>JADCEF010000091.1 GCA_020250445.1 Rhodobacter sp.
ATCCTTCGGCCTTGACGGGAAGCGCAATCTGACAACCGCCCCAGCGCCGCAGCAGCGCCGTGGTCGCCTCTTGCCCGATCACCGCCTCGATCTCGCCCGCAAAGCCGGTGAACAGGGTCATGCCACAAACCGCCCGGTCTCATTGCCCCAGACATCGCGGCCCACCCACGGCTCGCGCGCAAACAACTGGCAGGCGTCCACATCCGGCAGCAGCCGGTCGATCATCGCCCGCGCCTCCTCCGGCTTGCGGCTGTGTTCCCGGCGCACAGCGTCGATCACATTGCGCACCGACCGCGACCGGTAGGCGGGCGCGCCGATGGTGCCGATCAGGAACACGTCGGACGCAGAGCGCAGGATGTATCCGGTGCCAAAGGCCAGCCCGCCGCCGCGGCCCCGTTTGATCCAGGCACCACCGGTTTTGTAGGTAAAGCCCCATGCCGCCATCACCTCCAGCGCCAGCGGCAGGTGCGGAAAGGTCGACCACAGGAACAGCAGGCAATCCGGCCCGGCCAGCTGGCCCACCGGCAGCGCCGTGATCGCCTCGGGCGACATGGTGGTGTAATGCGCCTCGGGGCTTTTGTCATAGCCCTTGGGCGACCGCATGGCATAGGCCCAGGGCGGATCGGCCAGGATCGCGCCATAGCGCATGGGCATCAGCCCGTCGAACGGCCAGGGGGTGATCATGCCGGATCGTCCCCGTCCCCGGCCGGCACCCGCGCCCCCTCGCCCGCAGGGTCGCTGCCGCGCCGCCAGTCGGCGTCGAGGACGGTGGTCACCACCGGGCCCTGCGGGCCGTCCTTGATGCGGAAGGACCAGCCGTCAACGACCACGCCGCAGGCCCCGGCCTGCACCGCCGTCTCCACCCGCCGCGCAATCTCCCGCCGCAGGCGCTCGATGTCAAAGCCGCCCACGCGCTCCAGATAGCGCAGCACGGCATGATCGCTGACGCGAAGGCGGCTGCGCTTCATGGCCGCGTCCCCAGGTCGATGCCCGCGCGGGCGCACATCGCCTTCAGCGCCTCGATCACCGTGGCGATCTGCTGCGAGTCGCGCATCGCATCGATGTCGATGGGTGCCGCGCCCCAGCTTTTCCCGAACCGGGCGCGGATAAAGGCGTTCAGCCCCGCCGCCCCGGCCTTGTCCACCGCCCCGGCGCGGCACAGCTTGCCCCACAGCACATAGGCAAAGCGCACATCGCCCCGCTCCGCCGCCCTGCGGCGCGGCGCGGCACCGGGCGAAGGCGTGAAACCACAGGATTTCAGTGCCAGAAGGACATTCTCCATTTCCTCTTCGGTCATGTCCCGAAGGCTGTCCTTGCCCGTGGCCATCAGCTGCAAGCCGCGCCGCGTGTCTTCATCAAGGCCAAGCTGGCGGCACCCGGCATGGATAAGCTTCTGCAGGGCGCGGGTCATTGCAGCAGGCTCAGGCAGTCGAGCGTGCGGCACACCGCCCGGATGCGGCCCTGCGGCAGCAGGCGGATATCGACCGTTCCCTGGCAGACCGGGCAGCCACAGACCGTCGTTCCGGCGCGCGGATTGCCTTCAATGGCCTTGTCCCGTGCAGCCCACACGGCCCGGACGAAGGTCATGGCCACGGCGTCGGTCAACGCCGGATTGCGGTCGCGCTGTTCGCGCAGAACAAACTTGTGGTCCTCCAGAATGCGTATCGTGTTGCGCAGCGTGGCGATCAGCTCGTCATCGCTCGCGCCGTCCTTGCGCGCCTGGATCACCAGATGGCCGATGGCCACGCCCAAGCCAAACTGGATCGATGTCGGCAGATCCGTCAGATTGCTTCTCACGTCCGGTTCCTTTCCTGATGTGCGCCGCGTCCGCCGCAGCGCGTTTCTCTGCCCGCTTTTCAGGCGTTTCCCAGCCGGTCGGCCAGGCTGTCCGCACGCCCTTGCCGTGGTGCTCGTGGTACCAGGGCACCGGGCGCTGGCACTGGGGCTTGCTGCACCAAAACCCGGCCCTACCCATGACTTTCCCGCGGTGCTTCCCGCCGCTCCCAGAGCATCCGCCCCACCTCCGACATCGAAAGCCCCAGCGCCCCGGCCTCCAGCGCCGCCGCCCGCTTGGTCAGGCAGATGTCGAAATGCTCGCGGTATGTCCCCGCATCCTGCAGATGCTTGCGGTCCACCCCGATCCGGTCCGCCATCGCCAGCAGCTCTTCCGTGCTGTCGGCCAGCATGTGGCACATCACCATGCCCCGGTACTGCGCGCGCTCGTTGTCCACATAGACGGCCATCAGTCCAATCTCCCGATGCCAGCTTGTCTGCGGATCATCGCAGCAAAGAAGTCCGCCGCAGCGCTCGCCCGCGAAACAGTGCCGCTCGACCCTGCTGCCTCTAGCACCTTGAACGGATCGCGCTGACAAAGGACCGCCACCAGATCGGCCTTGGCAAAACGCGCGTCTGACGTGACAGCCGCAAGCCAAGGGGACAGAACGTAGTCATGGTACAGGGCGACCCGCCCCGTGCCCTTGTCATAGACCCGCAGCGCCGACAGACCCGCTACCACCTCCGCATGCTTGCCCTTGTCGGTAAAGCGGCGGATCGATTTCACGCTGTAGATGACACCGGGCTTGCGGTTCCGGCTGGAAGGCATCGATGTGGCCAGCGCAAGACCCGCCTCCCGCACTGCGGCATCTGCGCGCAGCGCCCAGTCTTCCTGTGCAGCGAGGGCGGCGCGGAAGACAGCAGGCATGCTGACGGACATCCGCACCTGGTTCACGCCGGCAAAGGCTTTGGCCTGTTCAGCGATGGGCACCAAAACGCATTGCGCCGGGACTTTAGCGATGCCGATCAGCGCCGCGGCATGTGCGCGGTGCTGACCGTCGATGATTGCGAATTTTCCGCCCTCGACCGGAGCTACAAGGACCGGGGCAAACAGAGACCACCGAAAACCGGCCGCAATGCGCCGGATATGCGCCCAGTTCGCCTCCAGCAGGGGTCGCTGATAGGTCTCGTCAATAACAAGGTCGGCAATGTCCACCCATTGCAGCATTGGGGCCGCGCCCGGATCGCTGGACGGCGAGATTGTATCGGCGACAAGGATATCCCGATACGCCATCACTCCCCCCGCCCCGCCAGATGCCCCGCGCGGGCGATCAGCTCGCCCACGCGCTCGGTTCTGGCCGCGCCGAACCGGGCGGTCAGCACCCGCGCGGTGATCTCGGCAATCGCCTCCGGTTGCAGGCGGGCAAAGGCAACGCCCACCATCTGTTCCGCCTCTGTCCGCTCGCGTGCCTGGGCTTGTGTCAGGATCATCGCCATCCCCCTCACACCTTCGCCAGATCGATGCTGACCGGCTGCCACGCGGCATCGGGCGCATCCCGCCGGGACACCCGCACATAGGTGCGCGACCCCACCACCCGGATCGCGTCGCGGATCGCCTCCATCGCGCGCCGCCAGCGCTCGTCGGTGATCTCCAGCCGCAGCAGCATGAAAATCTCGGACCGGTTGATCTGGCCCGCCTTGTCGGTGTTGAAGGCCCGCGTCACGATGGTGCGGATTTCGGGGCGCGCATCCGCCGCCCATTCGGTCAGGCATTCGTCCAGCAGGGCCTTTGCAACCTGCAGCTCGGGGCCGAAATCGATATGGTCGGCCACCTGCACCTGCACCTTCATCAGCCCGTCATAGCTTTGCAGGGTCTTGTTGCCCTTCGGCCCGCCCAACTTCGCGCCGTATTCCTGCGCAAGCAGCGCCTCCAACGCGTCGATGTCGTCAAAGGTATGCGCCTTGAACCGCGCCACCTTATCACTCAGCGCCAGGGCATAGCCCACGATCTTGCGCACCCGCTCATCCTCCAGCAGGTGCTGGGGCTTGATCGTCTCGACCGGCTGCAACCCGCCCTTGGCGGTGGACATGTAAACCTTGCCGCCCACCTCGACCCGGCCATCCGGCACGGGCGTGAAATCCAACTCTGTCATGGCTTCAAAACTCCCTTGAAGGTCTCTGTAAACGTGTCGGGCACCGGGGCACCGGGCGGGATGGCAGGCAGGCCCAGCAGTGCCAGCACCGCCGCCATTGCGGCGATTTCATCCACACTGCACAGGGTAACGCCGCGCACACCCTGCGCATCGACCTTGCCCAGGCCCCGCGCCGCCAGTTCGATCATCCGCGCTTCTGTCCAGGGCGCTGTGCCCGCGCGTTGTGCGGCTGTGGTCATCCCTCACTCCTGTTTCTGGGGCAGGCCGCACAGGCCCGGAACATCCGGGTGCGCAGCGGGTTTCCGGCGGTGAAAACCTTGGCCTTCACCCGCCAGTCCTGGCATTCGTGGCTGGGGATCAGCCCCAGCGCCGGGCACTCCAGCGCCTGCGCCTGAAACACCCCCCGGAACCGCTCTTCAAAACCGGTCAGGTCGCCCGGGTACTTGTTACGCAGGATCTGGCTGACCATCGCGGCAGACCGGCCCAGCCGTTCGGCCACCTTGTTCTGGCTGGTCCGCCCGCATTCCAGCGCCAGCGCCTCGACCCAGTCGGGCAAAGACCCGGCCCATGCGGTGCGGGCCACCTCGATCGGCGCGGGCTTCATGACCTGTCTCCCAGCAGGATGACCGCATTGGTGTTGTCATCCACCACGGCGCTGACACGCGCGGCGCGCGGCGCGCGCGGGCCGGAATTGCGCACCAGCCGATAGATCGCTTCCCGCTTGCGGGCCGGTGATGCCTTGCGCTCCACCTTCAGAAACCCGCCCGCCAGCAGCACCCGGCAATAGGCCTGGGCATCTGCCGTGGCGACTTGTACCAGATCGGTGCTGGCATGGGCCGCAAGGTCGGTGGGCGTAAAGCTGCGCAGCCCGCGCATCGCGGTCCACAGGTTTTCTGTGGCGCTTCGGCTGCCTGGAACAGGTGCGGCGGGGCGGTCGCATCCCGGCCGGACCTTCCAAAGCTTGCGCATGCCATTCTTTGACCGCAGCAGTTCCAGCACGCCCTGCGCCGCCCAGTCCCGCACGATCTTCGTGGCCTGGTCGATGCTGATCTTCATCTCGGCGGCGATCTCGGCATAGCCGAACCACGGCAGGCGCAGTGCCAGCGCCCAGGCCGCCTCGGCCACCGCCTCGCGGTTCTTGCGGGTCACGGCCAGGCTCATGCGAACCTCCGTGCGGCAGGCGCATCGGCGCTGTGAAAGGGTGTCTTGCCCCAGTCTTCCACGGTCAGCCGCGCCTTGCCGCGCAGCTGCGCAAACTCGCGCAGGTTGGCAAGATTGGTCGACACATGCCGGATGCTGTGCCTTGACGCGGCCAGCAGTGCGGATTTCAGCGCCTCGTCAATCTCGATGCCCGGCGCATAGATCGGGGCCAAATGCTTCACATCCTCCAGCGTCGCGGGCTGGGCCGCAACCCGGCTCAGCATCCGGCTGTGAACCCGCTCCCACTGCATCAGCTTCTGCGGCAGCAGTTCCTCGCCCATCAGGATCACCGGCGCGCCCGACACATCATGCAGCCGCCGGATCGTCTCGATCATCCGGTTCGACAGCAGATGGTCCGCCTCGTCCAGGATCAGCGGCCGCCCCGTGCGGGCCAGCTCGCCCGAGGCCTGGGAAAACAGATCATCCAGCGACCGCAGCGGGCGCAGGCCAAGCTCGGTCACGATCATCGCCAGCAGGCTGCGGATGCCGCCAAAGGGCAGCGCCTCGACATGGCAGGCGTTCAGCCGGTTGGTCACATAGATGCCTGCGGTGGTCTTGCCCCAGCCGGCGGGTCCGTAAAACGTGCCCATGCCGGGCAGGCCAGGTGCCCGGTCCTGCAGCCGCGTCGCCAGCCCCAGCAGCAGCGCCACATTCGCCAGCGGCGCAACGCTGTTGTAAAGCCTTGGTGTCTCTGTCATCATTCACTCCTCAGACTGCTCGTTACCAGCCGCCGTGGTGCCCCCGCACCCGGCGGTTTTTCATTGTCCTCACCCGAAAATCGCGTCGCCCAGGTCATCCCAAAGCATCCGCTCGGCCCGGTACTCGGGCGTCGCCTGATAGGCGCTCAGCCAGCGCTGCTGCTCAACGGTTGGGCTGGCCTGCCGTTCCAGCTCCAGCGCGCGGCGGAACCGGTCGCGCGCCTGTTCCTCGGGCGCGGGCGCGGCGGCGGTGCGCCGCGCCGCCAGATCGGCCACGATCCCGGCCTGCAGCGCGGTGGTGTCGGGCACCGGCTCGGCCGCCACGGCCCCGGCCCGCGCCGGACCCTTGCCGAAGGTGCCGCGCACCACTTTGGCCTCGGCCACCGGCGCGGCGGGCGGGGCGGCATCGTCCAGCATCGTCCCGATCTCGCGGGTGGTGAACCGGCGGTGCGCCTCCAGCGCCTTCTTTTCGGCATTCATCCAGTCGCGGCGGGCGCGGGCATGCGCGCGCGCTTCGTCCATGTCGAAGAACCCGGCCTTCTGCCGCACCGGCGCATGCCCCAGATAGGCGTTGTCCGCCCCGTAGATGTGCAAGCCATCCCAGAACGCCGCCGGGTCAAACCGCGCGATCACGCGGCTCCCGGCAATCTCGCCCATCCAGGGCTGCCAGAACTCGTTGCCTTGGAACCAGATCGCCCCGGTCTTGCTGTCGGCCCGCAGCCCTTCGGCCCCCAGCAGCCACAGCCGCCGCTGCGCCTCGGTCGCCTTGCGCACCGGCGCGCTGGCGTAGCTTTCGTCGAACACCTCGGCAAAAGACCGGCCCCAGGCCACTTCCGACCGCCGCCCCTGCCTTGTGTTATGCTCTTCAATCCCCTCGGCCAGCACGGTCAGGAACCGGTCCAGATCAATGGCCGTGCTGCCGTAGTTCTCCGGCTTCGCATCGGGGCGGTTGCCGGTATAGGCCCCGGCAAAGCGCGGGTCCTTGGATATGCTGGAACACATGTCGCGGAACGCCCGCTCGATGGGCTTGGACTGCCCGCTGTAGGGCGTGGCCCAGTGCACCTGGCAGCCCAGCGACACGAACAGCCCCGGAATGTCATCTTCCTTGACCTTGAACCGGAACCGGGTGGAAACACCGCCGGAAATCGCCTTGGCGGCAAACTCGCGCCCGTTATCCATCACCACCCGCTCGGGGATGCCGTAAGTCTCGATCATGTCGCCCGCCGCCAGCAGCACGGCGGTGCTGTTCGGGGTTACATCCACCCGCCAGGCCACGATCCGGCCCGAATGAATGTCCTGGAACGCCACCATCTGCGGGCGCAGGATCGCGGGCTGTTCCCCCTTGGGGGCAGGCCAGCGCACGAACACGTCGAACTTGTGGAAGTCGGCGTTCACCGCCTCCATCGCCACCAGCGCGGTCTTGTCGCGCACCTGCGGCGGGTAGCGGCGCTTGACGGCATCGATCCCCTTGCGTGCCAGCAGCTGCGTCGCCTCGGACACAGCCGCATCCAGCCGCCGCCGCATCGTGCGCTCGGGCAGCACGACCCAGCCCTGCTGCGCGGCCACTCGGGCGGCGCGGCGGAAACAATCGGCAAAGGGCGGAGCCTCGGGGCGCAGATAGTCGGACTTGATCAGGTCAAAGAACGCCGGCTCACAGTCCTTTGCCCGGTTCCGGGGTGCCGCCGCCCGGTTGCGCGGGGCGAGGTAGGCCAGCCGGTCGTGCGCCGCCACCCCTTCGATCATGGCAAACCATGTCCAGATCGTGCGCGCGCCATGGCCGCTTTCGCGCGCCACGTTGTGAACCGACATGTATCGGCCCACCACCGGGTCCAGCGCCTCGACCTGCTGGATCACCAGCAGCCGGGCGCGGGCCTTGTCCTGCACCGCCTTCGGCAGGCCTTCATACCAGGCCCATTGCTCTTCCCGCTTTGTGCCCTCGGGCCGCTGCGCCGGTCCCACCGGGGCGGCAACCGCCATCAGCAGCCTGCGCTGCGCCCGGCTGGGGAACAGACGCCAGCTGTATTCCCAGCCGCCGCCCTTGCCCGCACGGCGGCGCGCAAACTTCGCCTGCCCGCGCCAGTTCTCGCGCTCGGCCAGCTTGTCGGCCCCCCGCCGCGTGTCGGGCAGATCGGGCAGGCCCGCCTCGGCGATCTCTGCCGTGGTCCACCATTCGCGGTCGGGGGTCAGGCGGGCGGTCATTCTGCGTCACCCCGACGGGCAAAGCTGGCAAGCGGCTCGCCTTTGTTCTGGGCTTCCCAGATGTCCTGCCGGTTTTCCAGCAGCCAGCGCTTGCGCGCCGCCATCGGGCTGCGGTTCCAGGCCGTTGAAAGCGCCTTGAAGGCCGCTTCAACCTTGGCGTCATCGGCGGTTTCGGGCGCGGCTTTGGCATCATCGCCGGTCTTTTCCGCGCGCAGCGCATCCGCCACCCGCTTGCCCGCCAGCAGCGACCCCACGGCACGGGCGCGCAAGGCGTCCTCGCCGATCTTGCCCAGCTTCTCGATCTCGCTCATCGCGATCTTGTGCGGCACCGCCTGCAACGCCGCCCGCTCTGCCACCGTCAGGGCGCGCCCGGCGGCGATGACCCTGCGGACCTGTCCTGGACTGATCTGCCGGGTCTCGGCGACCAGTTCAGCAAAATGCGCGCTTGCATGTTGCTGACCTTGCCGCGCAAGCCCGCCCGCCACCCCGCGCTTCGTCTCCGGGTGCAGCTTTTCATACTCGGCCTGATACACGCCCAGAAAAATCGCATCCTGAATCGGCGTCATCCCGGCGGTCAGGTTGCCGGTGATCTCCATCTGCCGCGCCTCGGCGGCGGTACACTCCAGCACATCGACCGCAATCGTGCTGCGCCCCAGCCGCTTCATCGCCTCCAGCCGGTGCGCACCGTCGATCAGCGTGTTCACCGTGCCCACCCGGCGCACCGTGACCGCGCCCAGGAACACGCCCGCCCCGATCACCTGCATCAGCGCGGTCACCTTGGCCTCGCTCACCGGGCGCAGCCGGGTCTCCGGCACCGTGATGTCGCCAATCTCCAGCGCGGTGAATGTCGGCAGCTTCTTGACGGTCATTTCAGGTCCGGCCCCTTGGTCATGGTGTAGAAAAATCGTGGTTGCCCATCGACATGCTGGCGGGTGCACAGGATCGCAGCCCCGTGGAACCGCAGTTCCGAAATGCAGGCGTTCACCGCCATCACCCGCGCCTTGCGCACGATGTCCCGCGTCGTGTGCGGCCTGCCGTCCGACAGCAGGCGCAGCACCCGTTGCAGCCGGGGGGAATGCAGGCCGGCGGCGTTCATCAGCCCCGCCCCCGCGCTTCGATATAGGGGCGCTGCGGTTCCAGCGGCTCGTCGCTGCGCCTCCGGCACAGCGGGCACAGCCGGTTATGCGGCCCCTCGCTGTCAAACGGCGCGCGGCAGCACATGCAGGGGCGGGTCACCACGCGCGCCCGGCGGTCCTCTTCCCTCTGCCGGGTCGAACAGGTTGCCCGCGCCTGCGCGGCACTCGCATAGGTGCCGTAGATCACCCCCTCGGGGTCGATCACGTCATGGCACCCGTCCAGCCGCACCGAAGGCACAACCCGCCATTCCTTCCGCGCCCTGGTCCCGGCCTCCGGTGCCGGGGCTGTGGTCAGCGGCATGATGCGTCCCCCGCCTGTGCCAGAAGATCGTCGATCAGGTGGAAATCACCTGCGGCCCGCATCACCGTCACCAGCGCGCACAGCCGCTCGATCACTTCCTTCTGCCGCACCATCGCCTGATCGGCGATGATCCGGGTGCCGGTGCGCACCGCTTCCTCATTCTGCCGCAGCGCAACCAGCTGGACATGCAGCGTCTGAAACCGCGCCCGCTTCGGTGCCAGGCCGTCTGCCCCGCTCGGGGCCGATCCGCCCGCCGCCCGCGATGCCGGCGGGACCACAGAAGATAGCGTGGTCGGCGGCTTCATGGGGCCGGGCACCGGCAGCGGGCCGGGCCACGGTGCCGTGCGGTAGCCATCGGTCAGCAGCTTTGGCTCGCGTCCGCTCATGACCGCCCCCCGAACCACAGGCCGAGGCACAGCAGCCCGAACAGCAGGGCCACGCCAAGGGCAGCGCCCAAACGGCTGTTCTCCAGCCGGTCGTGAACAGCCCGGATACGGGCAAGATGGCGTTTCATTTGCGGTGCTCCTTGCTGCCTTCATCAGGGGTCCCAAGCGTGGGCGATATCCGCGACCAGAATTCATGGATGGCGCTTTTCTTCGGGCACCGGTCGCCGAACAGCGCCCGGCCTTTCGCCGCCGCCCGCGGGATAGACATCTGGTTGCAGTGCCGGATCAGAAACTCCCGCACCTCCAGATCGCCCCACCACTTGGGCCTGCGACCGCTTTTCCAGAAAGACGCATGGGATACCGCAGACAGGAATTCCGGGTTCAGCGGCGGCAGCGCCAGCGCCCGCTGCGGGCGATGCGTTGTGGTGATGTCCTGCGGCCAGTCCAGATCATCCGGCCAGCTCGCCACAAACCATTGAATCACCCGCTCGGCAGTCGCCGTCTTGCAGTCCCCCCCAAGCGTCAGCCCGCGAAAGAAACCGCCCTTGCCAAGGATCATCCCCGACACGGCATCCAGACTGCGCCTTTCATGCGCCGCGTACCGCTCTGCCAGAACCAGCAGCGTCCGCACGGTTTCCGACGCAGGGCGGGGCATCACGCTGCACCCTTCTTCACTGTGTCGGCGTATTCCGCGATGCGTTTGGCATAGGCCATGCGCAGAAACTCCGGCCCTGCCGCCTCGATCAGCCGGGCCAGCAACTCGCGCCCTTTCGGCCCGCGCGACTGCCCGAAGGTCGCGTTGCGCGCATTCGATGGCAGGACATCGTTTTCCTTGCACCACGCATCAAAGCTGCGGCCATGCGCCCTGAACGTGCCCACGATTGCATCGTGCAGGATCGCGCCGGGCTGGAACTCAAAGTCGTTTGGTGACATGTTATCCCTCACAAGGCAGGACACGCCCTGCCGACTTAGTGGACCATATCCACTGACCTTGCTAGGGTCAATGGATATTTTCCATTATCGATGAGAAGAGTTGCTTTGAGTAACCTTGGCCTCAAACTGAAGGAAATCCGTGCTACTCACGCGCTGAGTCAGGACCAGTTCTGTGCTGTGATGGGCGAAAAACCATCCAAAATCAGGGACATAGAATCAGGTCGCCAGCGTGTGAATGATGATTTCCTGCGAAAACTGATCGAACACTTTCCTGTTGATCTGAACTGGCTGTTTGATTCGGACGGGTTTACCGGTCGGGGCGGGAAAGTCATCGAACCTGCCAACACAGGCAGGCCATCGCATGGCGATTTCGCCTGGCAGGGCGAAGATTTTGCCATGGTCAGCCGGATGGACCTCAGCGTTTCCGCCGGAACCGGCCTTGTCCCGGTTGAAGGTGCTGCTGGCGAAAGCCTTGCCTTCTCGCGCCGCTGGCTCTTGAAAAACCGGATCAATTCCGACCTTTCCGTGCTGGTCCGGGTGCGGGGCGACAGCATGGCCCCCGGCATTGCCGACGGTGCGCTCGCACTGGTGCATCTGCCGGAAATGTCTTTGGCTGTGGAAGGCGTCTATGCCTTTACGCGCGGCGATTCCGCCTTCATCAAGCGTCTGGTTCCGGTCGCGCGCGGCAAGGATGGCCGTCCTTCCGCCCTTGTGATCCTGTCCGACAATCCCGCCTATCCGCCTGAAAGCCTGTCAGGCACCGACATGAATTCCATCCGCATCGTCGGTCGCGTCCGCTGCGTGATCGCCACACTTTGACGGCACCCCAAATGCGGGGCTTGATCGCTTCTGGCGAGAGTGTTCTGATGCCGTCTGCAAAGGTGGGAAGGAGCATTTCCGATGCGATACATACTTATGGTCTTGGTTTCCGTCTTCGGTGCGATGGCACAGGCGCAAAGCATGGAGACCATCCGGCTGGCTGACGATCTGGGCACGATCCTTGGGTCAGAGAAAGTCTGCAACCTGACCTACAATCAGGATGCCATCGCTTTCTGGATCGACATCAAAGTTCCGCCGGAGGATATGACTTTTGCTTCGACGCTTTCGATGATGACCGAGGGTACGGCTTTCCGGCTGCAGGACGTTTCGGAAAGTACCCGGACAGCACACTGCCGGAGCGTTGAACGAACGGCCAAGCACTACGGATTCATCGAGTAGTAAGGCGACGAAGAACGGCTTGCCGCGCCCTGATTCCGCGAAAATCAGTTCCAGGTTAGACGGGCGGAACAGCGCCCGCCCAAAACCGTTAAGCCCTTGCTTTTTATACCGTATTCGCCAACATGGAACTGCGCGCCCAACTTGGCCCGAAAGTTCCATGTTGGAAACGCCTTCCGCAAGCGGATTTCCGGCTTTCAGGGCCTTTTCACGGCCCATAAATCCCGTCTTTACAGCGCCTTAAACGGCACCCTGCGCCGCCCGGCTTGAAGCCCCCGCGCCGTCGGCACCGGCTCGGCACCCCCGTTTCCGCGCCTCCGTGCCAACTTCCCCGCCAGCACCTCCATCTGCGCCCACCGGCCCACAACCCCCTGTTTTCCTTGACCGACCCGTCATCACCTTTCCACTCCCCGCCTCTTCCGCCGTCCTGCAGCTTCTCGTGTCAACACACAGTGTGTGTGTTGACACGAGAAGCGGCAGGAGGGCGGAAGAGGCGGCAAGAGCAAGGTTGATGATGGATCAGGCCCTTAAAACAGGAGGTTAGAGCGTGTTGCGCTCATTCGGTTTCGTATCCTGCGGCTTTGAAGAAGTTGTAGCATTCTTCTTCGGTGAAGAGGTCGCAGACTTGGCCGACTGCCTTCCAGAGCTGGTCGCAGGTTCGGGCAGCGGCCTTTCTGATCAGAGCCTTGAGCTTGGCGAATGCCATCTCGATGGGATTGAGGTCTGGACTGTAGGGAGGCAGGAAGAGGAACCATGCGCCATCCCCCGGGGCCCCGGCCTCCGAGAGGGTCTCGTTGACCGCCGTCATCGCCGCCTGCGGCACCGGCTTCATGCCGATCGCCGCCTTCGCGACAGCAGTGCCACGGGCCGTATCCACGCCCAGCTGGAGGGCATGAACCCCGCGCTGCTTCGCCGGATCGGTCGCCGCATCCCATTGCCGGTCGGCTTTTACGGGATCGATCGTGCCATCTGCCTCGGCGGTGATCCGGCCAGTCGCCAAGACCTTCGCGACCGCCGTATGGCTGACCCCGCGATGGACGGCGTACTGGCGGTTCGAGAGCCCCATCCCGGTCTTTTCTCCAACTAAAGCGTTCACTCTGAACAAAGCTGTCACGCGGCTTTTGCGATCAGATGGCAGCGGTTTTGCGGGATTTCCGGGGTCGATATCACGGCGACAATCCAGGCAAGCCAAGCCCTGAGGTGGGCCAGGATCTTGCGAATGTTGTGGCCG
>JADCEF010000092.1 GCA_020250445.1 Rhodobacter sp.
AGAGGCCAGCGCCCGACCCGGCGGGGGCGAAGCGCCCGCCGGGGGCGGGGCGGGCGCTGGCCGGGGGCTTTGGCCCCCGGCTGGCCAAGGGGCAGCCTGGCGCTGCGGCAGGGGCGATGGCCCCTGCCAGGATGCGCAAGGCGCGCAGGCGGAAGCGTTCCCCGCTTTTCGGTCAGGCAGCCCATGCGACCGGCACGTTTTCGGCACCCTGACAGGGGCTTGCACAAACCCTGCCGGGGCGCTATCCACAGCGCAGCCCTGCGAGGCTCTGCCGGCACGGCACCTGATTTGAAAGCCGGTTCTGATTGGGTAACGCCTTGACAGAAAACAGGAAGTGCAGTCAAGTCGGTGAACAGGCGGGTATCGGGACGGCGTGCCGGTTTAGCTCAGTTGGTAGAGCGCGTGATTTGTAATCACGATGTCGCGGGTTCAAATCCTGCAACCGGCACCATACCCCTTCCCCTCAACACCTTGAAATCGGGGCTGCACAGGGCACTGCACCGCCTCCAGTGAGGCGCGATGGCGACTGAGGCCGTTGACCCCAGGCGTGAGGTGATCCTGACAGAGATCAGGCGGGTTGCCCAGACCATGGGCGGCGCGGCTCCGGGGCGGCAGGTGTTTGAGCGTGAAACCGGCATTCGCCAGAGTGAGTGGCTTGGCATCTACTGGGCAAGGTGGGGTGATGCCCTGGTTGCGGCGGGGCTTTCGGCAAACCGGAAGAACGCCAAGCTGGACGGTGCGACCTTCCTTGCCCGGATAGCGCAGGTGTTCCGCCATCATCGCAGGGTGCCGACAACCGGTGAGTTCCGGCTTTACCGCCAGGTTGACCCGATCTGCCCCGCGCACAGCACGCTGGACAACCGCTTCTCATTTCCGGCCCCAAGCCTCGCGCGGTGGCCGGGCCTGGCATGGCACTGGCCTTAGAATGCCCGGGTTTTGTCACCGGTAAAGGCGGCTCATCGCGGAGCGGCGGGTGGTGGCGAGCGCATGACGGGATCGAGGTGATGTACCGCCAGCCGGACCGCCCAGTTGAACCAGGCAGATCAGGCTGACGCCGCCGACAGCACCTGCTGCGCCGCGACGGGCTGGTCCAGCAGATCGGCCAGCGTCAGGGATTCGATCAGCACCAGGTAGGACCAGAACACCTCGGCAAAGACCTTGCGGATGCGGCAGCTGGTCTCGTCCGCGCAGTCGTCGCAGCGCTGATAGGCCCGGCGTGACAGGCACATCAGGGGGGCGATCGGGCCGTCGATCATCCGCAGAAGCTCGCTGAGTGGAATTGCGGCAGGCTCCTTGATCAGCAGATAGCCGCCGTTGCGGCCGCGGATGCTGGCGATGTAGCCCGCGTTACGAATCTCCAGCAGGATATGTTCGAGGAACCGCTTCGGTGTTTCGGCCCGCCGCGCGATTTCTTCGATCCGCAGCGCTTCGCCCGCGCCGGCCCGCTCATCGGCCAGCACCATCATCGATTTCAGGGCGTATTTCATCTTTTGCGTGATCATGGCTTTAAGTAAGGGACGGCCCGGAATTTCTCAATCGGGAACCTCGGAAACGGCATGGTTTTCGGGGTGCGTCTGCAGCTTTGGTTCAGGGTGCGGGGGCCTTTCGGTCAGCCCCGCCCGGGCCGGGCGGTCGCGGGGCGGCAGCCAGCCCCATCTCGCGCGCCAGCGCGGTCAGGGCCGGATCGCCCGGATTCGCGGCAAGGCCCCGGCTGACCGCACGGGCGGCACCCTGCCGGTCTTCCAGCGCGGCGGCGATGCGCGCCTGCATGATCCAGCCCTGCACAAGCTGCGGGTCCAGGCTGACCGCCTCGGCAAAGGCCTGGCGTGCCATCCGCCAGTTGCGCAAGGTCAGGCCGACGCCCGCCAAGCGCAGACGGGTTTCGGGAAAATCGGTGCGCAAGAAGCCCGGCGGCGGCCCGAGTAGCGTCCTTGTCGGCAAGACAGTGTTTGCAGGAAGGACCCTCCCCCGAACATCTCGTCCGGGACCTGGCCGTCGGGGTGATAAGTGCCGGGGCGCAGCAGCGACAGGATGAAGCTGCCGTGATAGGGCGTGCCGGGAACCGGGGTGCCATCCTGCAGCGCCTTGCGGCGGGAATGGCAGGTCCTGCACGTGTCAGGTTCGGTATCGGCTCGGGTCAGATCGGTGGTCAGGCCAAAGGGGCCAAGCCCTGGGGGCGGCG
This sequence comes from Rhodobacter sp., assembly GCA_020250445.1. Taxonomy (GTDB): domain Bacteria; phylum Pseudomonadota; class Alphaproteobacteria; order Rhodobacterales; family Rhodobacteraceae; genus Aliitabrizicola. Next base: position 2,183 of record JADCEF010000092.1, read on the forward strand.
GCATCGCCCGGGTCTTGGCGCAAGCGACATGTCCGGCACCGGGGCTATGGCAGGCCTTGCAACCCAGGTCTGTTTCGGCAAGCTTCGGGCTGTAGGTTTCTGTCTTTGCATCATAATTCCGGCCAAAGCCGGTTCCGTGCATCCCGTCGCCCGCCCGGGCCATCTGATTCGGAAAGGCCGGGCCCCGGCGCTGTGCCGCAACGTCCCAAGGCGATGTCAGGGATCCGGGTCCGTCCCGGCGTGTTTGCCGCCCGCCCAGCCCCTGCAATCCTGCCGACGCCCCTTGACCCCGAAGGCACAGACCGCTTCTGTCGCGCAGGGACGGGGCAGGGCTGCCCCGACGAACAGGGAGATTGCCGTGACCACGCCGCTTGACCGTTTGCGCGCGCTTCCGATCTGGCAGGGCGAGGTGCGGGCCATGCCCCTGGGCGGCGGCATCACCAACATCAACTTTGTCGCCAGCGACGACCGGGGCCGCGTTGTGGTGCGCATCGGCGATGACATTCCGGTGCATCAGGTCCTGCGGTTCAACGAACTGGCCGCCAGCCGTGCCGCCCATGCCACCGGCATTTCGCCGGCCGTGCGCTATCACGAACCCGGCGCGCTGGTGATCGATTTCCTAGAGGCCCGGACGCTGTCGGCGGCCGATTTCGCCGATGACGCGATGCTGGATCAGGCGCTGTCCCTGGTGGCGCGCGCCCATCGCGACATTCCGGCCGTCCTGCGCGGGCCTGTTCTGGCCTTTTGGGTGTTCCATGTGATCCGCGACTATGCCGGCACGCTGCGCGACCGCGCCAGCGCCCACGCGCCGCTGCTGCCCGAGCTTCTGCGCGATGCGGCGGCTCTGGAGGCGGCGGTGGGGCCGGTGGACATCGTCTTTGGCCACAACGATCTGCTGCCCGCCAATTTCCTGCATGACGGCACGCGGCTGTGGCTGATCGATTGGGACTATGCCGGGTTCAATTCACCGCTGTTCGATCTGGGCGGGCTTGCCGCGAACAACGCCCTCACCCCCCGGCAAGAGGCGCGGATGCTGGAAACTTACTTTGATCGGCCTGCCGACGCGCTTCTGTGGCGGCGCTATCTGGCGATGAAGGCCGCAAGTGCGCTGCGCGAAACCCTGTGGTCGATGGTGTCCGAGATCACCTCGGACCTGGAGTTCGACTTTGCAACCTACACACGGACGAACCTTGCCACCTACCGGGCGGCTTGGGGCGTCTTCACCCAAAGCTGAGGATCCCATGGCAGAGCTTCCAACAACGGCAAAAGCGGTGGTCATCGGCGGTGGGATCGTCGGCTGTTCCACCGCCTATCACCTGGGCAAGCTGGGCTGGACCGACACCGTCCTGCTGGAACGCAGGAAGCTGACCTCGGGCACCACCTTTCACGCCGCCGGTCTGGTGGGGCAGTTGCGCACCTCGGCCAATATCACGCAGCTTCTGGGCTATTCGGTGGACCTTTACCGGCGGCTGGAACAGGAAACCGGCCTGCAAACGGGGTGGAAGATGAACGGCGGGCTGCGGCTGGCCTGCAATGCCGAACGCTGGACAGAGGTGAAGCGGCAGGCAACAACGGCGCATTCCTTTGGCCTTGAGATGCATCTGCTGACCCCGCAAGAGGCGCAGGACCTGTGGCCGCTGATGACCATCGACGATCTGGTGGGCGCGGCCTTTCTGCCGACCGACGGGCAGGCAAACCCTTCTGACATCACCCAGTCACTGGCGCGGGGCGCGCGCATGGCCGGGGTGAAGATTTTTGAGGATACGCCGGTGACCCGGATCATCGTGGACAACGGGCGCATCCGGGGGGTGGAGACGCCGCAGGGCCGGATTGACTGCGAAAAGGTGGTGATCTGCGCCGGGCAGTGGACACGGGCCCTGGCCGCGACCGTGGGGGTGAATGTGCCGCTGGTGTCGGTGGAACATCAATACATGGTCACGGAACAGATCGCGGGTGTCACGCCCACCCTGCCCACCCTGCGCGACCCCGACAGGCTGACCTACTGGAAGGAAGAGGTCGGCGGCCTTGTCTGGGGCGGGTACGAGCCGAACCCGGTGCCCTGGGCGGTCAAGGGCATTCCCGAAGGCTTCCATTTCGAATTGCTGACCTCGGATTTCGATCATTTCGGGCAGTTCATGGACCTGGCCATCGGGCGGGTACCGGCGCTGGAAACCGCCGGAATCAAGCAGCTGATCAACGGGCCGGAAAGCTTTACCCCCGACGGCAACTTCATTCTGGGCGAGGCGCCGGAACAGCGCAACCTGTTCATCGGGGCCGGGTTCAACGCCTTTGGCATCGCCTCGGGCGGGGGGGCGGGCATGGCGCTGGCGGAATGGGTGGCCGGGGGGGCAGCGCCGTTCGATCTGTGGCCGGTCGACATCCGCCGCTTTGGCAAGGTGCATCACTCGACCGACTGGGTGCGCGCGCGCACGCTGGAAGCTTACGGCAAGCATTACACCATCGCCTGGCCGTCAGAAGAACACCGCTCGGCCCGGCCAGCGCGCCGCTCGCCGCTTTATGCCCATCTGAAGGCGGCGGGGGCCTGTTTCGGGGAAAAGCTGGGCTGGGAACGGCCGAACTGGTTTGCCGATCTGGCGGCGGGCGAGGTGGCGCAAGACCGCTACAGCTATCAGCGCCCCGGCTGGTGGGACGCGGTGCGGCGCGAACATCTGGCGGCGCGCCAGGCGGCGGTGCTGATCGACCAGACCTCTTTCGCGAAATTCACCCTGAAAGGGCCCGATGCCGCCGCGGCGCTGAACCGGATCGCCGCCGGCAATGTCGACCGCGCCCTGGGCAGCCTGACCTACACGCAGATGCTGAACGACAGGGGCGGCATCGAGGCCGATGTCACGGTGGCGCGGGTTGCCCGCGACGAGTTCTACATCGTCACCGGCACCGGATTTGCCACCCATGATTTCGACTGGATCGCGCGCAATCTGCCGGTGGACGCGCGCGCAGAGCTGGTGGATGTAACGTCCGGCTCTGCCGTGCTGTCGCTGATGGGGCCGAAGGCGCGGGATATTCTGGCGCGGGTCTGCCCGGATGATCTGACGAACGCGGGCTTCCCCTTCGGTACGGCGCGGCGGATCAGCGTGGCGGCCTGTCCGGTTCTGGCGCTGCGCGTGACTTATGTGGGCGAGTTGGGGTGGGAGCTGCACATGCCCACCGACGTGGCGGTGACGGTGTACGAGGCGCTGATGGCGGCGGGGGCAGGGCAGGGTCTGGTCAACGCAGGCTACCGCGCGATCGAGACGCTGCGGCTGGAAAAGGGCTACCGCGCCTGGGGGTCCGACATCGGGCCGGACCACACGCCGGTCGAGGCGGGGCTGGCCTGGGCCTGCAAGATGAAATCGGGCCTGCCCTTTCTGGGGCGCGCGGCGGTGGCGGCACAGCTGGCAGGCGGCGTGACAAAGCGGCTGGCCGGATTCACGGTGGACGACCCCGCCGTGATCCTGCTGGGCCGCGAGACGATCTATCGTGACGGCCTGCGGGTGGGCTGGCTGTCCTCGGGCGGGTTCGGCCATACCCTGGGCAAGCCGATCGGCTATGGCTATGTGCGAAACGCAGGCGGCGTGACGGAAGACTGGATGAAGTCCGGCCGCTACACGCTTGAAGTTGCGTCGGAACGCGTGCCATGCCAGATTCATGCTGCGCCGCTGTACGACCCGTCAAGTTTGCGCGTCAGGTGCTGATCCCCGCGCGGGCCAGCCAAAGGAGCCGACCGAAGGGCTGTCATTTCCCCTTGTCGGACGATGCAGGTTTCGGAAGGGTAAGGCACCGAAGGCGAGGTCCGCGGCGCACAACGGAGGCAGGACATGCTGATCGTAATTCACATCTTGATTCAGCTTGGCCTGCTTGTGCGGGTTCTTCTGCGTCCCAACCGCGATCCGGCCTCGCGCATCGCCTGGGCCGTGGTGGTTCTGGCCCTGCCGGTGGCAGGCATTCTGTCCTATCTGCTGCTGGGCGAGACCAATGTCGGCAAGCGGCGGCGCCAGCGGTTGCAACAGGTTCTCGCCGGTTTGCCGGATGTGTCAGCCGTTGCGGGAATGGAGGCGGCGGTGCGCCCGGCCATCCCGGATCACCGCCAGTGCCTGTTCGATGTGGGGCGGTCGATCAGCGGCTACGGCCCGCTGGGTGGCAACCAGGGCACGCTGATGGACAACACCAACCTGGCCATTGACCGCATGGTCGAAGACATCGATGCCGCCACCCACCATGTGCATATCCTGTTCTACATCTGGCTGCCCGACAGGAACGGCACGAAGGTGGCCGACGCGGTGATGCGCGCGGCCGCGCGGGGTGTGACCTGCCGTGTGATGGTCGATGACCTCGGTTCGCGCCGCCTGATCAGGTCCGACCTGTGGGCACGGATGGGTCAGGCGGGGGCAAAGCTTGGCCGGACCCTGCAGATCGGCAATCCGCTGCTTCGGGTGATCACGGGGCGGATCGATCTGCGCAATCACCGCAAGATCACCGTCATCGACAACCGCATCACCTATTGCGGCAGCCAGAACTGTGCCGACCCGGAGTTTCTGGTGAAGGCGAAATACGCACCCTGGGTTGATGTCATGATCCGCTTTACCGGGCCTGTTGTGCGCCAGAACCAGCACCTGTTTGCCACCGACTGGATGACCGAAAGCGCCGAGGACATCGGGCATCTGCTGACAGAGCCGCTGCCTGCCCCGGAGCCCGGCTTTGCGGCCCAGGTCATTGCCAGCGGCCCCACGGCCTATCCGGCGGCGGCACCGGAAATGTTCGCCAGCCTGATGTTCAACGCGCGGCGCGAGCTGATCGTCACCACGCCCTATTTTGTTCCGGTCGATTCCCTGCAGGCGGCGTTGCGGGCTGCGGCGAACCGGGGCGTTGACACCACCGTCATCTTCCCCGCGCACAACGATGCCTTTGCCGTCAAGGCCGCCAGCCAGAGTTACTATGAAGACCTGCTGCGCGCCGGGGTCAGGATTTTCGAATATCAGCCGGGATTGCTTCATGCCAAGACGGTGACGGTGGATGGTGAGGTCACCCTGATCGGATCGGCCAACATGGATAGGCGCAGCTTTGATCTGAACTACGAAAACAACATCCTGTTCTGCGATGCCGCAATGACGAAAGCGGTCCGCGACCGCCAGGTCAGCTATCTTGCCGACAGCCGGCAGATCACGCAGCAGATGGTGATGAACTGGTCGTGGCGGACCCGGCTTTGGAACAATGCGCTGGCGGTGGTGGGGCCGGTGCTGTGACCACGCCGAGGGACCTTGGGGTTGCATCCTACAACATCCACAAGGGGGTCGGGGCGGACCGCCGCCGGGACCTGATGCGGACCGCTGCCGTGATTTCGGAAATCGGGGCGGATATTGTGGCGCTGCAGGAGGCTGACACGCGCTTCGGCAGCCGCCGGGGCTTGCTTGATCTTGACCATCTCAGGGCCGATCAGGGTCTGGTTCCGGTTCCCGTCGAAGGTGCTGGGGCCGCCCATGGCTGGCATGGCAACCTGATCCTGGTGCGCGATGCGCTGGTCCAGACCGTGCACAAGCTTGTCCTGCCGGGGCTGGAGCCGCGCGGGGCGCTGATGGCGGACCTGGTTGTGCAGGGACGGCCCTTGCGTGTCATTGCGGCGCATCTGGGGCTTTTGCCGACATCGCGCGCGGCCCAGACACAGGCCCTGCTGGACCGGCTTGATGCGCTGGACCGCCGCCCGACCCTGCTGATGGGCGACCTGAACGAATGGCGCCACTCCGGCCCGTCGCTGGCCCGGTTCGGGCGCTTCTTCACGCAGGCACCGCCGGTCCGCAGCTTTCCCGCCCGCTATCCGGTTCTGCCGCTCGACCGGATGATGGCCGGGGCAGAGGCCGAACTGCATGATCTGAGCGCGCATGACACGCCGCTCGCCCGCCGGGCCTCGGACCATCTGCCGATCAAGGCGCGCCTGCGCCTTTGAGCGGGCGGTGAAAATCCGCCCCCTTCCTGCCTGCAATGGCGCGAAAAGGGTGTTCGGGGGGAACCGGGGCGTGTAGGCTGCACGGGCAAGCCTTTGGTGGTGACGCAGTGTTGGAGTTTGCGATGAAGCCCATCCTTGGACTGGCCCTGATCCTTGTTGCACAGACCGCCTCTGCGCAAGAGGCCGACTGGCGCTACAAGGCTGCGATCTACGGCTGGTTTCCGGGTCTGTCCGGCACGGTCGACACCCGCTTTGGCACGGTTGAACCCGATGTCAGCGCCAGCGATGCGCTGGAAAGCCTCGACATGGCGTTCATGGGGACCTTTGCGGCGCAGAACGGGCGCCTGGGGCTGGTCGCCGACCTGCTTTACACAGACATTTCGGCAACGCAGCAGACGCCCTTCGCCCTGTTCGGGGATGCGACCGTCAATCAGACGCTGACCGCGCTCAGCGGATATGTCCTGTACCGCCTGTCCCAGGATCCGGCCTTTGTCCTTGACGCGGGGGTGGGGTTTCGCAGCTTCAGTCTGGACATCGACGTCAGCCTGAGCGCGGGCCTTGCAAACGCGGCAAGCGAAAGCATCAGCCGGTCCTGGACCAATCCCCTGGTTGCGGCCAGACTCAACGTCCCGATCAATGAAACCTGGTTTGTCGAAGGCTTCGCCGACTATGGCGGGGGTGGTTCAGACAACGAGACCTGGCAGATTTACGGCGGGGTCGGCTATCGCATCAGCGAAGACTGGTCGACCCAGGTCGGCTACCGGACGATGAATATCGGCAGGAAGGTGGATGCGCGCGACGTGTCCGTTGATCTGAGCGGGGCGCTGATCGCCTTCACCTACAGCTTCTGACACCTGGCAGACGGCGATATCATGCGGCCATGTTGCGGACCGTGGTTTGCAGCGGGGTGCCGCGTGCGGACGAAGCTTTTGCGCGCAGCCGGATTGACGCGATGTCGCGCTGTCTGGCGGCGCAAGGCACGCTGTCCGTCACTTTCGACAGCAGCCTTGATGTGGTGGCCGCCGACGACCGGAAGCTGACAATCGCCGGTTCCGGCGGCGTTGCCCTGCATGGTCCCGACACGCTGCGCGTCATCCGTCAGGGCGGGTCCGCATCGGTCGAAGCTGCTTGCGACGGCAAGGTGCGGGGCGTGCTGAACCGCGATGTGCAGGCTTTTTCCGGCGGACCTTCCGGGCACGATTGACGCGCCGCGTAATCGTCCGGCCTGATGGCGCGGTGCTGCTGCAGGACAATGCGGGACCGCCGTCATCATCGTTTGCGAACATGAAGCGGATGGCGTGGCGCGTCGCAAGAAAGCGGCCCTGACTGACCTGCAGCCATACCAATCCTGCGTGGGACCGACCCCGGGCAGCGTCCCTGACCGGTGCCGAAGCGGTGCGATTCCCCGTCAGGCCGCTTCAACCGCGATGCGGTGCCGGGTGGTGAATACCTCTCCCGCGCAGAAGGATCGCGCGGTGGGGTGGGTTGCGGTCTGAAGCGGGTTTGGTCCTGCGCTGATCCCGGTGCCCAGATCAAAGGCGGCGCAGACTGGCTCCAGCCCCAGGGCCTGATGCCGCCCGTTCCAGGGAAAGGCGGCGCGGCCCCGGTTGGAAACCCAAAGGATCAGGTCGGGGAAATGGCCGGCATCCCAGGTCAGATGGGCGCGAAAGCCTTCCCCCGGCCAGGTCAGCGTCGCGCGCCCCCCGGCATCGGTCAGTTGCACCAGCTCTTCGGTGGCATATGGCAGGGGCAGGCGGCTCAGGTCCGCCGTGCCCCCTGCGGTCAGGGGCACGGCAGCAAGGTCGGCAAAGCGGGCCGCCGGGGCCAGCCGCGACACCCCCGGCTCCATCGCGCCGGGAAAGGTCATGCCGCCCCGTGGTCCGGCCTCAATCCGCAGGCCGCTGTCGGGCAGGCGGAAGACCGGGTGCAGGCCGATGGGCAGGCGGCAGTCACGGCGGATGTGCAGCGTCAGCACCATGTCGATGGCCGGACAGTCCGGATCGGGCCGGATCACCCGATCCAGCAAGGAAACCGGGCTGTCATCGGGATAGACAAGGGTCAGATGCAGACCGTCGTCCTGCCTTTTCCAGACGGCATTTGAACTTGGACCATGGGGTGCGCCGGGTTTTTCCGGGGCCGGGCACGACAGATGTGCCCAGTCCCCGGCAAGCGCCAGCGCCCGGTCTGCCCCGAAGGGCACGCAGACAAAATCGCCGCGCAGGGCGCGCAGGATGCCGGGCAGGGATGCCGCCTGCGGATCCCGTGCCCAGGGGGCAACGTGCAGGGGCGACACCTTGCGCCCGTCCGGCAGGCGGAAGAGGACTGGACCCAGCATTGCCCCAAGGTCCTGCACGGTCAGCCGCCCATGCGCCCAGTCCCGCGTGCTTTGCCCCAAGGGACGGGGCGGTGTTTCGGGCGGGGGGTCGGTCTGCATCTGCTGTCTCCTGCCGGGGCGGCCGGCGGAACGCCGCCGGCATCGCTTCCAGGGTGTCGCCCGGTGCCGGACACGGATCCTTGCCCGGTCGCACGGGTCCGTGCGAAGCCCGGCGAGATGATCGCAGGCCCTGAAAAGGGATCGTCCCCGCAGGCATCCTGCCCCGGCATATGGGTGCCGAAAGGTGCGCCGCCGTCAAGGGATGCGTCCAGCGCAGCCGGAAACCCCGCGCCGGGTTTGCGGCGTGCCGGGCCGATCCGCCTCTGGCCGGGGCCGCGTGCCCCGGGTTCCGGCCGGAACCCGGGCAGAAGGTGGCGGTCACATGCACCCCGGCCTGTCCGATGGCAATTCCGGGGCAACCCGCATGGCGGCTTTCGGGGCGGATCTCGGGCATGACGTCCGCCGATGCCCCGCCGATGCGCTGCCAGCGATCACAGGTGGTCCGCAGGAAGGTCAGACAGCGGTCGGGATGCGCCGCGCGCGGCATCTGCATGTCAGGGCCTGGCATCTTCGAAGACCGTGATCATGCGCCACCCAGGGCCGCAAGCCCGGCCCCGTCCAGCACCAAGGCGTCATAGTTGCCACGGTCAACAAAGCCGCATCGGTCGTAAAAGACGCGGGCGCGGGCGTTGGACCGGTCGACCATCAGCGCAAGATAGGCGGCGTCCCAGGCCCGGGCCGCTTCCATCGCCTGTGCCAGAAGCTTGCGGCCAAGGCCCTGTCCGCGCGCCGGGGCGGTAACATACAGGTCCTGCACGAAAACACCGGGGCAGCCGCGCAGGGTGGAATACTCGGGAAAGAACAGCACAAGTCCGGTCACTGTGCCTGCCTCTTCGGCCAGCACCGCCTGAAACAGCGGGTGTGCGCCAAAGCCGTAGCGGCGCAGCGCCGCGGCCGAGCCGCGCATCTGCGCCCCATCCTGCCGGGCAAGGTCGCACAGCAGGGCCTGGATCGCTTCGGCATCCCCCGGCGTCGCCCTGCGGAAACTCGGGCCGGTCAAAACGCCACCCGGTCACGGCCCTTCAGGCCCAGGATCGCGCGCGCCTCGTCGGGTGTTGCCACCTCGCGCCCCAGACCTTCGACGATGCCGCGAATCAGCCGGACCTGGTCGGCGTTCGATCTGGCCAGAACGCCCCTGGACAGGTACAGGTTGTCTTCCAGCCCCACACGCACATGCCCGCCCATGGCGGCGGCGATGGTGGCCATGGGCACCTGCGCGCGCCCGGCGGCCAGAACCGAAAACCGGTAATCCGCCCCGAACAGCCGGTCGGCAGTGCGCTTGAGGTGGGTCAGCGTCTCCGGCTCGGACGCCATGCCGCCCAGCACGCCGAAGACGAACTGGATGAAATAGGGCGGCCTGACCGCGCCCCGATCCACGAAATGCTTCAGCATCGTCAGGTGCGACAGATCATAGCATTCAAATTCGAACCGCGCGCCGCGCCGTTCGCCCATTTCCTGCAGGATGGTGGCAATGTCGCGCGGCGTGTTCTTGAACACAAGGTCGTCGGTGTTTTCCAGAAACGGCTTTTCCCAGGCATGTTTCCAGTCCCTGATCCGGGCCGCCATCGGATACAGGGCGAAATTCATCGATCCCATGTTCAGGCTGCACATTTCCGGCGCATGGGCCTTGGGTGCCGCCAGACGCTGGTCCAGCGTCATGATGGCCGATCCGCCGGTGGTCATGTTCACCACCGCATCCGTCCCGGCAGCGATGCGGGGCAGGAACCCCGCCCAATGGGCGGGGTCGGAGGACGGATGGCCTGTGTCCGGATTGCGGGCATGCAGATGCAGGATCGCCGCCCCGGCACGGGCCGCGCCAAGGGCCTGATCCGCAATCTCTTCCGCCGTCACAGGCAGATGGGGTGACATCGACGGGGTGTGGATTGACCCGGTGATGGCACAGGAAATGATGATCTTGCTCATGCGGCCCCGCCCAGATTGCACTCGGCGGCAAAGGCCACCAGCGCGTCCGTCAGCCTGTCCATGATCTCGCCCACCTGCGCGGGCGTGGTGATCATCGGCGGGGCCACCAGCAGATGATCGCCGCTGTAGCCGCCGCGCGAGCGGCGCGGATAAAGGATCAGCCCGCGCCGGTAGGCCTGTTCGGTCAGCCGGTCAAAGGCGCGCAAGACCGCGGGCAGCGGCTCTTTCGTATCGCGGTCGGCGACCAGTTCAAAGGCCAGCAGCAGGCCCATTCCGCGCACATCGCCGATGAAGGGAAAGCGGTCCATCAGGCCCGCAAGCCCGGCCTTCAGCAGCGCGCCGGTTGCGGCCGCTTTCGCCATCAGGTTCTGGCGTTCGATTTCCCCGATTACGGCAAGGCCCGTGGCACAGGCCAGCGGATTTCCCGCATAGGTGAAGCCGTGCAGGAAGCCGCCCCCGGACAGGACCGCGTCCACAATATGCCCCTGCGCCACCATGGCCCCAAGGGGCACATAGCCCGCGCCGAAGCCTTTCGAGACGGCAAGGATATCGGGCGCGGCGGACCAGTGCTGGCCGCCAAAGAACCTGCCCGTCCGCCCGCCGCCCGACATCACCTCATCATGGATCAAGAGCACGCCGTGGCGGGTGCAGACCTTGCGCACGGCCTCCATGTATCCCGCAGGCGGCACAAGCGCACCGGTCGATGCCCCGCCGACCGGTTCCAGGATGAAGGCAAGAACGCTGTCGGGGCCTTCTTCCTGAATCTTCGCCTCAAGCTGTGCGGCATAATGGGCCCCCGTCGCGGGGTCTGCCGCATCCAGCCCGTCCAGCCAGGCGCAGGGGGCAGGGACCTTGGGCATCCGCTGCATCATCGGAACGAAGGGATCGGTCAACGGCGCGTAGCCGGTCAGGGCCAGCGCCCCAAGCGTGCAGCCATGATAGGACGGGCTGCGCGAAATCACCTTCCAGCGCGTGCCCTGCCCGATGGCAATGGCATATTGCCGGGCCAGCTTGATCGCCGATTCCACGGCTTCGGACCCGCCCGAGACAAAGAACACCCGGTCCATCCCCGGCCAGGCCAGGGCGGCGGTCCTGGCCGCCAGGGCTTCCGAGGCTTCGGTGACGAAATGCAGCCTGTAGCCGAAGGTCGAGCGGTCCATCTGCGCGCGCATGGCGGCCAGCACGGCAGGGTTGGAATGGCCGATGTTGCAGACCATGGCACCCGAAGAGCCGTCAATGAACCGGTTGCCGTCGGTGTCCCACATGTAGATGCCCTCGGCGCGGTCAAGCACGGGGCGGGGATGGTCGGTCTGGTAGAACAGGCAGGATCGGGAATTGCGCAGGGTATCGTCGGGCATCGTTCGGCTCCACGGTCGGCAAGGGCGGCGCGCCGCGTCCTGCTGCGGCACGCATTGCGGTGCCGCCCCGGTCCGGGGACGGCAGCGGTGACGGGTCAGGCGGACCGCAGGGGCGGCAGGGGCTGCCGTGCCGCCCCGCGACCGGTTCAGTTCGCCGCAAGCCAGGCGTTGAAGCGTTCGTTCAATTCGGTGTCACGATCCACCCAAAAGCCGTAGTCGGATGCCAGGGCATTGGTCATGTTCTCGGGCGAGGTCGGCAGGTTTGGCGCCATTTCTGTCTTGCCGTCCTGATAAAGCCCCACCAGGGGTGCCGAAGATTTGCGCGGCGGGCCGTAGCTGATCCATTCGGCGGCATGGGCCAGCGGTTCGGTGCTGGTGGCGAAGCGGATGAACTCCATCGCCGCATCCCTGTTCGGGGCACCCTTGGGGATGACGAACCCCTCCAGCTCGTAGACCTGGCCATCCCAGACGATCCTGAAGGGTTTGCCTTCGGCCACAGCGGCGTTGAAGATGCGCCCGTTCCAGGCCACGGTCATCACCACTTCGCCGTCCGCCAGCAGCTGCGGCGGCTGGGCACCCGCTTCCCACCACACGGTTTCGGCCTTGATCGTGTCCAGCTTGGCAAAGGCCCGGTCCAGACCTTCGGGCGTGGACAACACCGCATAGACATCGGCGGGGGCCACACCATCGGCCAGCAGGGCCATTTCCAGCGTGCCCTTGGCACCCTTGCGGATGCCGCGCTTGCCGGGGAACTTTTCTAGATCAAAGAAATCGGCAACCGTGGTCGGCGGGTTCTCGGGATACCTGGTGGTGTCATAAGCATAGACGGTGGAATAGACATCCGTGCTGACAAGGCAGTCGGTCACCGCACCGGGCAGGAAATCGTCGATGGCGGGGGTTCCGTCGGGGGCCGGGGGAAGGGTTGCGGCGTCGATCGGTTCCAGGAGGCCCTCATCGCACAGGCGCAGCGCATCGGCATAATCGACCGAGGCAACATCGACCGTGACATTGCCCGCCTCGACCATCGCCTTGATCGGGGTCGCCGGGTTGTCTGCGTCGGCGGAGATGACGTTGATGCCCGTCTTGGCGGTGAAGGGCTTGTGATAGGCTTCGATCTGGCTTTGCGTATAGGCGCCGCCCCAGCCAAGAACCGTGATGTCTGCGGCCGAGGCCGCGAAGCCCAGGGTTGTCATGGCGGTGGACAGGACGAGAAGTTTCTTCATGCTGATATGTCCCTTTGGGTTGAACGTTTGACCGGCACCAGGGCTGCGCCCGGGTTTCCCCTGCCGCTGCCAGCGGGCATGCCACCAGTGTTAGTGCGGGAAGCGCTGCGGGTCCATCCTGACTGACGCAACCCGCAGTGCGACAGCACCGGCGGACCCGTCGCCGCAGACGGGGGATGCGCCGGTGCCCTGCCTGTCGCGGCGGGCCCCGCACGGTCAGGGACCGCGGACCCATAAGGATCTGTCCCGCAAGCGTAAGCAAGCCCAGCGCCCGCCGGGGGGCGGGTCAGGTGCTGGCCGGGGGCTTTGGCCCCCGGCTGGTCAAGGATCAGCCTGGCGCTGTGGCAGGGGCGATGGCCCCTGCCAGAGAGACCGGGCATCTCGAAGTGCGTAGGACCGCCCCACCGGGCGGGATCAG
>JADCEF010000093.1 GCA_020250445.1 Rhodobacter sp.
CGGCCGGGGGCCCAAAGCCCCCGGCCAGCGCCCGGCCCCGCCCCCGGCGGGCGCTTCTCGCCCGCCGGGTCGGGCGCTGGCCTCTGTCCCTCCCGGACCGACCGGTCTGCAGGACACCGTCCCGAGCGGGCGGGGGAAACGCGATGCGTTTCCTGGTCCCGCCCGAACAGGCGACAGCCCTGCCCCCGCTTGACTGGCAGGGGCCATCGTCCCTGCCACAGAGTCCAGCAGCCCCCGGCGGACCTGCGGCACCCGCACTGCGTGGCCAGGGCGATGGCCCCAGCGAGGCCACGCGGGGGGGGAAGCGGTTCCTGTCCTTCGGCCAGCGGCCCATGCGGCTGGCAATTTCTCGGCTGGCAGTCAGGCCCAGGGCTGCCGCCGGGATCTTGCCGGATTTGACCCCGCGTCATGGGGGGAACTGCCCCAATGGCCGCGCCATCCTGCCCTTTGGCGGGCGCATTCCGCGCCAGCCCGGGCAGGGCGCGGCGGGACAACCAGCGTCAGGTTTGTGGCCCCCCGCACTGCGCTTGCGCGCAGCGCCTTCGGCAACAAGACCGTGCGAACGCGCGACAGGGGCGTTCTCAGCCGGTCCTCCGGGCGCATAGTTTCCTGTGATGCCATCGACCTTTGCCTGTGCCACGGCTGTTTTTTCCAGTCCGTATCCTTTTCCCTGCCGTCCGAAGAACTTGGCGCGGTCTGCGATAGCAGCCAGGTGCTTCCGCTGAACCCCATCCTGCCCTAAGCTTATTCGCTGTCACACAGCGGAGCCATGCCATGCCCCATCCCCTGAACCCCGCTATGGCCGCCACCGAGCCGCCCCCGGTGATGGAGGCGCGCCGCTGGCTGGCCGATGCCACCTTCACCGCCGACCGCCCGCTGCTGAATGTCAGCCAGGCCGCCCCTGTCGATCCGCCGCCGCTGGCCCTGCGCCAGGCTCTGGCCGAGGCGGCGCTGAACGACCCGGCGGCGCATCTTTACGGCCCGGTTCTGGGCAATCCGGAGCTGCGGGCGGAAATTGCGCTGCAATGGTCTGCGGCCTATGGCGGCACGATCCACCCCGGCCAGGTTGCGATCACCCAAGGCTGCAACCAGGCCTTTACCGCGGCGCTGTCAACGCTTGCGGGCGCGGGCGACGAGGTGATCCTGCCGACGCCCTGGTACTTCAATCACAAGATGTGGCTCGACATGCAGGGCATCACCACGGTGCCCCTGCCCGCCGGCCCCGGCCTGATCCCGCAGGCCGACCAGGCAGCAAAGCTGATCACGGCGCGCACCCGTGCCATCGTTCTGGTCAGCCCGAACAACCCCGGCGGTGCCGAATACCCGGCCGAAACCCTGCGCGCCTTTCTGGACCTTGCCCGCACCCATGGTCTGGCGCTGATCATAGACGAGACCTACCGTGATTTCGACAGCCGGCCGGGCCGCCCCCATGCCCTGTTCGAAGATCCTGACTGGGCCGATGCGCTGATCCACCTTTATTCCTTCTCCAAGGCCTACCGGCTGACCGGCCACCGGGTGGGTGCCATCATCGCCGCGACAGACCGCCTGGCCGAGGTGGAGAAGTTTCTTGACACCGTGGCGATCTGCCCCGGCCAGCTGGGCCAGATCGCGGCGCTGTGGGGGATGCGCAACCTGTCGCAATGGGTGGCGGGCGAACGTGCGGAAATTCTGGCCCGCCGCGCCGCCATGACCGGGGGCTTTGCCACCCTGCCGGGCTGGCGGCTGCTGGGCTGCGGTGCCTATTTCGCCTATGTCGAGCATCCCTTTGCCGAAGATTCCGCCGCGCTTGCCCGGCGGCTTGTGCATGACGCGGCGATCCTGATGCTGCCCGGCACGATGTTTCAGCCCGCCGGCCACCCCGACGGCGCGCGGCAGTTGCGCATTGCCTTTGCCAATATCGATGCCGAAGGCATCGCCGCGATGTTCCGCCGCCTTGCGCTGCTGCATCCCTGACCCCGGGGCGGCAGGCACATCTTGCCCCGCCGCCGCTGACCGCTTAGACAGGCCGAAATCCGCGCAGGAGCGACCGAAACGCCATGGCAAAAAAGCCCGACCCGTCGACCGGCAGCGAAACCGTGCCGAAAAAGCGCAAAGGCAGCACGGTTCTGGTCTGGGTGCTGATGGCCCTGCTCATCGCGGGCCTGGGCGGCTTTGGCGTGACAAACTTCGGCGGTGGCACGGCCAGGATCGCGACCGTCGGCGACCGGCCCATCGAGGTTACCGAATATGCCCGCGCCCTGCAGCAGGAGCTGCAGGCCTTCAGTGCCCAGATCGGCCAGCCGGTGACCATGGAACAAGCCCGGACGCTGGGCCTTGACAGTCAGGTGCGCCAGCGCCTGATCACGGCGGCCGCGCTTGACAATGAAGCGTCCCGGATCGGCCTGTCGGTGGGCGATGCCCGCGTCGCGCAGGAGATCATGGCGAATGACGCCTTCATGGGGGTCACCGGCGCGTTTGACCGCGAAACCTACCGCTTTACGCTGGAACGCAACAACCTGACCGAAGCCGCCTTTGAAACCCGCGTGCGCGAGGATCTGTCGCGGTCCCTGTTGCAGGGGGCGGTCGCGGGCGGCTTCATGGCCCCGGCCCCCATGGTGTCGGCGCTGCAGGCCTGGATCGGTGAGACGCGCGGCTTTACCCTGCTGCGCCTGACCGAGGCCGACCTGCCCACCCCGCTGCCCGACCCGACGGAGGCTGACCTGCGGGCCTTCTACGACGCGAACCCGGCGCTCTTCACCGCGCCGGAAGCCCGGCGCATCACCTATGCGGCCCTTCTGCCCGAAATGTTGTCGCAAACCATCCAGCTGGACGAGGCCGCCCTGCGCGCCGCCTATGACGAACGGATTGCGGAATTCGTGCAGCCCGAACGCCGCCTTGTCGAACGGCTGGTCTTCCCGACCGATGCCGAGGCGGCAGCAGCAAAGGCCCGGCTTGATGCAGGGGAAACTTTCGAGGCGCTGGTCGAAGAGCGCAGCCTGACCCTTGCCGACATCGACCTGGGCGAGCAATCGCGCGAAGATCTGGGGGCTGCGGGCGATGCCGTCTTTGCGCTGACCGAACCCGGTGTGGTGGGACCCCTGCCGTCGGATCTGGGGCCTGCCCTTTACCGGATGAACGGCATTCTGGTGGCCCAGACCACGGCCTTTGAAGATGCACGCGAAGCGCTGGCGGCCGAACAGATGGCCGATGCCGCGCGGCGCGCCATTGCCGACCGCATCGAAGACCTGGACGATCTGCTGGCCGGCGGGGCCACGCTGGAAGATCTGGCCCGCGAGGCCGGCCTTGAGCTGGGGACCCTTGACTATGCCCCGGGCGTCGATGCCCCGATTGCCGGCTACGAAGCGTTCCGCACCGCAGCCGCCGCCGTTCAGGAGGGCGATTTCCCCGAACTTATCGAACTTGAAGACGGCGGCCTTGTTGCCCTGCGTCTGGACGACATCATCCCGCCCGCGCTCAAGCCCTTTGACAGCGTTGCCGAAGATGTGGCAACCGGCTGGCGCGCCGATGCCCTTGCCAGGGCGCTGTCTGCCCGCGCGATCGAGGTGAAGGCCGCCGTCGAAGGCGGGGCATCGCCCGGCAGCTTCGGGATTGCCGAAGTGACCCTGTCGATGGCGCGCAACGGTTTTGTCGAAGGGGCGCCTGACACGCTGCTTCCTGCGATCTTCGAAATGACGCCGGGCGAGCGGCGCGTGATCGAAGGCCCGGATTTTGTAGGCCTGGTGCAGCTCGACAGTATCCAGCCCGCCCCTGCCGATACGCCTGACGCGCTTGCCACGAAGGCCGGGCTTGCGTCACAGCTGCAGCAGGCGCTGGCGCAGGATGCCTTCGGGCTGTTCTCGACAGCACTGATCGCCGAAGCGGGCATCACCATCAATGACGCGGCGATTGCCGCCGTCCATGCCCAGGTGCAATAGGGGGCCCTCTTGGCGCTGATCCCGGATTTCGAGACCTTCGCGCGGGGCTGGGCCGAAGGGCGCAACCAGCTTGTCTATGCCCGCCTTGCCGCCGATCTGGACACACCCGTTTCGCTGATGCTGAAACTGACCGAAGCGCGGACCGACAGCTTCATGCTGGAATCCGTCACGGGGGGCGAAGTGCGCGGGCGCTATTCGGTCGTGGGGCTGAAACCTGACCTGATCTGGCGCTGCCACGGGGCGCAGGCACAGATCAACCGCGAGGCGCGCTTTGATGCCACGGCCTTTCAGCCGCTGGACGGCCCCCCCCTGGACACGCTGCGCGCGCTGATCGCCGAATCCCGCATCGAAATGCCCGCAGACCTGCCCCCCATCGCGGCGGGTCTGTTCGGCTATCTGGGCTATGACATGATCCGGCTGGTGGAACACCTGCCCGATGTAAATCCCGATCCGCTGGGCTTGCCCGATGCCACACTGCTGCGCCCCTCGGTGGTGGCGGTACTGGACGGGGTCAAGGGCGAGGTGACGGTCGTGGCCCCCGCCTGGGTGGCCTCGGGCCTGTCCGCCCGCGCCGCCTATGCCCAGGCGGCCGAACGGGTGATGGATGCGCTGCGCGACCTGGACCGCGCCCCACCCGCCTTGCGTGATTTCGGCGAAACCGCCCCCCTGGGCGAGGCGGTGTCGAATTTCACCAAGGACGGCTACAAGGCCGCAGTCGAGAAGGCCAAGGACTATATCCGGGCGGGCGACATCTTTCAGGTGGTGCCCAGCCAGCGCTGGGCACAGCGCTTTGCCCTGCCGCCCTTTGCGCTGTACCGCAGCCTGCGCCGCACCAACCCCTCGCCCTTCCTGTTCTTCTTCAACTTCGGCGGCTTTCAGGTGATCGGGGCCAGCCCCGAAATTCTGGTGCGCCTGCGCGACGGCGAAGTCACCGTGCGCCCCATCGCCGGCACCCGGCGGCGGGGTGCTACGCCCGAGGAAGACCGCGCGTTGGAAGCCGATCTGCTGGCGGACCAGAAGGAACTGGCCGAACATCTGATGCTGCTGGATCTGGGGCGGAATGACGTGGGCCGGGTGGCAAAGGTCGGCAGCGTGCGCCCGACCGAGCAGTTCATCATCGAACGCTACAGCCATGTCATGCACATCGTCTCGAACGTGGTGGGCCAGATCGCCGAAGGGCAGGATGCCCTGTCCGCCCTCTTGGCCGGTCTGCCCGCCGGCACCGTGTCCGGTGCCCCCAAGGTCCGCGCGATGGAGATCATCGACGAGCTGGAGCCGGAAAAGCGCGGCATTTACGGCGGCGGTGTCGGCTATTTCGCGGCCAATGGCGAGATGGACATGTGCATTGCCCTGCGCACCGCGGTTCTGAAAGACGGGGTGCTGTACATCCAGGCCGGGGGCGGCGTGGTCCATGACAGCGACCCCGAGGCGGAATACGAGGAAACCGTCAACAAATCCAGCGCCCTGCGCCGCGCGGCGGAAGACGCGGGGCTGTTTGCGGGGCGGGGGAACGCATAAAGCCGGCAGCGTACCCCCCCGGGGTGCCACGCCGCCAAAGCCGGGGCGCACCCGCAAAGGAAGGGCGCGGCCCCGGCGCGGCCAAAGGCCAACGCCGGAACCGTGGCAGTTGTGGTGAACGGTTTCACGGTCAGCAGATTTCCGTTCAAGAAGGCGACTTCAGGATTTCGACCCAGAAGTCAGTCTTGCCGGGTGAAGCGCTGTTCAACAAACAGAAATTCTTGCCCGCCGGGATAGCGGACATAGATGCGCTGCACATTGGTTCCGGTATCTTCGATGGTGAAGTCGAACCGCAGGTCGCGCTTGCGGCCCGTGGGCTCGGGGCCCATTCCGGCTTCGGTGCTGATCCCGTACATCGACACGGTATCGGTATCACCTGTGTCACCTTCGCGCCCGGAATAGACCATCTGGCCGGGTTCGAAAATGTCCACCGTCACCAATTCAAAGCGACCATCCAGCCGGTTGTAGCCCATGGTCGCCTCGCGCAGTGGCGTGCCATCACCGCCGATCAGAACTTCGCGCAGATAGCGCCCGCCCAGAATCATTTCGCGTTCAGCCGTTAGGCCGGGAATGGCAAAGGGCTCGGCTCCCGGGCCGGGCCAGACGTTCATGTCGACCTTCCACTTGCCCGCAAGGGGTGTCATCCAGGCATGTTCAGGCCCCGGTGCAGCCAGCCGGTTCGAGGCAGTTTCCGCCCAGACCAAGGCCGGGGCCGCAGGTAAAGCCAGGGCGAAGGCCAAGGCAACGATGTAACGACGCATGGGAAGGTCCTTTCTTGTACGGGGGGAGCAGAACGTGATGTGCTCAGGATGGAAGCCAAGTCTGATCGGCGCTTGCCGTATCTTGCGAATTCGGTCACGAGACCGGTTCCTGGAAGTCAGCCTGCCATGGAAGACAGCAGAAGGTCATTTTGCCACTAAACACCGGCCGATGTGGCCGACCTTGCTGTGCTCACGGTGGTCAGGTGCCATCGAACACCTGCTCGACCTTGGGTGTTTCCTCACTATGCAGGGCCCAGAACGCCTCGGCGATGCGGTCCGGGTCAAAGGCAGTGCCGGGGGCAACCTGATCAGCGATGGTGACGGTGCCCAAACGCAGGCCTTGAGCCGCAAACGCGGGCGAACTGGCATGGACAAAGCCACGCAGAGCGGATTTAACCGCCGTCAGTGCCGGAACCGCACCGCCATATTGCGGGGCCAGTGCCAACCCGCCGCCAGTCAACAGGACCGTTCCGGCACCGCCCGCCTTCATCGCAGGCGCTGCCGCCCTGATAGCCGTCAATGCACCGGTCAGGCCCAGCCGAAGCTGCCTGTCGAACGCGGCAGGCTCAAGCTCCGGCGCAGGCGTTTCATCCCAAACGGCGGCGTTCCACACCAGCACGGTGGGGCGGCCGTGATCTGCTATGATCCGGGCGATCACACCGCTAACCGCGTCATGGTCCGACAGATCGGCGCAATAGGGGGCTGCCATCCCGCCCGACGCAAGGATCGGGGCGGCAATGGCCGCAAGGTGATTTGCATCGCGGGCAATCATTGCAACGCGAAAGCCGCCCTTGGCAAAGCGTCGCCCGACAGCGGCACCAACGCCCGGGCCGACGCCGGCGATAATGGCAAGAGGAGAGGTCATGGTCAGGATCCTTTCAAGGTTCAATTCCCTGTTCGGAAATATCTGCACACTGAAAGAAATGTATATCATCCATATCGAATGAATGTTATTCATAAAACGAATAAGAGGGTCCGATGACATTCGATCTCAACTTGCTGCTTACCTTCGAGGCGATCGACAAGGCGCGCAGCGTGTCCGGGGCAGCACGGCTGCTGGGCCTCAGCCAGCCTGCCACCAGTGCAGCCCTGTCGCGGTTGCGCACGGCACTGGGGGACGAATTGTTCAGCTACGCCGGGGGCGCCATGCAACCGACGCCTGTCGCACGGCGGCTTGCGCCGGGCCTTCACGCGGCCCTGGCGGACCTGCGTGGCGTGCTGGATGCCGAGCGCAGATTCGAGCCTGCAACCGCGCAGGGCTGCTTTGTCATCGGCGTCACCGACTATGCCAGCGCCGTGATTGCGCCTGCCCTGTCGGCATGGGTTGCTACCTGCGCGCCGGGCATCGACCTGCAATTGCAGGCCTATGATAAGACGGCAGTAGCCGCTCTGATCGACGGGGGCAGTCTGGATCTGGTCATCGGCAGCTTTGCCGATCCGCCGGATCGGTCTGTTGCGACCCCCCTTTTGCGCGAAGTGTTTACAGGTGTCGCCCGCATCGGGCACCCGGCCTTGTCGGGCCCGATGGATGCGGTCCGATTTGCCAGCCTTGACCATGCGCTGTTTACATTGGCCCGCGACGGGCGCGGCGCGGTAGATGATCTGCTGGCCACCCAGGGGCTGACGCGTCGTGTGTGCCTTGCGCTGCCCCACCTGATGGCGCTGCCAGAAATCCTGCGCGCAACTGATCTGGTCGCAGCCGTTCCCTCCCGCGCCGCAGCGCGTTTTGGTCCCGGCATCGCGACCTTCGATCTGGCGTTCCTCGGGCTGGCCCCGTGGACATTGCACATGCTGTGGTCGCCTTTTGCCCGAAAAGACAGTGCCACCGCCTGGCTTCGCGAAGCAGTTTCGCGCGTTAGCGCCAACCTCTGACGCGGGACGCGCGGCCGACGCGGCAGATTTTGCGCCGAAAGTCTGCCAAGCGCGGCGCGACGGTTGGGATTTTGTCCAAGGGTGTGGTCCAAGGTCCGACTGACACCGACGGCCCCATCAACTGCCCCGTACCCATGCGCGTGAGATTATAGAAGCGATAAACCGCCCCGACTTGGGATCATGCGGCGCGATCAAACCCGGAAGACAACCCCAAGGCCCAATAGCGTCCATCCTGGCAAGGAACAGCTCGCGTCGCGTCTGCTTCTTCTTCATCGCATCGCAAAGACCACGAAGGCCGGGCCGTCTTGGCGTTGGCAGGGCACCTTGCCGACATGCCCAAGTCTGCCAACTCGGCCCAGGGAGCGGAAGGTTCCTCAGACGGTCCGCGTACTGCGGGGGCCTTGCGGGTGCTGCGCGCGAAACGTTCACAGGAACCAGGGGTTCGACCAGGCCCGCCTGCCCGCATGATCGATCACCGTCACCCGCACCCAGGGTGAGGCGCGGAACCGCTCCAGCGGGACCCGCGCCGTGGTCATCGACTGGCCATGCACCGCCTTTGCCGCCGATCCGGCCCCCTGCACGATCACCGAGCGCACGGCGGAACAGTCCACCTCCACCGCATCGCCCGTGATCCGCACATCGCGCAAATCCGGCCCCTGCGAGGAATAGAAATGCCCCGCCTTCAGCGCGCCCAGCAGCGCCTCCGGCTCGTTCGCCGCAGCCTTGACCATCACCCAGCCGCCGAAATGGTCCGGCTCTGAAAAATGGGCGTCATCGGTCGCAATCAGGCTCAGCCGCCGCCCCTCGGTCAGCAGCAGGTCGGCAATGCCGAACCCGTCGGCCCGGTCGCAGCCTTCGGCGCAGCCGTGGTTGTAGATTTCCACCGCATGGGCCGCCGTGATGCCCCGCGCATCGTCCAGCGTCATCCCGGACCATTGCGGATGCGCCACAGCCACAAAGGCCCCGGCGGCCACGGCACGGGCCGCCAGCGCCGCCCCGCTTTCCTGCCCATCGACAGGCAGGAAATCCGGGCTGTGCGATGGCGCGAAATCCGGCGGCAGGCCGACGGCCAGGATATGCCACAACTCGCCATTGGCCATCGCCCCCGAATGCAGCTCGGCCCCCGGAATCGTTGTGAAGCTGTTGGTGCGGAAGGGCAATGTGTCGACAATCGGGTAGCCGTAACGGCCGATGAAATGATCGGTCAGCGCCAGAAAGTCATAGCCTTCGGCCCGGTAGCGGCGGCACACCTCTTCCGGTTCGAGAATGCCGTCGGACCGGGTGGAATGGGTGTGCAGGTTTCCCCGCCAGAAACGGCCGGGGGCGGTGAAGGCGGGCAGGCTTTGGCTCATGCTGTCCTCGTTGATGTCAGCGTCTTTGTCCCGTGATCTCAGGCCACGCGGTGGCCCGCAACCCATGTTCCGCGCACGACAGCCGCCTGGCCAAGGCGCGCCACGCGGATCACATCAGCCCGTGCGCCGGGAACCAGCTGCCCCCGGTCTTGCAGCCCCGCCGCCTGTGCCGGTGCCCGTGTTACCGTGGCCACGCCGCGCGCAAGGTTGCCCCACAGATCGCCCAGCCGCAACCCGGCCGTCAGCAGCGACGAGGGCACGTAGTCGGAAGAGACGACATCCAGAAGCCCCGCTTCGGCCAGATCGGCCGCGGCGACATTGCCGGAATGCGACCCGCCCCGGATCAGGTTCGGCGCGCCCATCATCACCTTGATGCCCTGCGCCTGACAGGCGCGGGCGGCCTCGACCGTGGTCGGGAATTCGGCAAAATGCGCCCCCTGCCGGGCAGATTGGGCAACCTGGTCTTCGGTCGTGTCGTCATGGCTGGCCAGCACCGCGCCATAGCGCTGCGCCGCCGCAACCGCCGCCGCCTCGTGCAGGTCGCGCATCCGGTCGCCCAGCGCCTTCTGCGCGGCGATATGGCCATGGAATTCGTCCAGCGAATAGCCGTGCTTGCCCATGACATAGTCCTTGAGCTTTTCCACATCGCGGAACTGCCGCTGGCCGGGGGTGTGGTCCATCAGGCTGACGATCCCGATGGCATCGGCCGGCCCGAACTTGTCCAGCTCTTCCACCAGGGTTTCCGAACAAACCTCGGCCCGCAGGTGCAGGAAATGGCTGATCCGCAGCACCCCCTGCCGACGCAGATCCAGAATCTCGTCGGCCAGCGCCCGGGCGTATTCACCGTAGTTCCCCTTGGCCTTCGAGATGACCGACCCCACCCGAAGCGCATCGAAAACCGTTGTTATGCCGACACTTGCCAGTTCGGCATCATGGGCGATGATCGCGCTGGCGTGGGGCCAGTCGACCTTGGGGCGCGGTTCGATATGGCGTTCCAGATTGTCGGTGTGCAATTCGACCAGACCGGGCATCACCAGATCACCGCCACAGTCAAGGGCACCCGCAGGCACCGCCGTGCCGGGATCGATCGCGCGGATCACGCCGCCGGAAAGATGAAGGCTGCCGCGAAGGGTTTCGTGGGGCAGAACAAGAAGCGCATTGGCAAAGATGGTGTCAGACATGAAGATTCCTTGACGCAGGCCAGACAGCGCTCAATGACAGTGTCCTGTCACAGGACTGTGACGCCGCATCCATAAAAGCGACATCATGACAGACTTTCATCGCTATGCCATCTATTGGGCGCCGCAGGCGGGCCAACTTGCCGATCTGACAGCGGCGTGGCTGGGCTGGGATGCCGCAGCCGGGCGGCGCGTGCCCCATCCGCAGCTTGCCGACCTGCCCCGCACCGCCGCCGAGTTGACCGAGACGCCGCGCAAATACGGATTTCACGGCACGATCAAGCCGCCGTTCCGCCTGGCCCCCGGCCGGACGGCCGAAGGCCTGCACCGGGCGGCGGCCGATCTTTGCGCAGCGCTGCCCCCGGTCACGCTTGCGGGCCTGTCGCTGCACAGGCTGGGCGGGTTCGTCGCCCTGACGCCGGAGGGCGACCAGGGGGACCTGGCCGGTCTTGCGGCCCGTGTTGTCGAAGGTCTGGATCCGTTCCGCGCGCCCCCGGATGCCGCCGAGATCGCCCGCCGCAGGCCAGAGCGGCTGACCGACCGGCAGCGCGGCCATCTGGCGCGCTGGGGCTACCCCTATGTGATGGAAGAATTCCGCTTCCATCTGACGCTGACCGGGGACTTGCCCGATGCTGATGCAGCCCAGGTCGCCGCCGTGCTTGATCCCTTGCTGCGCCCGGTCCTGCCGCGCCCCTTCCATGTGGGCAGCCTGTGCCTGTTCGGCCAGGGGGACGACGGGATGTTCCGGCTGCTGCACCGCTATGCGCTTTCGGGCTGAACGGGCTGGCGCTGTTCGCGATCACGCATTGTCACAGCCAGTTCTTCCATTTGAAGAACAGATAGGTGCCGACCGCCGAGGCAACCATCAGGCCCAGCGCCATCGGATAGCCCCAGCCTTGGTCCAGCTCCGGCATCGCACGGAAGTTCATGCCATAGACCGAGGCGATCAGCGTGGGCGGCAGGAACAGCACCGCAACGACCGACACGATGCGGACTGTGGAGTTCTGCACCAGGTTGACCATCCCCAGCGTCGCATCCGATGCCAGCGCGACGCGGGTCGAGACGAAATCCGCATGCACCTCCAGCGCCTGAATGTCGCGCAGCAGGGCCTTGACCACCGGACGCAGGCCATCGGACGTGCCGCGCTCGGCCATCGACTGCCCCAGAAACCCGATCGCGCGTTCCAGCGTCAGCAGCGACAGGCGCACGCGCCCCACCAGATCGCCCACGCGCCCGACGTTCTGCAGCGCGTCCTGCAGAACCTCTGACCGTTTCGCCTGGTCCGGGTCGTAGACCGATCTGGTGACGGCATCCAGCGACGTGCCCGTTCCTTCCAGCAGATCGGCCAGCCGCCCGACAATCTCTTCCATCAGGCCCAGAAAGACGCGTTCGGTGGACGAGCATCCGGGGCCGACCTTGTCGGCACGTGTGGGATAGGTCTCGAACGGGCGCGGCGCGTGATGCCGGACGGTTACCAGACGCTCCGGCGTCAGGATGAAGGTGACAGGGCCGGTCTGCGGCGCCTTGGTTTCCGACAGGCCCGGCAGGACGACGGTCATGTAATCCACGCCGCCTTCGCGGTACAGACGGTTGGAGATTTCGATCTCCTCCATGTCTTCCAGGGTGGGAACATCGACCCCCAAAGCCGCAACAGCCTGAACCTGCGCGGGCATCGGCCGGTACAGATCGATCCAGATCGCATCCTGAAGCCGGTCGGAAACCGCCAGTTGTTCCAGGTGCCCGGCAGACTGACGATAGGCGAAAAGCATCGGCCGGTCCCTGCATGGCGGAAGTTCCCGCCCTTGCCTAGCGCGATGCCGCCGCCTGTCCAAGGCCTGATCCGCCGTGGTGGCAAGGCTTGCGAAGGCCGCCTGTCCGGCGAGGGGCAATCTTGCGCCGAAACCCGTGCGCCTGCGCCCCGACTGGCCGGCAAACCCGGCCGACCCAAGGCCGGTGTGGCGCGAAGGACGGTGTTCTTGCCGCTTTCCCCTGATGGCCGGACGGGCCGCCTTTCTGTCTGCCCGGTATTGCGCCGGGCGATGATTCGGGTGCTTGCCGACGGCACGGCCAGGCCGGGCGGGCGGCTGATCGACACCGGCACCGAAGACCGGGCCTGACCTGCGCGGCAGCGGCCGGACGCTTCGGCATCCGGGTGCGGCTGTCCTGCACCGTGTTGGTGAAAGTTTCATCCCGGATGCCGCGCGGGCTTGCCCTGAGCGCAAAGCGCGATAGCTGGCGCGGCATGGGATGGCGCGGCGGCGGGGCCGTGGAGACGGGATGCCTGACACACACCTGACGGCAGAAACGACCGATGCCCGGGCATTCCGCGATGCCCTAGGGCGCTTTGCCACGGGCATCACCGTTGTCACCATTGCCACGCGGGATGGCCCGATGGGCTTTACGGCGAACAGTTTTGCCAGTGTCTCGCTGGACCCGCCGCTGGTTCTGTGGTCGCCCGCCCGGTCTGCGGCCCGCTTTCCTTACTATGCCGCAGCCCGGCATTATTCGATTCACGTCCTTGGAGCCGAGCAGAGCGACCTGAGCAGGCGTTTCGTGCGCGGCGGGGCCGGATTCGACGGATTGGCGCATGAGACGGACGCGAATGGCGTGCCGGTTCTGCCGCAGGCGCTGGCGCGGTTCGATTGCCTTCAGGTGGCCACGCATGACGGCGGCGATCATCTGATCATCGTCGGGCGGGTGCTGCGCGTTTCGGCACGGCCCGGCCAGCCCCTGCTGTTCAGCCAGGGGGAATACGGGCGCTTTGCCCCGGGCCTGTAGCAGGCTGCGGCACGGCGGGGACGGAACGCGACCGATGATGCCCTGGGCGAAGATGACCAACCGGAATGCCTGACAGGGTGCTGAACAAACCTTCGCGCCGCTCGTGGCGCTGTGGCAGGGGCGATGGCCCTGGCCAGAGAGAGCGGGCATCCCGGAGAACTCCTCTCCGGGCGGGATCAGGAAACGCGAGCCGCGTTTCCCCCGCCCGCGCGGCACGGTTGCCTGTAGATCGGTCGGTCCAGGCACCACGAAAGGCCAGCGCCCGACCCGGCGGGTGCAAAGCGCCCGCCGGTGGCGGGGCGGGCGCTGGCCGGGGGCTTTGGCCCCCGGCCGGTCCTGATGCCAGCGCAGCGCTGTGGCAGGGGCGATGGCCCCTGCCAGAGAAGCGGGGGCAGGGCTGTCGCCTGTTCGGGCAGGACCGGGAAACGCGAGCCGCGTTTCCCCCGACCGCCCGGGACGCTGCCCCGTAGACCGGCACATCCTGAACCAACGAAAGGCCAGCGCCCGCCGGGGGCGGGGCGGGCGTTGGCTGGGGGCTTTGGCCCCCGGCTGGACAAGGATCAGCGTAGCGCTGTTGCAGGGGCGATGGCCCCTGCCAGGATGCACAAGGCGCGCGGGGCGGAAGGGGTTCCAGCTATGCGCCCAGGCAACCCCTGAGGGCGGCACTTTTTCAGCACCCTGCTAACCCCGGCGACGGTCGGCGGGGTAGACGCCAAGGATATTCACCGCGTTGGTGAAATAGCCCAGCTCCTCCAGCGCGCGGGCGACGTTGGCGTCATCGGGGTGGCCTTCGATGTCGGCATAGAATTCGGTTGCGGTAAAGGACCCGCCGACCATG
Source organism: Rhodobacter sp. (assembly GCA_020250445.1). GTDB lineage: Bacteria > Pseudomonadota > Alphaproteobacteria > Rhodobacterales > Rhodobacteraceae > Aliitabrizicola. Next base: position 14,212 of record JADCEF010000093.1, read on the forward strand.
TAGCTTTCCAGCTTGGTCATGTTCACGCCATTGGTGGCAAAGCCGCCCAGCGCCTTGTAAAGGGCCGCCGGGATGTTGCGCACCCGGAAGGTGAAGCTGGTCATCATGCCGCCGTCGCCGCGCCGGTTCAGGTCCGGCCGGGGCGACATGACCAGAAAGCGCGTGGTGTTGTTTGCCTGATCCTCGATCTGCCGCGCCAGAACGTTAAGGCCGTAGATTTCGCCCGCCAGTTCCGAGGCCAGCGCAGCAAGTGACGGATCGCCCCGTTCGGCAACAAACCTGGCCGACCCGGCCGTATCCGCGCCGGTCACCGCCGTGAGACCGTGCGCGCGCAGGAATTCGCGGCACTGGCCCAGCAGCATCGTGTGGCTCATTGCCGATCTGACAGCCGCCAGCGGCGTGCCGGGCAGGGCCAGCAGGTTGATATGCACCCGCACGAAGGCTTCATCGATGATGTGCAGCCCCGAGCCGGGCAGCAGCGAATGGATATCGGCAACCCGGCCATAGGTGGAGTTTTCCACCGGCAGCATGGCAAGGTCCGCCTCACCCTTGCGCACCGCTTCGATGGCGTCTTCGAAGGTGCGGCAGGGCAGGGCTTCCATGCCGGGGCGCGCCAGGCGGCAGGCCTCGTGCGAATAGGCACCCGGTTCACCCTGAAACGCGATGCGTCCGGTTGGTTGGGCGGTCATGGCAGCTCCGTTTGCTGGCGGGTCCGGGCATTTCGGGCAGGTCCGGTGCCCCAGGGGCGTTTCGTCGCGCTACTACACCTTGAAACCGGGCAGGGGAAGCGGGTAGATACCCGCGCGGAGCGACAACCAGGGAACCGGCCGAGATGTTCGATACGATGACCTTCACCAAGACGCTGGGCGCGTTCTGCGGATCGCTGCTGGTCTTTCTTTTGATCAGTTGGGCCGGTTCTGCGCTGTTCTACACGGGCGGCGGGCATGGCGGCGCGGCGGAAGAACAGGCCTATGTGATCGATACCGGCGAGGGCGAGGCGACAGCGGAAGTTGCCGACGCCGGCCCTGCGTTTGCCGAGGTTTATGCCGCCGCAGACGCCAGCGCGGGCGAAAAGGTATTTGCAAAGTGCAAGGCCTGCCACAAGATGGATGGCACGGATGGCACCGGGCCGCACCTGAATGGCGTTGTGGACCGTGCCAAGGCGGCGGTTGCGGGCTTTGGCTATTCCGAAGCGATCCTTGCGGTGGCCGACCAGGCGTGGACACCCGAAAACCTGAACGGCTTTCTGGAAAACCCCAAGGGCTACATGCCCGGCACGAAGATGAGCTTTGCCGGCCTGCCCAAGGTGGAAGACCGCGCGAATGTCATCGCCTATCTTGCGTCAGTTCCCTGACGGATCGGGCATGATCGCGCCTGTCACGGCCGCCCCAGGGGGCGGCCTTTGTCATTGCGGCTCACGCCGGGGACACAAGCGCGCGACCGGCGTCGCCATTGCGCTCAGGACCATCGACAAACGGCGATTTCCCGTCAATTAGTTGGCAAAGCGGCGCGGGCCGCCAGTTGAAAGGGAGTTGCCGGATGACCGAAGGCCGCAGGGGTGCTTTTGTTGAAGCGCGCAGGATTGATGACCTTCCGCTGCGCGCCGCACGGGTGGCTGGGGCGGCGTTTCTGATCCTTGCAACCTTCACCCTGGCGGCGCGCGCCGAAACGGTGATCACCGCGCATGGGATTTCGACCTTTGGCGATCTGAAGTATCCGGCGGATTTCGCCCATCTGGACTATGTCAATCCCGATGCGCCCAAGGGCGGAGAGATTTCGCAATGGGCCTTTGGCGGGTTTGATTCGATGAACCCCTATTCGGTCAAGGGGCGTGCGGGGCAGCTTTCTTCGGCGATGTACGAATCCATCCTGACCGGAACGGCGGATGAAATCGGGGCAACCTATTGCCTGCTGTGCGAGACGCTGGAATACCCCGAGGACCGGTCCTGGGTGATTTTCAACCTGCGGCCCGAGGCAAGGTTCTCTGACGGCTCGCCCCTGACGGCAGAGGATGTGGCTTTTTCCTATGAAACCTTCCTGACCAAGGGCCTGACCGATTTTCGCACCGTCTTTGCCGAACAGGTGCAGGGGGTAGAGGTGTTGGGGCCGCATCGGGTGAAATTCACCTTCAAGCCGGGCGTGCCGACCCGTGATCTGCCTGCGACCGTCGGTGGCCTGCCGATCCTGTCCAAGGCCAATTACATCAAGAACAACCGGGACATGGAAGCGTCCAGTCTGGAGCCCTTCCTTGGGTCCGGCCCCTATGTTCTGGACCGCATGGAAACCGGCAAGACGCTGGTCTACCGGCGCAACCCGGATTACTGGGGCCAAGACCTGCCGATCAATCGCGGCCAGAACAATTTCGACGCCATCCGGATCGAATACTACGCCGATTACAACGCGGCTTTCGAAGGCTTCAAGGCAGGAACCTATACCTTCCGCAATGAGGCGTCTTCGATTTCCTGGGCCACTGGGTATGATTTTCCTGCCGTGGTCAATGGTCAGGTGGTCAAGGTCGCGCTGCCGTCGGGCGCCAAGGCCAGCGGGCAGGCCTTTCTGTTCAACCTGCGCCGCCCGCAGTTTCAGGACCCCCGCGTGCGCGAGGCAGTCGGGCTGATGTTCAACTTCGAATGGGCGAATGCGACGCTGTTCTACGGGCTTTACGCCCGGATCGACTCGGTCTGGGAAAACAGCTGGCTGGAAGCCGAAGGGGTGCCATCACCGCAAGAGGTGGCCATCCTGCAACCTCTGGTCGATCAGGGGCTGCTGCCCGCGTCGATCCTGACCGACCCGCCCGTGATGGCATCGGTGTCGGGCGACCGGCAGATGGACCGGGGCAATCTGCGCAAGGCATCCGCCCTGCTGGATGAGGCGGGCTGGACGGTGGGCGAGGACGGTCTGCGCCGCAATGCCGCCGGCGAAACCCTGCGTCTGGAGATTATCAACGACAGCCAGACCTTTGACCGGGTGATCAACCCCTTTGTGGAAAACCTGCGGGCACTGGGCGTGGATGCGAAGATGACACGGATCGACAACGCCCAAAGGATCAGCAGGACACGCCCGCCTGAATATGACTTCGATATGGCCGTCGGCAATGCAACGTCCACTTATTTCTCGGGGTCCGAGTTGAAGCAGTATTACGGCTCTGCCACTGCCGATGTGTCGTCCTTCAACATGATGGGCCTGAAAAGCCCGGCCGTGGATGCGTTGATCGAGGTGGTGATGGCCGCCAAGACCAAGGATGAACTGACCGTGGCGACGAAGGCGCTGGACCGCGCGTTGCGGCTGGAACGGTTCTGGGTGCCACAATGGTACAAGAACACGCATACCGTGGCCTATTACGACATGTTCGAACACCCCGAAACCTTGCCGCCCTATGCGCTGGGCGAGCTTTCGTTCTGGTGGTACAACGCCGATAAAGCCGAGGCGCTGAAAGCCTCGGGCGTGTTGCGATAGACCCGGGTCACGGGCGGGAACAGGGCAGGCAGGCGGAATGGGTGCCTATATCCTTCGGCGGCTTTTGCTGATCATTCCGACGCTGTTCGGGATCATGGTGATCAACTTCACGCTGACCCAGTTTGTGCCAGGCGGCCCGATCGAACAGGTGCTGGCCCGGCTTGAAGGCGGGGGCGATGCCTTTCAGACCATCGCGGGCGGCGGCGATGCCGGTGGCGGCATGGACGAGGCCGCGGGCGGGGACGAACGCTACATCGGCTCACGCGGGTTGCCGCCCGAATTCATCGCCGATCTGGAACGCCAGTTCGGTTTTGACAAGCCGCCGCTGCAGCGCTTTCTGGACATGATGTGGAACTATGCGCGCTTCGATTTCGGCGAAAGCTATTTCCGGTCAATCTCTGTCGTCGATCTGGTGCTGGAAAAGATGCCGGTGTCGATCACCCTTGGCCTGTGGTCCACGCTGATCGCCTATCTCATTTCGATCCCGCTGGGCATCCGCAAGGCGGTCAAGGACGGAACCCCGTTCGATACCTGGACCAGCGGGGCGATCATCGTGGGCTATGCCATTCCCGGCTTTCTGTTCGCCATCCTGCTGCTGGTGCTGTTTGCGGGCGGGTCCTATTTCAAATGGTTCCCGCTGCGGGGGCTGACATCGGACAACTGGGACCAGCTTTCAATGCTGGGCAAGGTCGCCGATTACTTCTGGCATATCACCCTGCCGGTGCTGGCATCGACCATCGCGTCCTTTGCCACGCTGACGCTGCTGACCAAGAACAGTTTCCTGGACGAGATCAAGAAGCAGTATGTCATGACCGCCCGCGCCAAGGGGCTGACCGAAAGCGCCGTCCTTTACGGCCATGTCTTCCGCAATGCGATGCTGATCGTGATCGCGGGCTTTCCGGCGGTTTTCGTCAGCGTGTTCTTCGGCGGCAGCCTGATCATCGAGACGATCTTTTCGCTGGATGGGCTGGGCCGCCTGGGGTTCGAGGCGGCCGTGTCGCGCGACTATCCGGTGATCTTCGGCACGCTGTTCTTCTTTGGGCTGATGGGCCTCTTGATGGGAATACTGTCGGACCTGATGTATGTCTGGATCGACCCGCGCATCGATTTTGAGCGGAGGGGATAGATCATGGCCCTGTCCCCGCTGAACCGGCGCCGCTGGCGCAACTTCCGCGCCAACAGGCGCGCCTTCTGGTCGCTTGTGCTGTTTTCGATCCTGTTCGGGCTGTCGCTGTTCGCCGAGGTGCTGGCCAATGACAAGCCGCTGCTGGTGCGGCACAACGGGGCCTTCTATCTGCCGATCCTGCGCTTTTATCCCGAAACCGCCTTTGGCGGCGATTTTCAGACCGAAGCCGTCTATCGCGACATCGAGGTGCAGTGCCTGATCGTCGCGGCCGGATCGCAGGCCTGCTGGGACGACCCTGCGGGCATTCTGGCCGAGGCGCGGGCCAGCGGCACGGCGGCGGGCGAACCGGTGCAGGCGGGCTGGATCCTGTGGCCGCCCATTCCCTACAGCTTCAACACAGTCAACGACATTCAGGGCACCGCCCCGTCGCCCCCGGATGCGCGCCATTGGCTGGGCACCGATGACACGGCGCGCGATGTGCTGGCGCGGGTGATCTACGGCTTCCGCCTGTCGGTGGCCTTTGCGCTGATCGTGACCTTCCTGACATCGGTCATCGGCATCACGGCGGGGGCGGTGCAGGGGTATTTCGGCGGGCTGACCGACCTTGCCTTTCAGCGGATCATCGAACTTTGGGGGTCCACGCCCAGCCTTTATGTCATCATCATCGTGGCGGCGGTCTGGCAGATGAATTTCTGGCTGCTGGTCGGGCTGATGGTGCTGTTCGGCTGGACGGGCCTGGTTGGCGTGGTGCGCGCCGAATTCCTGCGGGCGCGGAATTTCGAATATGTCCGCGCCGCCCGCGCTTTGGGCGTGGCGGACCGGGTCATCATGTTCCGCCATGTTCTGCCCAATGCCATGGTCGCCACGCTGACGATGCTGCCCTTCATCATCACAGGAACGGTCGGATCGCTTGCGGCGCTTGATTTTCTGGGTTTTGGCCTGCCGTCGTCTTCCCCGTCGCTGGGCGAGCTGACCCTGCAGGCCAAGCAGAACCTGCAGGCACCCTGGCTTGGGTTCACCGCCTTCTTTGCCTTTGCCATCATGCTCAGCCTGATGGTCTTCATCTTCGAGGGTATCCGTGATGCCTTCGACCCGCGAAAGACCTTCCGATGACCGCGCCCGAAACCGTGCTGGACCTGCGCGACCTTTGCGTCCGCTTCCGTCAGGATGGCCGGATCATCGACGCGGTCAACGGGGTGAGTTTCTCCGTCGGCAGGGGCGAGACGGTGGCGCTGGTGGGCGAAAGCGGGTCCGGCAAATCGGTGACGGCGCTGGCAACGGTTTCGCTGCTGCCCGACAGCGCGATGGTCACGGGATCGGTGCGCTACAGCGGTGCCGAAATGGTGGGTGCGGCAGAGCCGGACCTGCGCCGGGTGCGCGGCAATGACATCAGCTTTATCTTTCAAGAGCCGATGACAAGCCTGAACCCCCTGCACACGATCCGCACGCAGCTGGGCGAAAGCCTTGCGCTGCATCAGGGCCTGACCGGGGATGCCGCGCGGGCACGGATCATCGCGCTTTTGCAAAAGGTCGGCATCCGCGAGGCGGAAAGCCGACTGGACGCCTATCCGCACCAGTTGTCGGGCGGGCAGCGGCAGCGGGTGATGATTGCCATGGCGCTGGCCAACGGGCCGGACCTGCTGATTGCCGACGAGCCGACCACGGCACTGGATGTGACCATCCAGGCGCAGATTCTGGAACTGCTGGCCGATCTCAAGCGGACCGAAGGGTTAAGCCTGCTCTTCATCACCCATGACCTTGGCGTGGTGCGGCGCATCGCCGACCGGGTCTGCGTGATGCAGGGCGGCGCGATTGTGGAACAGGGGCCGACGGCGCAGATCTTCAGCGCGCCCCGGCACCCCTATACGCAAAAGCTGCTGGCGGCACAGCCTGCGGGCCGCCCCGATCCGGTTGCGGCGGACGCGCCCGAAATTGTACGGACCGAAGGTTTGCGCGTGTGGTTCCCGATCCATCGCGGCTTTCTGCGCCGCACGGTCGGCCATGTGAAGGCGGTCAACGACGCCACCCTGTCGGTGCGCGCGGGCGAGACGCTGGGGATCGTGGGCGAAAGCGGATCGGGCAAGACCACGCTGGCGCTGGCGATCCTGCGGCTGATCCCGTCAACCGGGCCGGTGGTCTTTCTGGGCCAGGACCTGCAAGCGCGGTATGGCAAGGACCTGCGCGATCTCCGGCGCAACCTGCAGATCGTGTTTCAGGACCCCTTCGGCAGCCTGTCGCCCCGGATGACGGTGCAACAGATCATCGCCGAGGGTCTGGGCGTGCACGGGGTGGAGCCGGGCCGGGACAAGCGCCAGATGGTGGCCGACATCATGACCGAGGTCGGCCTGGACCCCGCCGCGATGGGACGCTATCCGCACGAATTCTCGGGTGGGCAGCGTCAGCGGGTGGCGATTGCCCGCGCGATGATCCTGCGCCCCAAGCTGGTGGTGCTGGACGAGCCGACAAGCGCGCTGGACATGACCGTGCAGGTGCAGATCGTGGATCTGCTGCGCGCGCTGCAGCGGAAATGGGGGCTGGCCTATCTGTTCATCAGCCATGATCTGCGCGTGGTGCGGGCGCTGGCGCACAAGGTGATCGTGATGAAGGACGGAGACGTGGTTGAGGCGGGCGTCGGTGCGCAGGTGTTCGAAGACCCACAGCACGCCTACACGCGGGCGCTGCTTGCCGCGGCTTTCGGCCCGGGCGGCGGTCAGCCCGCCCAGGGCCAGACAGCAACAGCCTGACGGCGCGGCACTGTCCCGCGCAGGGTCTTGCGCAGATCAGACTGCGGCGCTGTGCCGGGCCGTGCCGTGGTCGTATTCGTCGAACGTCCGCACAATCATCCGGGTCAGGGGCCGCCCCGGCGCGGATATGGCGGCACCCTGTGCCGTCACCTCGAAGAAATCGCCGAACCGGGACCTGGCGGCAGCGAACAGATCATCAAGGCGCGCCGGTGTGGTCGCGAAGTCGCGCAGCAATTCGGCGCGGCTGACGCGGAAATCGCACATCAGCGCCTCGATGATCCGGGCGCGCAACTGGTCTTCCCCCGCAAAGGCATGGCCACGCCGGGTCGAGAAGCGGCCCGCGCGGATTGCTTTGGCATGTTCGGATGTGCCGCTTGCGTTCTGCGCATAGCCTTGCGGAAAGCGCGAGATCGACGAGGCCCCCAGACCGATCAGGACCGGGGCAGTGTCATCGGTGTAACCCTGAAAGTTGCGGCGCAGATGCCCGGTCGCCGCAGCGATGGCCAATCCGTCGTCGGGCCGCGCGAAATGATCGATGCCGATTTCGGCGTAACCATCCCAGGTGAACAGCCGACGCGCCGTTTCGAACAGGCACAGGCGTTCTTCCGGTTTCGGGATGGTGTCGGACGGAATCATCTGCTGGCGGCGCGACATCCAGGGCACGTGGGCATAGCCATAAAGGGCAACACGGTCGGGTGACAGTGCAAGCAGTTTCTGTACCGATTCGGCGATCCGCTGCGTTGTCTGGTGCGGCAGGCCATACAGGATATCGGCGTTCAGGCTGTGAATGCCCCGGTCGCGGATCATGTCCGCGACGGACCTGGTCAGGTCATGGCTTTGGTCGCGGCCGATCGTGCGCTGGATTTCGGGGTCGAAATCCTGCACCCCGATCGAGGCACGGGTCATGCCCGCTGCGACAAGGGCATCAAGCCGGGGGGCATCGACTTCGTTCGGGTCGATCTCGACCGAAAACTCGCCGTCCGGCGCAAGCGGGGCCAGACTGAAGATCGCATCGGCCAGATCCCGGATCAGGTCCGGCGGGATCATCGTGGGTGTGCCGCCGCCCCAGTGCAGCCGCGCCAAGGTGATTGCGGGCGCAAGGCGCTGTCCCAGAAGGGCCAGTTCCTGTTTCAGGGTCTGGACATAGGCGATGACCGGATCGATGCTTTGTGTTCCCTGCGTGCGGCAGGCGCAAAACCAGCAAAGCCGCCGACAGAAGGGCACGTGCAGGTAAAGCGAAATGGCGGAACCTGCGGGGATCGATTCGATCCATTCCGAAAACGCAGTCTGGCCAACCGTAGTGCCAAAATGAGGTACCGTCGGATAGCTGGTATAGCGGGGGACGCGGGCATCGAACAGACCATGCCGCGCGAGTTGCGAATGAGTGTCCATTAATATAGAGTAAAAACCTCGGGTATGCCCTGCCTTGATGCAGATCAAATGGGAACGGACGTCATGGGACTTCGGGAACCGGTCATTCTTCCGCATCTGCAGGATTGTGGCAGCTGTACCATCCGGCATCGGGCGGTGTGTGCACGCTGTGACAGTGACGAACTGGCCCGGCTGGAGCAGATGAAATACTACCGCAGTTTCGAGGCCGGACAGACCGTGATCTGGTCAGGCGACCGGATGGATTTCGTGGCTTCGGTTGTTTCCGGCATCGCAACCCTGAGCCAGACGATGGAGGATGGTCGCCGGCAGATGGTGGGCCTGCTTTTGCCGTCTGACTTCGTGGGCCGTCCCGGCCGCAGCACGGCGGCCTATGACGTGACGGCGACGACCGACCTGCTGATGTGCTGTTTTCGCAAGAAACCCTTCGAGGAGTTGATCCTCAGCACCCCTCATATCAGTCAGCGCCTGCTGGAAATGACTTTGGACGAGCTGGATGCGGCGCGCGAATGGATGCTTCTGCTTGGCCGCAAGACCGCGCGCGAAAAGATTGCAAGCCTTCTGGCGATCATTGCCCGCCGGGACGTGTCCCTGAACCCGCGCAAGTCCGGGCCCATCGTGTTCGATCTGCCCCTGACACGCGAAGAAATGGCTGACTACCTTGGGCTGACACTGGAAACGGTCAGCAGGCAGGTGTCGGCGCTGAAGCGCGACGGGGTCATTTCGCTGGAAGGCAAGCGGCATGTCACGGTGAACGACTTTGACAGGCTGCTGGAAGTTGCCGGTGACGATTCCGATGGCGGCTATCCGGTCTGACGACCCGCGGCATTGACTGCCGCAGGCCCTGACTGCCCGGCAGGGGCGCGCCCCCGGAAGGCGCGCTTTCTTGTTACCGGGCCAGGAAGACCGGCCCCTGTGCCATTTCCAGCATCTCACGTGTGGCACCGCCAAGGATGGCCTCGCGGAACCGCGAATGACCGTAGGCACCCATCACAAGCAGATCCGCGTTCTGGTCGCGCACGTGACGCAGCAGGATTTCAGAAATGCGCGGCATCGTCCTGGCCAGCACGGAAACCTCGGCCTTGACGCCGTGGCGGACAAGCATCTGGCACAGCGCGCCCCCCGGATCGGACCGTTCGGGGCCATAATTCGGCGGATCGATGACGGCGATGTTCACAAGATCGGCCTGCTTGAGCAACGGCAATGCGCAGCGGATGGCCGCCATCGCCTCGGGTCCCTGATTCCACGCGATCACCACGCGTTTGCCAAGGGTGTCCGACAGCAGGGTGTCCGGAAGCAAAAGCACCGGGGCGGCACCTTCGAACAGGACCGCTTCCAGAACGGCCTCTGCTTCCGGGGCACCGTCGGTGCCATAGGGATGGGGAAGCAGGACAAGATCGGCAAAGCGGGCTTTGGTCGATACGATTGCGCCCAGGCTGCCCAGCTGGGCCACGGCGGCTTCTGCGGCCCAGCGCACATCCTGCCGGTTCAGAATGGTACGGGCTGCGGCATCCAGCTTTTCGGCATCCTCGGCAGCGCGGTCCATCGAGGCCTGGGCCAGAACTGCGGCCCCGCCGATATACGAATACCCGATCTGGGTCCGGTCGATGCCAAGCGACAGCACATCAAGATGGGCATCTTGCCGTGCAGCCAGAAGGACGGAAGAGTCCAGAGCCTGCGTTACCTTCGCAGGGTCGGTGAGAATTGTCAGCAGGGACTTGTACGACATGGCGAAACTCCACTGGGCTATTGGCACAGCTAAACCACAAGACTTCGGCCCCGCCTTGACTTCGATCAAGGCGGGGGCCGGTTTTTCTTGACATGGATCAAGGCCGCCCGGCCCTGCTGGCGGCACAAGGACACATCAGCCGGAAAGCGCCGGGTCGGGTCGGGCCCGGACCTGGCGAGGACGAAGGGACCGAAGATGTGGGATTACCTGAAACTGGTCGTGTTGGCCGTCGTTGCCGTGGGGGCCGCGATTGCGGCGAACTATGCGCATGACCTGCCCTACATGGTCAACGCCGTTGTGGTGATGCTGGCGGCGGCCATCACCTTTCTGTGGACGCTTCGCCATGTCGGCGATCCGCCTTCGCTTGCAGACGTCAGCGCCAATTACAACGATGGTGTCGTCAAGGCGGGTGTGATCGCCACAACCTTCTGGGGCATCGTGGGCTTTCTGGTGGGGGTGGTGATCGCGTTCCAGCTTGCCTTTCCACAGCTTAACCCCGCCTGGTCCCAAGGCATCCTGAATTTCGGGCGTCTTCGCCCCCTGCACACAAGCGCCGTGATCTTTGCCTTCGGCGGCAATGCGCTGATCATGTCGTCGTTCTACATCGTGCAGCGCACCAGCGCTGTCCGGCTTTGGGGCGGCAATCTGGGCTGGTTCGTCTTCTGGGGCTGGCAGCTGATGATTGTTCTTGCGGCCACCTCTTATGTTCTGGGCGGGACGCAGGGCAAGGAATATGCCGAAACCGTCTGGTATATCGACCTGTGGATCACGGTGGTCTGGGTTGCCTTCCTTCTGGTCTTCATGGGCACGCTGATGTCGCGGAAAGAGCCGCATATCTATGTGGCCAACTGGTTCCTGCTGTCGATGATCGTGACGGTGGCGATGCTGCATGTTGTGAACAACGCAGCCATTCCGGTTTCCCTCTTCTCCTCGCAATCCGTGCCGGTCTATTCGGGTGTTCAGGATGCGATGGTGCAGTGGTGGTATGGCCATAACGCCGTGGGCTTCTTCCTGACGGCGGGCTTTCTGGGCATGATGTACTATTTCGTGCCCAAGCAGGCCGAACGGCCGATCTACAGCTACAAGCTGTCGATCATCCACTTCTGGGCACTGATCTTCCTGTATATCTGGGCCGGTCCGCACCATCTGCATTACACGGCGCTTCCCGACTGGGCGAGCACGCTGGGCATGGTGTTTTCCATCATGCTGTGGATGCCAAGCTGGGGCGGCATGATCAACGGCCTGATGACGCTGTCGGGGGCCTGGGACAAGCTGCGCACCGACCCGATCATCCGGATGATGGTCGTCTCCATCGGTTTTTACGGGATGAGCACCTTTGAAGGCCCGATGATGTCGATCCGCGCCGTCAACGCGCTGTCGCATTACACCGACTGGACCATCGGTCATGTGCATTCGGGCGCGCTGGGCTGGAACGGGATGATCACCTTCGGGGTGCTCTATTTCCTGACCCCGCGCCTTTGGAACCGCAAGGGGTTGTACAGCCTGCAGCTGGTCAGCTGGCACTTCTGGCTCGCGACCATCGGGATCGTGCTTTACGCCAGTTCCATGTGGGTGACGGGGATCATGGAAGGCCTGATGTGGCGCGAGGTGGATGCCAACGGGTTCCTTGTGAACGCCTTTGCCGACACCGTTGCGGCGAAGTTCCCGATGTATGTGGTGCGGGCCCTGGGCGGGACGCTGTTCCTGGCCGGTGCGCTGATCATGTGTTACAACCTGTGGAAAACCGTGACGTCTGTGGACAGGAAATCCACGGCACCCTCGGCTGTTCCCGCTGAATGACCGGAGGGACCATCCATGGCAATTCTTGAAAAACACAAGGCAATCGAAACCCATGCCACGCTGCTGCTGGTTCTCAGCTTTCTTGTGGTGACAATCGGCGGGCTGGTGCAGATCGTGCCGCTGTTCTATCTGGAAAACACCATCGAGAACGTCGAAGGGATGCGTCCCTACACGCCGCTGGAACTGGCCGGGCGCGATATCTACCTGCGCGAGGGCTGCTACGTCTGTCACAGCCAGATGATCCGCCCGATGAGGGACGAGGTGGAGCGTTATGGCCATTATTCGCTGGCGGCCGAATCGCAGTATGACCATCCGTTCCAGTGGGGGTCCAAGCGGACCGGGCCGGATCTTGCCCGGGTCGGCAACCGCTATTCGGATGACTGGCATGTGGATCACCTGACCGATCCGCAGTCGGTCGTACCGGAATCGGTGATGCCGAAGTACGGCTACATGGCCGATACCCTGATCGACGGGCGCCACATTCAGGACATCATGAAGACGCATCGCATGGTCGGGGTACCCTACAGCGACGCGATGATTGAAAACGCGGTGGCGGACTTCAAGGCGCAGTCGGACCCGAATGCGGATACGGCCGGCCTGGAAGAACGCTATGGCACAGTCAATCTGCGCAACTTCGATGCGGCACCCGGTATTTCCGAGATGGATGCGCTGATCGCCTATCTGCAGGTTCTGGGCACGATGGTGGACTTTTCAACCTATACGCCCGTGGCAAGCCGGTAAGGGGGCAGGACATGGAAACCTACAGCCTGCTTCGTGCATTCGCCGACAGTTGGATGCTTTTGGCCATGACGATTGTTTTCGTTCTGGTCATCTTCTGGGCTTTGCGGCCCGGCAGCCGGGCCATGCATGACGATGCGGCCGAAAGCATCTTCCGGCATGACGCCAGACCTGCGCGCGATACCCAAACGGCCCGCAGACCGTCGAAGGAGCTTTCGAAATGAGTGAACGGAACCTCACCCGCAAACCCGGCGAGGTGGAAACCACGGGCCATGAATGGGACGGGATCGAAGAGCTGAACAACCCCCTGCCGCGGTGGTGGCTGTGGACCTTTTACGCAACGATCTTTTGGGGCCTGATCTACACCATCCTTTTTCCGGCCTGGCCCCTGATCAGCGGCGCGACCCCGGGCCTGCTTGGGTTTTCGACGCGCGCCAGTGTCGCGACCGAGATTGCGCGCGTCGAGGCAGCCAACGCGCCGATGCGCGACAGGCTGGTGGCGGCGGACCTGGGCGCAATCAAGGACGATCCCGAACTGCTGCAATTCGCCACCTCTGCCGGGGCGGCGGTGTTCCGGACCAACTGCTCGCAATGCCACGGGTCCGGCGCGGCCGGCGTGCAGGCCAGCGGCTATCCCAACCTTCTGGACGACGACTGGATCTGGGGCGGGACGATGGAGGATATCCATACCACCATCACGCATGGCATCCGCAACACCACCGATGACCAGGCGCGATATTCCCAGATGCCTGCCTTCGGTGTGGACGGGCTGCTGGAGGCACCGCAGATCGATGCCGTGGTGCAGCACGTCCTTGCCATTTCGGGGCAAGAGCATGATGCGGCCCTGGCGGCCGAAGGCGCGACCGTCTTCGCCGAGAACTGCGCGGCCTGCCACATGGAAGACGGCACAGGCGACCGGACCCAGGGCGCGCCCAATCTGACCGACGCGATCTGGCTTTACGGCGGCACGGCGGCGGACCTGACCTATACCGTGACCAATGCCCGCTTTGGCGTGATGCCGAACTGGAACACACGGCTGAGCGAGGCCGAGATCCGGTCGGTTGCGCTTTATGTTCACAGTCTAGGTGGCGGCGAGTGATGACCTTCGCGCGTTCGAGGCGATTTTCTTGAAGACAGCGTGCTGTCCGGGTCGGATTTCCGGTTTGGTCCGGACGGCTTGCGCGTATCAGCGCGCAGGAGTATCAGAAGAGCATCTGCCAGTAATTCTAACATGATCTGATCCCTGATTGAATGGTGTATGGAAAATCTAAAGCGGAATACGGGCCGGATCGACTCCAGAATGTTTTCAATATGAAAGCTGCGCTTACATGATAGACTGGCGGGACGTTCCATCTCTTTCTGCCCTGCGGGCGTTCCACGCCTATGCGACGACAGGCAGCGTGGTAGAAGCCGGCATGCGGCTGAATGTGTCTCATGCTGCAATCAGCCAACATATCCGGACATTGGAAGAGGAGTTGGGTGTTCAACTCATCGACCGTTCGGGGCGTGCGGGGGTGTTGACAACGAATGGTACCCACCTGTCCGAGGCGCTGGAACTTGGCTTTGGCGCAATCACCCGCACGATCCGCGCGATGTCCGATGCTGACTCTGACAGGCCCTTGGTCGTGACAACGACGCCGGCCTTTGCGGCGCGATGGCTTCTTCCCCGGTTGGCACAGTTCCGCGCGGAATATCCGGGCAGCGACATGGTCATTGATCCGACTCCGGAAGTCCGGACGCTGGAGCCTGGAGGGGCGGATATCGCCCTGCGGCACGGCAGCGGCGTCTGGCCGGGCATGTTTGCAGAGCCGGTCTTGCGTTCGGCTCTCTGTGTGGTCTGCGCCCCGGCTTTGGTGGCAACGGACGGGAAGACGACATTGGAGCAGCTGGCCGACATGGCATGGTTTCAGGAAATCGGAACCTCCGAGGCAACCGGGTTTCTCAGCAGGCATGGTCTGACAAGGCGCGGCGGATCAGGCATGACGTTCTTGCCCGAGAACATGGTGCTGGACGCAGTGCGGGACGGACAGGGGGTGGCCGTGGTCGCGCGTGCCTTTGTCGAAGGCGATATCGAGTCCGGTCGGCTGCGGGTGCTTTTTGAAGATGATGAAGACGAAGGCTACTACCTTGTGGTTCCGCGCGGTCCGCTCCGGGCAGTGGCGCGGCAGTTCAGAGACTGGGTCCGCAACCAGTCCAAGGCAGCACCTCAGGCGTTCCGGCAGCGCGATGCCGGATGAAGGGACCAAAGCATTGCAGAATACGGGGCAAGGGTTCAGGATTTTCCGCGAGTGCAAGGGCAGACCTACGTCGCCGTTCCGCAGGACCGTCATGCAGCCAGCGGTGGCCAACAGGACGTCACCCATAGGCATTTTCAGGGAACGCCGGACGATGGAGCCAAAGCCTTGAGCAATCTCGAAAGCCCGCCAGATTCCCTTTACGCGGCGCGCGAGCCGGTGTTCCCCCGCCGGGTGAAGGGCAATTTCCGCACGCTGAAGTGGTGGATCATGGCGGTGACGCTGGGCATCTACTACGTCACGCCCTGGCTGCGCTGGGACCGCGGGCCGAACCTGCCGGATCAGGCCGTTCTGGTTGACATGGCCGGGCGCCGCTTTTTCTTCTTCATGATCGAAATCTGGCCGCATGAGTTCTACTTTGTGGCCGGTCTTCTGATCATGGCGGGGCTGGGGCTGTTCCTGTTCACCTCGGCGCTGGGCCGGGTCTGGTGCGGATATGCCTGCCCGCAAACGGTCTGGACCGACCTGTTCATTCTGGTGGAACGCTGGATCGAAGGCGACCGCAACGCGCGCATCCGCCTGCACCGCCAGACATGGGACATGGAAAAGCTGCGCAAGCGGGCGGTCAAATGGACCGTCTGGTTCCTGATCGGGCTGGCGACCGGCGGGGCCTGGATATTCTACTTCACCGATGCGCCCACCCTGCTGGGCCAGCTTCTGACCTTCAGCGCCCCGCCCGTTGCCTATATCACGATGTTCATCCTGACGATGACGACCTTCTGGTTCGGCGGCTTCGCGCGCGAACAGATCTGCATCTATGCCTGTCCCTGGCCGCGCATCCAGGCCGCGATGCTGGACGAGGAATCGATCACCGTCGCCTACCGCGACTGGCGGGGCGAGCCACGCGGCAAGCTGAAACATGGCGAACCCCTGGCCGAAGGACAGGGCGATTGCATTGATTGCATGGCCTGCGTCAACGTCTGCCCGATGGGGATCGACATCCGCAACGGCCAGCAACTTGCCTGCATCACCTGTGCGCTGTGCATTGATGCCTGCGACGATGTCATGGACAAGATCGGCAAGCCGCGCGGCCTGATCGGTTATCTTGCACTGACAGACGAAGCCCTGGAACGTGCGGGCAATCCGCCAAAGTCGGTCTGGGCGCATGTGTTCCGTGTCCGGACCGTGCTCTACACGGTGCTTTGGGCCACCGTCGGCATTGCCCTGGTCGTGGCGCTGTTCCTGCGCACCGAGATCGACGTCAACGTGACACCGGTCCGTAACCCGACCTTTGTGACACTGTCGGATGGATCCATTCGCAATGCCTATGATTTCCGCCTGCTGAACAAGCATGGCGAAGACCGCGACTTTTACATCTCGGTATCATCGGACGCGGCGATGCGCGTGTCTCTGGAAGGCACGGCAGAGCTGCGCGTGACCGTTCCGGCCAACCAGACCAAGACGCAGCGGGTGTATCTGACCGCCGAACCGGGCAGCCCCGCCGCCAGCGACGAGCGCACCGATGTCACGTTCTGGGTGGAAGACCGCGTTTCCAATGAACGTGTCTTGCACAGGACGATCTTCAACGGGCTGGACCGGGAAGAACCCGAACAGAAGGACGACTGACATGGCAGAAATGACCGGGCGCAAGGTGCTTGTCATCACCGTCTCCGCCTTTGGCGTGATCATCGCGGTGAACTTTCTGCTGGCATACAAGGCCATTTCAACCTTTCCGGGTCTGGAAGTTCCGAATTCCTACGTGGCCAGCCAGACTTTCGATGCGGACCGCGCGGCGCAGCTGGCCCTGGGATGGTCGCTGGCGGCGGACTATGACCACGGGGCCAGCATTCTGGAGCTGGTGTTCACTGATGCCGGGGGCGCGCCCGCCCCGGTGGGTGACCTTTCGGTGCTGGTCGGTCGGCCGACCGAAGCCCGCGAAGACAGATATCCGGTGTTTGTCAAGGATAACGGAACCTACCGCGCCCCGCTGGCCCTGAACCCCGGCAAATGGATGCTGAAGGTAGAGGCCCGGGCACCCGACGGCACACGGTTTTTCCGGCGGCTTGATCTGTATGTGAAAGGGTAATCCGATGACGGCGCTGCCACGGATGGACACCACGCCCTCTGCCTGCCCGGCTTGCGCGGTTGTCCCGTCAGCCCAGCGGCTGGCGGCGCTGTCTGCGGCGGCTGGCGGGCGCATCATGCTGTCGCTGCCCGGGGTGCATTGCGCGGCCTGCATTTCCACGGTCGAAGGCGGTCTGGCCAGCCTTCCGGGCGTCCGGTCCGCGCGGGTGAACCTGACGCTGCGGCGTGTCAGCGTGGATGCCGAACCGGCCGTCTTGACCGAAACGCTGATCCTGGCGCTCAATCGCCTGGGGTACGAGGCGCACGAGCTTGACGCCGGGCTGCTGTCGGCCACCGAGACCGACCGGCAGGGGCGCGACCTGCTGATGCGGCTGGGCGTGGCCGGATTTTCGATGATGAACGTGATGCTGCTGTCGGTTGCCGTCTGGTCCGGGGCGGAAGACGCGACGCGCGACATGTTCCACTGGATTTCCGCCGCCATCGCCATTCCAACCGTGATCTTTGCCGGGCAGCCGTTCTTCCGCTCGGCCTGGGCGGCGCTGAAGGCGGGGCGGCTGGGCATGGATGTGCCGATTTCCCTTGCCATCATCCTTGCTTCTTCGATCTCGCTTTATGAAACGGCCAAGGGCGGGCATCACGCCTATTTCGATGCCGCCGTGATGCTGACCTTCTTTCTGCTTGCGGGGCGCTATCTGGACCATCGCACGCGCGCGGTCGCCCGGTCTGCCGCCGAGGAACTGGCCGCCCTGGAGGTGCCGCGCGCCATTGTGCTGCGCGATGGAACCGAGCAGGTTCTGCCGGTTTCCGCAGTGTCGGTGGGCGATCTTGTGCGGGTGCGTCCGGGCGGGCGGATGCCGGTCGATGGCATCGTGACCGAAGGCAGCAGCGAGGTGGACCGATCCTTGCTGACCGGGGAAAGCCTGCCGGTCTATGCCGGGCCGGGCACGGTGATCAGCGCGGGCGAGGTCAATCTGACCGGCCCGCTGACGGTGCGGGTATCGGCGGCGGGCAAAGACTCATCCCTGCACCGCATGGCCGATCTGGTGGCGATCGCGGAAAGTGCCAGGACCCGCTACACCTCGCTGGCGGACCGGGCGGCGCGGCTTTATTCGCCGGGCGTGCACCTTCTGTCCTTTGGGGCCTTCGCCGCCTGGATGTGGATCACCGGCGGGGATGTCCGCTTTGCCATCAACATCTCTGCCGCCGTGCTGATCATCACCTGCCCCTGCGCCCTTGGGCTGGCGGTGCCTGCGGTGGTGACAGCCGCCAGCGGCAAGCTGTTCCGCAAGGGGCTGCTGATCAAGCATGGCACCGCGCTGGAGCGTCTGGCCGAGGTTGACACCGTGGTCTTCGACAAGA
The DNA here is from genome assembly GCA_020250445.1 of Rhodobacter sp. Lineage (GTDB taxonomy): Bacteria > Pseudomonadota > Alphaproteobacteria > Rhodobacterales > Rhodobacteraceae > Aliitabrizicola. The sequence goes on from JADCEF010000093.1 coordinate 32,872, forward strand.
CCGGCACCCTGACCCTGGGCATGCCCGAGCCGACCAACCTGCAGGATCATCCGATCGAGGTGCGGGCCGTTGCGGTTGCCCTGGCCCGCGCATCGTCGCATCCGCTTGCCATGGCGCTGGCTGCGGCCGGCGGCGGGGCGGCCGAGGTCAGCGGGATTGTTGAGGTGCCAGGTTACGGCATCGAAGGGCAGTGGCGCGGCCGCCGCGTAAGGCTGGGCCGCGCAGGCTGGACCGGGGCCAAACCCCTGGACGTGACGGCGACCTATCTGTCGCTGGGCGCGGCCAGCCATGCGTTCACCTTTGCCGACCGCCTGCGTCCGGGGGCCGAAGCTGCGGTTCAGGCACTTGCCTCACAGGGCAAGAAGGTGCTGCTGATTTCTGGCGACGCCGAAGGTGCCGTGCGCGATCTGGCGCAGCGCCTGGGGATCACCAATTGGACCGCCGGTGCCTTGCCTGCGGAAAAGGCGGCGGCAGTGGCGCGGCTTTCCGCGCAGGGGCACCGCGTTCTGATGGTCGGCGACGGGCTGAACGATACGGCAGCACTGGCGGCGGCACATGTTTCGATTTCGCCCGCCTCGGCGCTGGATGCGGCGCGGGTGGCATCGGATATCGTGCTGCTGGGCCAGGACATGGCCCCGATCGGTGACGCCGCCCGGATTGCCGCGCAGGCGACCCGGCGGATCAAGGAAAACTTCGCGATCTCGATCCTTTACAACGTTGTGGCTGTTCCGGTCGCCCTGGTGGGGCTGGCAACGCCGCTGGCTGCGGCGCTGGCGATGTCGCTGTCATCGATCACGGTTTCACTGAATGCGCTGAGGCTGAAATGACGATCCTGGGTATCCTCATTCCCGTATCGCTGCTTTTGGGCGGCATCGGGCTTGCCGCCTTCTTCTGGGCACTGAAAAACCGCCAGTACGAAGACCCCCAGGGCGATGCCAGCCGCATCCTGACCAAGGACTGGGACGACCGGCCGAAACCCTGACGGTCTTTCCCCCGGGAAAGGGCTATCTTGGGGCAGGGGCGGGCTGCGACGGGGCGGGCATGTGAAGGCCGCTCACGGACCCATCGTAAAGCATTGCACGGCCCGCGCCTGAAGGCGGCGGCAGGCGAGGTCTGCCTGATCCTGCGTCAGCCCGACAAAGTTCGCGTCATACCCGCCGCCGCGTTCCACCACCTTGCGCAGGCCATCGTTCAGTGTAGCCGTTTCCGCAAGGGCGGTTCTCAGCAACTGCCGTTCCGCCCCGGCGCGTGACGGGTAGCGACCAACGTTGATGCCCCAGTGCCTGCCGCCGGACGTGCTGATCCGGGTGACGACTTCGGGCGGTTGCTGCAGTGCTGCGGGGACCGGTTCGGCATCGGCAAACATGTCTTCCGGGCGCGGACGCGGTGCTGCCGAAGACGGTGGCGAAGCCGGGGGTGCCGCCTCCATGGCCTTTGCCACGGCAAGGGCGGCGGGATCGGCGATGGGGGCAGGTACCGGCTTTGCGGCGGTGTCTGCCACTTCGCCACCGCCCAGGGCCACCGCCGGGGCTGCGGTGATCGGCATCTCTTGCAGGTCGGTACTTGCAGGCTTTGCCAGGGCATCGGCGCTGTCTGCCACCGCCACCCTGGCATCGGGGGCCTCTGCGGTTGCTTCGGCCAGTGCACCTGCAATCCCGTCCTGCATGGCGATCATCAGGTCTTCCGGTGGCGGCGTCAGGTCGGGGCGCGATCTGGGGCGCGGTGACTTCGCCACGGCCACCACAAGGCGGATCGCCTTGCCTGCGCCGCCTTCCTTCATCTCGGCATCCGCCACCGCATCGTAGTCCGGTGCCGCCGGTTTCTGAACAACGACAGTCGCCGGAGCTTCTCCGAACCCGATATCCAGCAGTTCGGCCATCTTTGCGTTGCGATGCGCGGTCGATTTTCCGCCCAGCACGGTTGCGACGATCCGTTTGCCACCGCGTTCCGCCGAAGCGGTCAGGCTGAAGCCTGCCGGGTTGGTATAGCCGGTCTTGATGCCGTCAGCCCCCTTGTAGCTGTCCAGAAAGCGCCGGTTCGTGTTGTTCACGGTCGTAATCCCGGCATCTGTCGACCGGCGCGAGAAGATATTGTAATACTGCGGAAAATCGTAAAACAGCCGACGCCCGAGAACGGTCATGTCGCGGGCGGTGGACAGATGCCCCGCCTGGGTCAGGCCATTGGCATTCTTGAAGGTGGACTTCTTCATGCCGATGGCCTTGGCCGTGCGGTTCATGCGTTTGGCAAATGCCTCTTCACTGCCGCTGATGGCCTCGCCGATGGCGGTTGCGGCGTCATTGGCGGATTTCACGGCGGCTGCCCGGATCAGATAGCGCAACTGGATCCTCTGCCCCGCCTTCAGGCCAAGCTTTGACGGTGGCTCGGCAGCGGCGTGTTTCGAGATCTTGACCATTGTATCAGGCGAAATCTCGCCGCGTTCGATGGCTTCGAACGCGATGTAAAGGGTCAGCATCTTGGTCAGCGAGGCCGGATGCAGGCGCGTCTCGGAATTGGTTTCGTACAGCACTTCGCCCGTCCGCGCATCCATCACCAGGGCGGCATAGGGCGCGGCCTGCACGGAGCCGGAAAAACCGGCGTTGACAGCAATCGTCACCGCCATGACCAAGGTACAGGCAAAAGCCCGCCACAGACGCGATATCACGTCGATTGTCCTCACCTGCCTCTGGTGCCCCGGTTTTTTCTTGGGGCTTTCACTGCTTCGCTGGCAGATTAGCACAGGGTTCCATCTGCGAAAACCCCTTTGTGTCAAAGGGTTTTGCGAACTGTCTCACAAATGCCGATGTGCAGATATGGCACGACCGCCAGCATGGGCCGCAAGATGCGGTAGCTAGCCGTCCAGCATCGACACAAGCGGGACAAGCGCGCCAAGGCCGGGCAAGGCGCGGTATCGGGGATGGCCTGTGGGCGGGTCGGCGACGTCAAGGGCCCAGGGAACACCGCTGGGCACATGAATCCCCCAGGCACCCGCCTCGATTGCGGGCAGGACATCTGATTTCAGGGAATTTCCGACCATCATCGCCTGCGCTGCGCCGGTTCCGTGCCGGGCAAAGGCGCGGGCATAGACCGACGCGGTCTTGTCCGATACAACCTCTACCGCATAGAACATGTCCCCCAGGCCGGACTGGGCCAGCTTTCTGTCCTGATCCATCAGGTCGCCCTTGGTGATCAGCAGGATGCGGTGGGTCTGGGCCAGCGCCGTCACCGCAGCGCGGGCATCGGGCAAAAGATCGATCGGGTGCGACAGCATCTCGCGGCCTGCTGCCATGATGTCGCTGATGAACCTGGCCGGAACGCGACCGTCGGTCACCTCGATGGCTGTTTCGATCATGGACAGCACGAAGCCCTTAACGCCAAAGCCGTAATGCCCCAGGTTGCGCCGCTCTGCCTCCAGCAGGCGCTCAAGCAGGTGGTCGGGGTCTGCATGATCGGCAAGCAGGCGGGCAAAGTGACCCTGGGTCATCCGGTAGTAGGATTCGTGATACCACAGCGTATCGTCTGCATCGAAACCGATGGTCGTCAGTGCCATGTGCCATCCTCATCATCCGGACAGTTCTTGCGTGCAGAGGCCGGTCTTGCAAGCGCCCTTGCGGCCCCCTTTTCGTTTCGGGCCGTTCCGCTATATAGTTTCAGACGGTAAACCGAGTCTGACCGGGAGCTTGCCTTGACGCGTCGCCCTTTCCTCATGTCAGGAAAGACCAGTGAAAATGACGGGGAAACCTCTGTCATCACCAAGACACGTTCCAGGACCGAGCGTCCCCCCCTCTACAAGGTCATGCTTCTGAACGACGATTACACACCGATGGAGTTTGTCGTTCATGTGCTGGAAAGGTTCTTCGGCCTGACCCATGCGCAGGCGTTCGAGATCATGCTGACGGTGCACAAGAAGGGGCTGGCGGTGGTCGGCGTGTTTTCCTTCGAGGTGGCGGAAACCAAGGTGGCCCAGGTGATGGATTTTGCCCGTCGCCACCAGCATCCGCTGCAATGCACGATGGAAAAGGAATAAGGCCGCCTGCGGCCGCCCATGCGATCTGCACGCCTGACCCTTGCCTTGGACAGCGGCGCGATCACCCTGCCGGAGACAGGAAGAATTCACGTCTTCCGGCCCCGTGCCGGGGATGACCTGTCGGCCCTGCCGAAAGACCGGGTCAGCATCATCACGGGATTTCGCCCGGATTACGATGCTTTTGCCGCAGCAGGCTATGCCGTGACGGTTTGCGCAACCGGCAAGGCGGCGGCCGCCCTGGTTTGCCTGCCGCGCAGCAAGGCCGGGGCCCGCGCGCTGGTGGCCGAAGCATCTGCCCGGGTCGTTCCGGGCGGGCCGGTGATTGTCGATGGTCAGAAGACCGACGGGATCGATGCGATGTTGCACGACATCCGGGCGCGGGTCGATACGTCGGTCCCTGTCGCCAAGGCCCACGGACGGATCTTTTCGTTCCCCGCCGGGCCGGTGTTCAGCGGCTGGGCCGGGGTCGAGACGGTGACGGAAGACGGCTTTGTCACCGTTCCGGGCGTGTTTTCTGCCGATGGTCCCGACCGTGGATCGCGTCTGTTGGCGGCGGCGCTGTCGGCCAGGCTTCCGGGCCGGATCGTCGATCTTGGTGCAGGCTGGGGGTTTCTGGCCCGGGCCATTCTGGCGCGGGACGGCGTGCGGCAGCTTGATCTGGTGGAAGCCGAAGCGGCTGCGCTGGACTGTGCCCGGCGCAATGTGACCGATCCGCGGGCGCGGTTTCACTGGGCCGATGCCGCCAGCTTCCGGCCCGAAGGTGTGATCGATGCCGTGGTCTGCAATCCGCCTTTCCATGTGACGCGGGCCGCGGAACCCGGACTGGGCGCGGCCTTTATCAGGGCTGCCGCCGCCATGCTGCCACCGGGCGGAACGCTGTGGCTCGTGGCCAACCGCCATCTTCCCTATGGCGCCGTTCTGACCGAAACCTTCCGCGAGGTGGAAGACATCGGCGGTGACGGCGCTTTTCGACTTGTACATGCGTCACGCCCCGTCCGGGCGCGCCGCTGATTTCCGGACCCGGGGGATCCCATGTCACTTTCCATTGCGGGCAAGACCGCCATTGTCACCGGATCGGCCAACGGCATCGGCCTGGCCATCGCCCGGCATTTTCTGGACAAGGGGGCGAATGTGATGTTCGCCGACATCGACGAGGAGCGGCTGGAAGATGAAATTGGCGCAGAGGCGCGCGCCGAGGGCGCGGTGCGCATGTTTGCGGGCGACCTTCGGGAAAAACTGACCATTGCCAACCTGCTGTCGGCCACGATGGATGCGTTTGACCGCGTCGATATCCTGGTGAATGCCAGCCGCCAGATGGCGCTTTCAGACCCGCTGTGCGTCGGTGATGATGCGGTCGAACAGCTGTTGCAGCAGAACCTGATCACCAGCTTGCGCCTGACCCAAATGACGGCAAAGCGGATGGTTGCGATGGCGGAAAAATCCGAAAGGACAGGGCCTGTCGGCGCAGTCGTCAACCTGTCTTCGATTGCGGCAACCCGGACCCGGCCGGAACTTCTGGGCTATTCGATTGCCAGCGCCGCGCTGGATCAGATGACACGATCAATGGCGGTGGTGCTGGCCCCGAAGGGCATCCGGGTCAACGCGGTTGCCTTCGGCAGTGTCATGAGCGCGAGCCTGCACGATACCCTGCAGGACAACCCCGGGTATCAGGAGATGATCACCGGCCAGACCCCGATGGGCCGGATCGCGGCGGCGTCGGAACTGGCAGAGACCGTGCAGTTTCTGGCGTCAGACGCATCGGCCTTCATGACGGGTCAGATCGTGACCGTGGACGGCGGCCGCAGCCTGCTTGACCCGGTTCAGGTCCCGGCACACTGAGCGCTATTGCGGGTACTGCATCTGGCATTGCCGGATGGCGGGCGTCGCCTGCTGTGTCAGCAGGGCCTGCTGCGTGATCAACCCGTCCAGTTTGCGGCGCTCCTGCTCGGGGTCGATGGCGCGGGGGCGCGTGGTGGTCCGGGTGTAATCATCAAGGCACATGCCACCCCCGTTGACCCAGGTGCGGCTTCCGTCCGGCAGGGGCACAAGCACCGGCTGATCGCAATAGACCCAGGTCGGCGTCGAGATGACAACCTCTTCCAGGCTGTAGCCCCGGGCAATATTGGCCTGTGTTTCGGCAATCAGCCTGTTCACCACGGTCAGATCGCGTGTCACGGCCGCGATGCAGCGCTCTTGCGGGGTTGCGCAGGACATCAGGGCCAGCGGCAGGCACAGCAGTGCAGGGCGGATCATGGCATCGGTCTCTTTCGGGTGTTTGTCCGAACCTAGCGCGCGGCTGCGGTCGGTGCTAGCAGAAGGCAGGACGTGAAGGAGGTTTCCGATGCCCGATGTGTTCGATGACCGCAAGGCCCGTGCCGCGGGCTGGTTCCGGCAGTTGCGCGATCGGATCATTGCCGCCTTCGAAGGGCTGGAGGACACCCAGCAGTCGGGGCCGACCGCGCATTTGCCGGCCGGTCGGTTCGAGGTCAGCGAAACCGCCCGCGCCGATGGCGGGGGCGGTTTGATGAGCGTGATGCGCGGCGGCCGGGTCTTCGAGAAGGTGGGCGTCAACGTCAGCGAAGTCTACGGCACCTTGGGCGAGCGGGCGCAAAAGGCAATGGCGGCGCGTGGCGTGCCCGGCATGGCAGAGGATCCGCGCTTTTGGGCCAGCGGCATTTCCCTGGTCGCCCATATGCAGAACCCGCATGCCCCGGCCGTGCATATGAACACGCGCATGTTCTGGACGCCGCATGCCTGGTGGTTCGGCGGCGGGTCCGACCTGAACCCCTGCCTGGAGGTGCCCGAGGATACGGCGCAGTTTCACGCCACGCTGAAGGCGGCCTGTGACGCGCATTCGCCAGCCTATTATCCAAGGTTCAAGGCCTGGGCGGACGAATACTTTTTCGTGCCCCACCGGGGACGCGCGCGGGGTGTGGGCGGCATCTTCTATGATGACCTGAACACCGGGGACTGGGAGGCGGATTTTGCCTTTACGCAGTCGGTGGGCCAAGCCTTTCTGCCCGCTTTCGTTCCGCTGGTCGAGCGCCGCCGCAGCGAAGCCTGGACCGAGGCCGACCGGGAAGCCCAGCTTGTACACCGCGGGCTTTATGCCGAATACAACCTGGTCTACGATCGTGGCACGAAGTTCGGGCTTGAGACGGGCCATGACGCCAACGCGGTGCTGATGAGCCTGCCCCCGGTGGCGAAGTGGACCTGAGGGGCCCCTGCGGCGAGGTCCGCTTGAAGATCAGGGCGTCTGTGCGCCCTGCCGGTTCAAGGCAACGGTATAAAGGCCGGTCGTTGCCGTGATGAACAGCTGATGCTTCGCTCGCCCGCCGAAGCAGATGTTGGATACCAGTTCCGGCACAAGGATCTTGCCCAGAAGCGTGCCGTCGGGGGCGATGCAATGCACCCCATCGCCCGCCGATGACCACAGGTTGCCATCGGTGTCGGTGCGGATGCCGTCGGCGCAGCCGGGCGAAACGGTGTGAAACACCTCGCCCCCCGTCAGCCGCGCGCCATCTACGGTGAAGACGCGGATGTGCTGCGGATCGGGGTGGTACATCCGGCCTGTGTCGGCAACATAGAGACGGGTTTCGTCAGGCGAAAAGGCAAGCCCGTTCGGACAGCGGAAATCGCTGAGCACAGCGTCGATGCGGCCCGAAGGATCGACCCGGTAGACCTGACAGGGCAGTTCCTGATCCGCCTTGTGCCCTTCGTAATTTGTCATGATCCCGTAATGCGGATCGGTGAACCAGATCGATCCGTCCGACTTGACCACAACGTCGTTTGGCGAGTTGAGCGGCTTGCCGCCAAAGCGGTCGGCAATCACCGTGATCGAGCCGTCAAGTTCCGTCCGGGTCACCCGCCGCTTTCCATGTTCACAGGACACCAACCTGCCCTGACGGTCGCGCGTGTGCCCGTTGGAGTGATTCGAGGGGTTGCGGAATGTCGTCAGCCCTGCGCCGGGTGTCCAGCGCAGGATACGGTCATTCGGGATATCGGAAAACAGCAGGCAGTTGGCATCGCCGAACCAGACCGGGCCTTCGGCCCAGTCAAAGCCGGTGGCAAGCTGCTTGACCGGGGCATTGAACATCACAAAGGCGCTGAAGCGCGGATCGATTGCCTCATAGAATGACATCTGTTCCCCCTTGCCCGGTCCATGGCGTTCCGGGCCTGCACCGCCCAGAACCTGCCGGTCGCAATAATGAAGGCTTCCCCCGTGCGCGCAAGGGACAAGGTTCGGGCGATCAGCGGTTTTGCAGGCCAGCCGGGGGCCAAAGCCCCCGGCCAGCGCCCGCCCCGCCCTCGGCGAGCGCTTTGCGCCCGCCGGGTCGGGCGCTGGCCTTTCGTGGTGCCTGGACCTGCCGGTCTACAGGGCAGCGTCCCGCGCGGGCGGGGGAAACGCACTGCGTTTCCTGTTCCCGCCCGAACAGGCGACAGCACTTTCACCGCTTCAATGGCAGGGGCCATCGCCCCTGCCACAGCGCCACGCTGGACTCAAGA
>JADCEF010000094.1 GCA_020250445.1 Rhodobacter sp.
AAGGCCCGCCTCCTGCAAAGCCTGCCCGGCATCGCTGCGTCTTGCCGCAGCGACACTCCTCGCCGAAGCCCCGGAGCTTGGCCGGCCCGCGGCCCGCCAGATCGCCGCCCTGGCAGGGCTTGCACCCGTCACCCGCGAAAGCGGCACCTGGCGGGGAAAAGCCAGCATTCAGGGCGGCAGGCGTCCTCTGCGACGCGCGCTCACCATGCCGGTCCTGACCGCCATCCGCTGGACCCGTGATCTGGCCGCGCTCTTCACCCGCCTGCGCACCGCCGGAAAACCCCCGGGGGCTCGCCCTTGTCGCGGCAATGCGCAAACGCCTCCTCCCCGCCAACACACTCCTGCGCGAAGGACGGGACTGGCAGGACACAAGGCCAATACGAAACCCTTGACGAACACGGATACTGGCCGGGGGCTATGGCCCCCGGCTGATCCTGATCCCAGCGTGGCGCTGTGGCAGGGGCGATGGCCCCTGCCAGTGCAGCGGTGAAGGTGCCTTCGTCCGTCCGGGCGGGAACAGAAAACGCGACCCGCGTTTTCCCCGCCCGCGCGGGATGGTCCCCCGCAGACCGGCACTTTTTCAGCACCCGGTGCACTTCCAGCGCCGCACAGCTACCATCGCCAGACGGGCCATCATGTCTTTCTCACCCGGAAAGCAGCGAAGCGCGCAGCATCGCCGCTGCCGCCCTGCCGGATCGCACCATCTTTCCAAAGGCCTGTCCGGCGCTTTCGTTCCAATACCAGGCGTCGTCAAACGCCCCCATCTGTGTGGTGCTGCCCGCGCCCGAGGGGAGCTTGAACAGCACGCTGCAGTCAGTGTTGGAACTGAACGGCGGGTCCAGATAGATCAGATCAACCGAAGACTCGCGGATCTGCCCGCGCAGAACCGTCAGGTTGTCGCCGCAATACAGATGGTTGCCCATGGGCGGGTTGTCTCACGCGGTGCCAGCGGCCCCCAACATGTCCGGGGGATGGTTCCCGAAACGCTAACCCCTGCCTCCTTCCGCCTCAACACCTTAAAATTCCCGGAACGCGCCCCCGCAACCCCCTGATATCCCTTGCCCCGCCATCCTGCCCGCCGCGCGGCGCGCCTGCCTTCCCCCCGGGCCGCCTTTCCGCTATACCGCGCCCCATGTCGCAGAACCCGCCCAGCCTTCGCCCCGATCTTGCCCGCGCCGTCCTTCCCGATGACCGGCGGGCGGGCCAGCCCACCATCGGCATGGTCAGCCTGGGCTGCCCCAAGGCGCTGGTGGACAGCGAGCGCATCCTGACCCGCCTGCGCGCCGAAGGCTATGCCATCAGCCCCGATTACCAGGGTGCCGATGCGGTGATCGTGAACACCTGCGGCTTTCTGGACAGCGCCAGGGCCGAAAGCCTGGATGCCATCGCCGAGGCGCTGCGCGAGAATGGCCGGGTCATCGTCACCGGTTGCCTGGGGGCGGAACCCGATTACATCACCGGCGCACATCCCAAGGTCCTGGCCGTCACCGGCCCGCATCAATACGAACAGGTGCTGGACGCCGTCCATGCCGCCGTGCCGCCTGCGCCCGATCCCTTCATCGATCTGCTTCCCGCGTCCGCCGTCACGCTGACCCCGCGTCATTACAGCTATCTCAAGATTTCCGAAGGCTGCAATCACAAGTGCAGGTTCTGCATCATCCCCGACATGCGCGGCCGGCTGCACAGCCGCCCCGCCCATGCCGTGCTGCGCGAGGCGGAAAAGCTGGTTGACGCGGGGGTTCGGGAACTGCTGGTGATCAGCCAGGACACATCGGCCTACGGCGTGGACCGCAGGCATGATCTGTCGCCCTGGAAGGACCGGCAGGTGCGCGCCCATATCACCGATCTGGCGCGCGAGCTGGGCGGGCTCGGGGCCTGGGTGCGGCTGCATTACGTCTACCCCTATCCGCATGTGCGCGATCTGGTGCCGCTGATGGCCGAAGGGCTGATCCTGCCCTATCTCGACATCCCTTTTCAGCACGCCCACCCGGAAACGCTGCGCCGCATGGCGCGCCCCGCCGCTGCCGCCCGGACATTGGATGAAATCGCCGCCTGGCGCGCTGTCTGCCCGGACATCACGCTTCGGTCCACCTTCATCGTCGGCTATCCGGGCGAGACGGAAGAGGAATTCCAGACCCTGCTGGACTGGATGGACGAGGCGCAGCTCGACCGGGTCGGGTGTTTTCAGTATGAAGATGTTGCCGGTGCCCGCTCCAACGCGCTGCCCGACCATGTTCCGGCAGAGGTCAAGCAGGACCGCCGGGATCGCTTCATGCAGAAAGCCCAGGCCATTTCCGAAGCAAAGCTGGAGGCGAGGGTCGGTTCGGTCATCGAGGTGATCGTGGACGAGGTCGACGGCGAAGGCGCCACCTGCCGCACCAGGGCCGACGCGCCGGAAATCGACGGCAACCTGTTCATCGACGAGGGATTCGAGGGGCTGACCCCCGGCCAGCTGGTAACCGTCCGGGTGGACGAGGCCGCCGCATACGATCTGTGGGGCACCCGCCTCGGGGCGTGACAGAACGCTCTTTCTGCACCGCCGCGCCGACTGTGCCGTTCGACTGTCAGCATATCCTAAAGGAAGGATGGATCACGGCTTTGTCATGATTTATCATCAATCGCACGTGTGATGCGGTTGGTTCATGCGGTTGGCTCAAAGGGGCAAAGGGTGGCAGGGACACGATACAACCGGAACCGGCCCGCGCGGCGTCTGCGCGCCGTGACTCTGATAGAGGCTGTTCTTTTCATCTCCGTGGCGCTGGGTCTGATCGTGGGTGGGCTGGCGGTCTATCAGCAGTCGTCGCTGGCGGAACGCGCTACCAGCCAGATGCGGATGCTGGGCTCTCTCGTCGCCGAAACGCGGACGCTTCTTGAGCAGAAGCTGAACTTGCCCAATCTGCCCAGCACGGCCGATCCGATGTTGCTGGCGGCGGTGGTGGATAACGTACTGGTCAAGGCGAACGCCGTCGCGTCAACATACGTGGATTTGAATGCCCCGCCAAACCTTGTTGGATGGCCTTCGCCGATCCGTCACGGCTGGCATGGGGCCATGAACGTACTTGCCGTAAGGCGGGACGGGTTGGTGCCGCATATGCTGGTCTATCTCGAGGATATCCCCTCGGAGGTCTGCCTGCGGCTTTCCTCGATCACCACAGGCGGCAAAACCGGCTTTGTCGAGCAAGTGACCGAGGTTGTCTTTCAGGTGCCCGACGGAATGGGTGGCTTCAATACCGCCAAGCTGCCGTCCGTGACCCATCCGCTGCCCATCACCCCGGACGATCTGGCGCTTCCCGCTCACTGCGGGCCTGCGGGCGGGCGCTTGAACGTGATCTACTGGATCCCGCTGGACTAGGGATTTATCTTTGCCGCAGAATGGTTTCGGCTTGACCACGGGGGCTGTTTAGTTTCGGGGTGGACGCTGCGGCTTGCTGGTGCGTGCGGCCCGAAGGGCGACAGCGCTGAAGCGGTATCTGACCGGTTCCGTGGCATCCGCGATCTCGATTGGTCCGACGTCAGCTTGCCTTGGCAGAGGAATTTCAGGTTAATGCGGATGCGCTTTCTTCCGCAGGTCAAGGGTGCCGGTCCGTTCAACGCGGACCTTCCGCTGCCCCGGCACAAGGGCACCCTGGTCATCCCCGCAGGATCGCACACCACGCGACAAACCCCGCAAAAGCGGTCAGGGCCACGGCAGCACTGGCACAATCCTTGGCCATGGCCGCGCGCGGGTCGCGCGCTGTCGAGACGAAATCAACCGCTGCCTCGATCGGCGTGTTGAACAGTTCCGCCGCAAGCAGCATCAGGCCCACGGCCAGCAGCAGCGCCCGTTCCCCGGCGGTCAGATCCAAAAGCAGGGCAAAGACGGTCGAGACAAGGGTGACCGAGGTCCACTGGCGCAGCGATGTCTGCGTGGCCCAAGCCACCTGCCCGCCCTGCGCCGACCAGCGCGCGGTGCGGCCCAGACGCCGAACGGCTTCCTCAACGTTCTTCATGGGCCCGCCACCTTACCATCGCCGATGCAAAGACGATCTTGCGCCGGGCCGTGTTTCCAGCGAGGCGCGCACCGCCCCACCCATATGACAAATCCTGTCGCCGTCCGGATCGGTGCCGCCGTACCGCTGCGCAACAACCACGACAGCCTGCCTTCATCCTTTCGCCGCAATCCCTGTCCGAAAGGATGATGCCCGGATTGCTGCGGCTTGCACAGGCAAGGCGCTTATTCCCCGATTTCAGGCTGCCAGGAAAGGTCGTCACATCGCCGACATCCCGCACGGCACCGTGCGAACCGACAGCGCGCGCCCCGCGATTTCCATGCCCACGTCAGGACTGCGATCCATGCCACAGGTCCGTCACCCCCCTTGCCGCCATGGCCGGATCAGGCCGGGGCGAGGGACTCGATCTCGGGCTTGTTGGGGCAGTAGTCCGGCAGCGGGGGCCTGCGGGCCATTGCCAGCCAGCGCAGGCAGCGGGCGGACTGGCCGCAGGCCTGGCAGCGACCGACCAACTGCGCAAGCTCGGACCGTGTCAGCCAGCCCTCGATCACCGCCGAAGGCAGATTTACCCCCGCCACCCGCGCCATGCCCTGTGTCAGACCCCAGGCTTGCGGGCCTTCCGTAAAGCCGATCATCCCCTGCCCTCCTGTACCGCACCCCATGCTGGAACGGGATACCCGGTGTGGTCCTTGATCCAGATCAAGCAGGCTCAGCGCAGGGTCTGCATTGTCTGGACAACCACCTGGTACCGCTGCCCCGTCGGCGGATGCGTGCCCAGAAAGCGATTGCCCGGGTCAGGCAGGCGGTTGAAGAACTGTGCGCCAACCAGCGGATCAAACCCGGCGCGCCAGGCGATTTCGGTGCCAAGCGCGTCCGCCTCCAGCTCGAACCCCTTGGAATAGCGGCGCGCGCCAAGTTCGGCACCCATGTCCTGCGCGGCGCGGATCGTGGCCTCATCGCCCCCGCCCAGCGTCGCCAGCGCGCCGGCAACAAGCGCGCCCTGCATCATTCCGGTCTGTTGCCGGGCGATATGGCCGGCGATGTGATGCGCGGTCTCATGGCCCATGACGAAGGCAAGCTCGTCGGGGTTGCGAATGTCCATCAGCAGCGGCACGTTGAAGGCGATGATCGGGTTGCCCTGATCGTCCAGGGTCTGAAAGGCATTCGGGGCCTGTCCGGGCCGCTCGTCAATGGCGATCTGGAAGCTGCAGGGCACGTTGCGGGTGCGTTCAAGGCAAATCGCCTCGGCCACCGGCACCACGCGGTCAGCCACATCGACAAAGGTGCGGGCTGCCTGTTCGGGCGAGGGGGCTGCGGCGAACTCGACCGGGGGCGGGCCACCGCCGGGCGGTGCCACCGGCACGGCGCAGCCGGCCAGACCTGCCGCCGCAATCACCCCGCCAAGCCAACGTCCAAGCACGCCTGCGTTTCCCCGCCAGAACCTTGGTTATTGGTAGCGCGACCGCCGCCCGGATACATCCCCCTCACGGTGATTTGCACGAACGTTTGCCCATTGAGCCGGGCCACCGGGCCGCGTAAGCTTGGCCCATGTTTACCATCGAGCACGATTTCGACGCGACCGTGATCACCCTTGTTGACGAGGGTGGGCCCGCGCTTGAGGAAGACGTGATCATCCTGGCCTTTGAGGATTGCGTGACCGTCGAGCAGTTCGACCCGCGCCGGGACGAGGTGGTGAAGATCACCCTGTCGAACGCGCAGCTGAGCGAACTGGCGGCGGCACTGAACCTGCCGGAGGGCAGTTACCGGCTGGCGAAAAAGGCGTAGGCAGAGGCAGGACGAAGATCGTCTGGCGGCACTGTCCGTCCGGCCGGCGTCGGCGGCGGTGCAAGGGAAACACACCGGCGCAACCGACGCCGGGGCGGATCATTATATGCCTGGGACGCATTTCGGAGATGACCGGGTTCTGCCATACTTTCATGGGCCGCGCGCGGGACGGCAACCGGCGGGCGCACCGCTTTCCCTTGCGAACGCCTGCAAGGACCTGCACTGTCTGGAAAGCATGGCCAATGCCGCCACCCCGACCACCACGTGGCCAGCGCGGCGAGTACTGGCTTTGCTTGCGCAGTGGCGCAGGGTGGGGCCGGGCCAAAGGATTATGTGCCCCACCTCAGGGATTTTGTGGCAAGGGCGAACGGCATCATCTTCTTGCCGAGGCTGACCTGGCAGGGGCCATCGCCCCTGCCGCGACCGATCCGATCAACAGGTTCCGGACGGAGGCCCAAAGCCTCCGTCCAGCCCCCGCCCGCCCCTCGGCGGGGGCTTCACCCCCGCCCGGGCAGGGGCCGGACGGAGATACACCCGGCCGAACCGGTTGTGGCCCGCCACAGCGCAAAGGCGCGGGGAAAGGCAGTGCCTTTCCCTGTCCGCGCCAACGACAGGATGGCGAAGATTGCCGTCGCCTGTTGGTTATCTTCGTGCAATGGCCGTTTCGTATTCCTCGGCCCGAATGAGTCTCTCAAACACACAAGCCATCAAACTGATTGGGGGAACATCGGTGCCTTGCATGGGATAGCGGATTTGCATCCCTGATGCTGCGCTGTGCAGATTCCCCAGGTCCTCCAAGAACCGGTCGAAAGTATCGGGCGCAGGGGTGGGGTATCTTGCAGCCCCATCCTGTCGAATATCCTGGAAGCAATGCTCAGCATGCAGCATGGCCTGCTGTCTTTGTTGCCCAAGCTCAGGCATGTTCCACATTGACCACAGGTCATGACCATATGGCGGCTTGCCAAGGTCTTTCGCAGTCTTGCCAGCTTTCAGAAGCACACATTTCAGGAAAAGTTCAATCGCAAAGGCCAGGCAAAGCGCGGACGGCGCAATGAACGCGTCCGTGTCTTCGGAGTCGAGCTTTTGGGCAGCGACGCAAAAAGCCAGTGCGTTCTTGCGATAGTGCTCATGTGTCTTAACGGTCTGTATCACCCGCATTCCGAATGCCCGCAGGACCCGCAGGTCATGCAGCCTTCGACCATCCGCAGATCAAAGCTTCCGCAGCTGGAACAGGTCCTGGCCCTGCTGGCCAGCACCGCCTCTGCCTTGGGGTCGGATTTCAGGCCCATGCCTTCGCCCCCGATGAAACCGATGGAAATCAGGTGGTTCTCGATCACGCCGCCAATCGCCGCCAGGATCGAGGGGATGTATTTGCCCTCCACCCAGGCACCGCCGCGCGGGTCGAAGACCGCCTTCAGCTCCTCCACGACAAAGGAAATGTCGCCGCCGCGCCGGAACACGGCGCTGATCATCCGGGTCAGGGCAACAGTCCAGGCGAAATGTTCCATGTTCTTGGAGTTGATGAACACCTCGAACGGGCGGCGGTGACCGGCGATGACGATGTCGTTGATGGTGATGTAAAGCGCGTGCTCCGACCCCGGCCATTTGACCTTGTAGGTCTGCCCTTCCAGCGCGGCTGGCCGATCCAGCGGTTCGGACAGATAGACCACCTCGGCACCTTCGCTGCGGACAGGATCCGGCACTTCGCCCGGTGCCGCCTCGGACGGTTCCGATACCGTCAGCACCGACCCCGTCACCGCGTTCGGCCGGTAGGTCGTACAGCCCTTGCAGCCCTGATCCCAGGCGGCCATGTAGACGTCCTTGAAGTCGTCAAAACTGATGTCTTCCGGGCAGTTGATGGTCTTGGAGATGGAACTGTCGATCCATTTCTGCGCCGCCGCCTGCATTCGCACATGATCCAGCGGCGGCAGGGTCTGGGCATTCACGAACCAGTCGGGCAAGGGCGCATCGCCGAATTTCCCGCGCCACATCTGCACGGCGTAATCGACGACCTCTTCCTGGGTGCGGCTGCCGTCCTTTTGCAGCACCTTGCGGGTATAGGCATAGGCAAAGACGGGTTCGATCCCGGACGAGACGTTGCCCGCATAAAGGCTGATCGTGCCGGTGGGCGCGACAGAGGTCAGCAGCGCGTTGCGGATGCCGTGCCGGCGGATCGCCGCGCGGACATCGTCATCCATATGGGTCAGCGACCCCGAGGCGAGGTATTTTTCGGCGTCAAACAGCGGGAAGGGTCCCTTTTCGCGTGCCAGATCAACCGAGGCCAGATAGGCGGACCGGGCGATGGCGCGCATCCAGCTTTCCGTCTGCGCCGCCGCCGCTTCCGAACCATAGCGCAGGCCCAGCATCAGCAGGGCATCGGCCAGCCCGGTAACCCCCAGCCCGATTCGCCGCTTGGCCTGCGCCTCGGCCGCCTGTTCGGGCAGGGGAAAGCGCGAGGTGTCGATGACATTGTCCATCATCCGCACCGCGACGCGCACAAGATCATCCAGCGCCGTCAGGTCCAGCACAGCACCGGGACCGAACGGATCAGACACCAGCCGCGCCAGGTTGACCGAACCCAGCAGGCAGGCCCCATAGGGTGGCAGCGGCTGTTCACCGCAGGGATTTGTGGCGGCGATGGTTTCGCAATATGCCAGGTTATTCAAATGGTTGATCCGGTCGATGAAGATCACGCCCGGCTCTGCCACCTGATAGGTGGACTGCATGATGCGGTTCCACAGATCGCGCGCGTGCAGCGTCTTGTAAACGTGCCCGCCGAAAACCAGCTCCCACGGGCCATCGGCCTTGACCGCGGCCATGAAGGGATCGGTCACCAGGACCGAAAGGTTGAACATCCGCAGGCGTGCCGGGTCTTTCTTGGCGTCGATGAAGGCTTCGATATCGGGGTGGTCGCAGCGCAGGGTGGCCATCATCGCCCCGCGTCGGCTGCCCGCCGAGATGATGGTGCGGCACATCGCATCCCACACATCCATGAACGACAAGGGGCCCGAGGCATCTGCCGCGACACCCTTCACCTCGGCCCCGCGCGGGCGGATCGTGGAAAAATCATACCCGATGCCGCCGCCCTGCTGCATGGTCAGGGCGGCTTCCTTCAGCATCTGGAAGATGCCCGACAGGCTGTCGGGGATGGTGCCCATCACAAAGCAGTTGAACAGCGTGACCGACCGGCCCGAGCCCGCCCCGGCGGTGATCCGGCCAGCAGGCAGATACCTGAAATCTTCCAGCGCCGCGTAAAAGCGGTCTTCCCAGGCGGCCGGGTCTGCCTCGGTCCGGGCCAGGGCACGGGCGATGCGGCGCCAGGTGTCTTCAACGGTGTTGTCCAGAGGGGTGCCGTCTGCCTCTTTCAGGCGGTACTTCATATCCCAGATCTGCTCGGCAATGGGGGCGGAAAAGCGGGACATGGCGAAAACCTTGGCTTGCGGGTGAAGGCGCGGACACCACTGGATAGGCGCGCCCGCACGGGGGGTCAACTTGAAGTCGGGCGCGGTTGCGTTACCCTTCGCGCCCGGGACAAAGGGAATCATCGTGGCCGATCATGTCAACCTGCTGAAGCTGTGCGTCGGTGCCGACCGGGTGGAAGACCTGATCGCCTGGCAGGACAGCCACCGCGCCGGGTGGCCGGGGGGCCGGCCCGTGCATGTGACGCGGATGTGGCCGAAGCGGGCGGAAGAGATTCTGAACGGCGGATCGCTGTATTGGGTGTTCAAGGGGGTCATTCTGGCGCGCCAGCGCATTCTGGGGCTGGAGGAACGCCTGGGCGGCGATGGCATAACCCGTTGTGCCATCGTGCTCGACGCCGATGTGGTGCGCACCGAAGGCGCGCCGCGCCGCCCGTTCCAGGGCTGGCGCTATCTGCTGCACAAGGATGCCCCGCGCGACCTGCCGAAGGGGCGTGCCCGGGAAGAGGCCCTGCCAGCCCCGCTGGCACGGGCGCTGGCGGAAATCGGGCTGCGCTGATCGGGTGCGGCCGATGGTCTGCGCCGGGCCCCTGCGGGATCGGACCGTGCCGGGATTGCCCTTTGGAACCGTGCCTTCGCCCACACCGGTCTCGGTATGGACCCGTGTCACCTGATCGCCCGAGAAACGCAGGCACCCTCGGGTTGCGGGATCGGCGCGGTGGGCAGGACCGGCAAGGCCCATCTTACGACCGTCGATCATCCGGCATCCGACCTGGCCGTGGCCCTTGATCCGACCACCCGCGCCGTCGACCTGGGTGCAGGCCCCGGATCCTGCCCTGCCGCCCTGAACCCTGGTGCCGGACAACGCGTCGATGACGGCCCCTGCGGTGGCACAGTCCCGCCCCTGGCCCGGGTGGCAAAGGCGATGGCGGCCGCAGGGCGCAAGTTCATCGCCCTGGTCAATTCAGAGCCGAACGCAGAGACCGCCCACCCCGCAGCCGTGCCCGACACTGGCCGACGGCACGTCAATCAACAAGACATTCCCCGGAACGAACATCCCGCTCACAGCCCCGTTCCGGGGGCGGGCCGGGCGGGCACCTCAGGGCAGCGCTGGCAGCGCCAGCCCCGTGCGCCGCGCCAGATCCGTCAGCGCGGCGCGCGCCGCAGGTGTCCAGTCGGCGGCGCGGGCGGCATAGAGCGTTGCCTCGGACCGGTGGACAAGGCCGTCGGACAGGGTCTTGAGGTGGTTCGCCCGCAGCGTTTCCCCGGTCGAGGTGATGTCGGCAATCGCCTCGGCCGTCAGGTTCTTCACGGTGCCCTCGGTCGCGCCAAGACTGTCGACAAGCTGGTAATCGGCCACACCCTGACCGGCCAGAAAATCGCGCACCAGCCGATGATACTTGGTGGCAATGCGCAGCCGGTGGCCATGCACCGCCCGGAAGGCGGCGGCAACCGCATCCAGATCGTCCAGCGTATCGACATCGATCCAGGCGGCGGGCACCGCGATGATCAGATCAGCCTGCCCGAAGCCCATCCGGGCAAGCTCGGCCACCTGCATGTCCCAGTCCGCCAGCCTGTCGCGGACCAGATCGGACCCGGTCACGCCCAGATGGATGCGCCCCGCCGAAAGTTCGCGCGGAATCTCGCTGGCCGAAAGCAGCACCAGTTCGGCACCGTCCAACCCGCCGATGCTGCCGGAGTATTCGCGTTCCGATCCGGACTGGCGCATCGTCAGGCCGCGGGCACCGAACCAGGCAAAGGTCTTGTCCATCAGCCGCCCCTTGGACGGCACCCCGATCTTCAGCGTCATGGCGCGGCCCTCAGCGCTGCGACCAGACCGGGGCGGATCACGCCACCGACCGCCGGGATCGACCGGCCCTGCCCCAGAACGGCCGTCAGCGCATCATAGCGCCCGCCGCTTGCCACCGGCGGCCAGCCCGGCCTGTCGGCATGAAAGCTGAAGACGAAGCCGTCGTAATACTCCAGCGTGCTGCGCCCGTGGCTGGCCTGAAACGGCAGGGCGGCGGTGTCGATTCCAAGGGCGGCCAATGCCGACAGGCGGTCTGAAAAACGCCCGACGGCCGGTGCTATGCTGGGAAGGCTGGCCGCGATGTCCTGAAGACGCGCCAAGGCCTCCGGAGCGGCCCCGCTGACGGCAAGAAGGTCATCCAGCAATGCGGCCTCGCGGTGCGAAACCGGCGGGGCGGCGCTGTCTTCGATCAGGCTGCGGGCGCGGGCGGCGACCTCTTCGGGGGTGCGCAGGCCGATGAAGGGGCCTGCCGCCTGCATCAGCGCCTCGGGCGAAGCCGACCGCAGGCGGTCCAGCAGCCGCAAGCGGGCGGGCGGCAGGGCGGTACGGCCCGCAAAGCGGTCCAGCAGCGCGCGGAACCGGGCCGGTCGCCAGACATGGCGCAGAAGCGCGGCCTTGCGCCGGCCGGTGGTGTTCAGGCCGCCCACGGCGGCCAGCAGAATGCCCATGTCGCCGGTGGCCGGGCGCAGATTCAGCGGGGCCAGCAGGCGGTGGAACAGCGCGAATGCTTCGGCATCCGCCGTGGCCGGGTCTTCGCGCGCGAAAACCTCGTACCCGACCTGAAGGTATTCGCTGGCCCGGGCACCGATATGGTCCTGCTTGCGGAACACTTCGCCCCGGTAGCAGTAGCGTGCGGGTTCCGCGCCATGGGCCATGTGCATCTGCACCACCGGCACCGTGAAATCGGGGCGCAGCATCATCTCGCCCCGGATCGGGTCCTGCGTGACATAGGCCCGCGCCCGGATATCCTCGCCGTAGAGGTCCAGCAGCGCCCCGGCGGGCAGAAGGATCTCCGCCTCGACCGGCTGTGCGCCGGTTTCCGTCAGCGCGGCATAAAGCCTGTCCGCCTCGGCCCGGATGGTGGCGCGGTCTGGCAGGCGGTCCGGCACGGGTCAGGCCAGCATCTGCCGCACGGCAGCCACCAGACCGGCGCGGGGCACCTCGACCTGGGCGGGGCGCTGCTTCCATTCCTCCAGACTGGCCCCGGCGGCGATTTTCGCGCCAAGGATCAGGTCCTTCAGGATGACGGTGCCCTTTTCCGCTTCGGATGATCCCTGGATCACGGCCACGGGCGAGGCGCGTTTGTCGGCGTATTTCAGCTGGTTGCCGAAATTCTTCGGGTTGCCCAGATAGACCTCGGCCCTTAGGCCCGCGCCGCGCAACTCGGTGGCCATGGCCATGTAATCGGCCATCCGGTCGCGGTCCATCACCGTCACCACGACCGGCCCGGCGCTGTCGCCCGCGCTGCGCCCTTTGGCGCGCAGGGCGGCCAGCAGGCGGTCCACCCCGATGGAAACACCGGTGGCGGGCACCGACTGGCCGGTAAAGCGCTTCACCAGATCATCATAGCGCCCCCCGCCCGCGACCGAGCCGAACTGACGGGGGCGGCCCTTTTCGTCGGGGATTGTGAAAGTGAGTTCGGCCTCGAACACCGGGCCGGTGTAGTACCCAAGGCCGCGCACGACAGATGGGTCGATGACGATCCGGTCGGAGCCGTAGCCTTGGGCGGCGAGGAGCGAGGCGATTGTTTCAAGCTCGTCCACGCCCTCGACGCCCAAGGCAGACGGCCCTGCAAGAATACGCAGGCGCGCAACCGTTTCCGCCCCGGTGTCACGCTTGGCGGCCATGAACCCCATCACGATCCCTGCCTGCTCTTCGCCAAGACCCGCGCCCTTTGTGAAATCGCCCGACTCATCCCGCCGCCCCTCACCCAGCAGCGCCCGTACGCCTTCCGTCCCCAGCCGGTCCAGCTTGTCGATCGCGCGCAGCACGATCCCCCTCTCATGCGCGAATTTCGCAGGGTCGGCGGGGTCAAGCACCCCCGCCACCTCCATCACCCCATTCAGCACCTTGCGGTTGTTCACCCGCACAACATAGTCGCCGCGCGGAATGCCCACCGCTTCCAGCGCGTCGGCCAGCATGGCGCAAATCTCGGCATCTGCTGCCACGCTGGCGCTGCCGACCGTATCGGCATCGCATTGGTAGAACTGCCGGAACCGGCCCGGCCCCGGCTTTTCATTGCGCCAGACCGGGCCCATGGCGTAGCGCCGGTAGGGGCTGGGCAGGTCATTGCGGTATTGCGCCGCCACGCGGGCCAGGGGCGCGGTCAGGTCATAGCGCAGCGCCAGCCAGTCGCCATCCTCCTCCTGCCAGCCGAAGACGCCTGCATTCGGGCGGTCGACATCGGGCAGGAATTTTCCCAGCGCCTCCACCGTTTCGACGGCGGATGTTTCCAGCGGGTCAAAGCCGTGGCGGTGATAGACGGCGGCAATCGCATCGAGCATGGCCTTGCGTTCGGTCACATCCGCGCCGAAATAGTCACGGAACCCCTTGGGCGTTTCCGCCCTTGGCCGCCGTTCTGCCTTTTCGCCCGCCATGCCGCGCCCCCTGCCGCTGTGGGAGGTGCCTTAGCCGAAGGCGGGCGTCGGGGCAAGCAAGGCCCGCAGGCCCGCAGGGCTGCAGGGCGGCGGGGTTGCGGGCAAAGGGGCGGCTGATATAGACAAGCCCGATCACAAAGGGGCGCAACTTCCGGAGACGGGTCATGGCAGGCCATTCGAAATGGGCGAATATCCAGCACCGCAAGGGCAAACAGGACAAGCTGCGGTCCAAGATGTTCTCGAAGCTGGCAAAGGAAATCACCGTCGCCGCCAAGATGGGCGACCCCGACCCCGACAAGAACCCGCGTCTGCGTCTGGCGGTCAAGGCGGCCAAGGCCGCATCCGTGCCGAAAGACGTGATCGACCGCGCAATCCGCAAATCGCAGGGCGGCGATGCCGAGGATTACACGGAAATCCGCTATGAGGGCTACGGCCCCAACGGCATCGCGATCATCGTCGAGACGATGACCGATAACCTGAACCGCACGGCGTCCAACGTGCGCAGCTATTTCACCAAGCACGGCGGCAATCTGGGCACCACGGGCTCGGTCAGCTTCATGTTCGACCGTGTGGGGGAAATCATCTATCCCGCGACCGTCGGCGATGCCGATACGGTGATGATGGCAGCGCTGGAGGCCGGGGCAGACGACGTGGAGTCCGACGGGGACGGCCACTGGATTTACTGCGCCGACACGGCCCTGGCGGAAGTGAGCGAGGCGCTGGAGACGGCGCTGGGCGAAAGCACCGAGTCCAAGCTGATCTGGAAGCCGCAGACCCGGACGGATGTTGACCTGGAAACGGCGACCAGGCTGATGAAGCTGATCGACACGCTGGAAGAAGATGACGACGTCCAGACCGTGACCGCCAATTTCGACGTGCCCGAGGATGTGGCCGCAAAGCTGTGATCAGCCGATGGCGTCGCGCAGGGCGCGCAGGTGCGCGGGCACCTCGCGGGCACCCACGCAGGCCGCGCGGATCAGCCCGTCGAACTGCCGGGACAAGACCGCAACCCGTTCCGCATCGCGGAACGCCAAATAGGTGGTGCCTAGGTACACGACGGCAAGGATCGGGCCGAACACGGTGATCGGCGCAGAATAGGTCTGGCGGGCGTCATAAAGATAGATGCGCATGGCCGGATAAAGCCGTTCGGCCAGATCAAGAATTCGGTCGATCTGTCCCAGCCGGATGTCGGCCGACAGACCGGCATAATAGCCTTCGGCCCGCGCAAAGGCGGCCAGCTCGTGCAGCGGCAGGGCAATTTCGTAGTCTGACCTGGCGTTGCGCATCCAGGCCAGCCGGGCATCCGAAGCGCTGATCGCCTCCTGCGCGTCTGGGCCCAGTTGTGCGGCATATTCCCATTCCATCATCGCCCGGGTCTTGACCATATCGGGCAGGGTGGCGGGAACATGCCGGATCTTGTAGCCCGCCGCCTCCTGGTGCCAGCCGAAGATGGCCTCATCAATCAGGGCGCGGGGTGCCTCGCACAGCGTCAGGGCCGTCGCCATAAGCCGGTCCAGCTGTTCGGGCCGGTCCGACAGGCCAAGCAGCCAGTCCGACGTGACATCCAGCGCCGCAGCCGCCTCTGCCGCAATCTGTGCGTTGGGCAGCCGGGCCGACCCGGCCTCCAGAAGCTGCGAAATGGTGGACCGGTCCGCGTCGATCCGGCGCGCCAGGGCGCTTTGCGTCACGCCCCGCGCCGCCATGGCCTGCGCCAGCCTGGCGCGAAACAGGTCAGCCCGAAGGCGCTTGTCCATTTTTTCCATTATCTGATGATTCTTATCACAAATGGTGACAGTGTGTTGCCGATCTTCCAGATTCCGCATCGCCGGATCAAGTGATAAACAACCAAGGGCTTCGGTTTGCGGGGGGACAAGGTGCGGCGCGACTTTGCGGTGGAATGGCCGACCCTGCTTCTTCTTGTCGCCACATACCTGCTTTGGATCCTGGCAACCACCTTTGCCGCATCCCTTTGGCTGCCGTTGGCGGTCGGGCTTGCCGCGGTGGCGATAGCGCAGTTTTCGTCGCTGCAGCATGAGGTGCTGCACGGCCACCCGTTCCGGTCCCGCGCGCTGAACGAGGCGCTGGTCTTCCCTGCGCTGAACCTGGCTGTGCCTTATGGCCGGTTCCGCGATCTGCATCTTGCGCATCATCATGATCCGGCCCTGACCGACCCCTATGATGACCCGGAGTCGAATTATCAGGACCCGGCGGTCTGGGCCCGCATGTCGCGCCCCCTGCGCGCCCTTTATCAGATCAACAACACGCTTCTGGGCCGCATGCTGGTTGGCCCGGCGATCGGGACCTGGCATCTTGCCGTCAGCGATCTGGCCGCTGCCCGCGCCGGGGACCGCGGCGTGGCGCGGGCCTGGGCACTGCATGCCGCAGGCGTGGCCCTGATCGGTCTGTGGCTGCTTGGCGTCGCATCCATGCCGGTCTGGGCCTATCTTCTGGCCAATTATCTGGGCTACAGCCTGCTGAAAATCCGGACCTTTCTGGAACACCGCGCGCATGAGGCCGCGCGCGCGCGCACGGTGATCATCGAAGACCGGGGGCCGCTGGCGCTTTTGTTTCTGAATAACAATCTGCATGTGGTTCACCACATGCACCCCACGGTGCCCTGGTACCGGCTGCCCGCCACCTACCGCGCCAACCGCGACCATTACCTGCGCCGGAACGAGGGCTACCTCTACCGGTCCTATGCCGAAATTTTCGCCCGCTATCTTCTGCGTGCGAAAGACCCGGTGCCGCATCCGCTGTGGCCACCCAAACCGGCCACCGCCGGGCCGGACAGCGCCCCGGCCCGCGTCCCTGCCGAATGACAAGGATCGTGGCCTGCGGGCCCGGCATCTGACAGACCGGGTGGACAGGTCCGTCGGTGATCACCGTCGCAATCGTGAGGGCAACCTGATCATCCGATCCGGCGGAAGGCGGGAACAGGACCGGAGTTGTCGAAGAAGGGTACGGGCGGGGGCGGGCCTTCGGTGCCGGCAAGAACCGCCACTTCGGCCAGCACCACTTCGGTGATGAAGGGCAGGTCAAGGTCGCGTGCCTGTGACAGCGGCAACCAGTGCAGATGCCCCAGCTCATCCGACGCCGCAGAGAAATCATCGGGGTCGCCGGTGACGCGCGCGGCATCGGCCAGGAAGAAACGCGCATCAAAGCGGCGCGTCCGGCCGGGCGGGGTGATCGCGCGAAAGAAAAAGCGCAGCGCAGAGGCATCGGGAACAAGGCCCTGCGCGGCAAAGCCGGCCCAGCCGGGCGGCAGCGCGGCCTGACCCGGGCGCCCCAGGGCGAGGCCCGTTTCTTCCCACAGCTCGCGGATGGCAGCGGCGGCGAGCGCGCCTGCCGGGGGGGCACCTGACGCGGCAAGCCGCGCGGCACAGGTGGGATGCAGGGCAGGCCCCACAGGAACCAGCGCATCGCCCGCGTCAACCGCGCCGCCGGGAAAGACATATTTCGACGGCATGAAGACGGCACCGGCACCACGCTGGCCCATCAGCACCTGGGGGTCCGGCCCCTGGCCGCGCATCAGCACGATGGTTGCCGCGTCTCGAACGGGAAAGGGGGCGTCAACCACCGGCCCCGAACCCGTGCATGCGCCGCGCCCACTGGATCGCAACCAGAACGCCCTTCAGCCGGGGCAGCAGGTACAAAGACAGGGCCACCGCGCCGACCGAAAAGACTGACGCCAGGATCAGCGGATCGGGGCGAAAGCGCACAAAGCTCCACAGGATCAGCGGGGCCATCAGGTGGCCGACGATCAGGATGGTCAGATAGGCGGGGCCATCATCGGCGCGCTGGTGATGGAAATCTTCGCCGCAGACCGGGCAGGCATCGCGCACCGAAAGATAGCCGCTCAGCAGCGGGCCGGCCCCGCAACTGGGGCAGCGCCGGCGCCAGCCGCGCAGCAGGGCGGGCCGCATCGGGCGATCCGCATCGTCCTGCGGGATGTTCTGGCTGTTCATTCTGGGGTCCGCCTGTCGCTCTGCGCCTTGTCTAGACGCCTGGCGCAGAAATGTAGAGGGGCCGGGCCGCCTTGCGGCGCGATGTCGCAAGATTCTGCCGGAACCGGCGACGGAAAGGGCGGCCTCGCGCGTTTGACAGGCATGGATCGCGGCACAGGGCCGCTGACAACAAGGATACTGTGATGAACTGGACCAAGGCACTGACGGGCACGACACTGGCTGCGGTTTTCGGCATCGGGCTTTTGGTCGCCCTGCCGTCGCAGGCGCAGGACGGGATGGGAATGGGCATGGACGGGCAGGGCATGATGGGGGGCGGCCCCGGGGCCGGGCCGATGTTCGATTTTGAAGCCCTTGATGCCGACAAGGATGGCAAGGTGACCAAGGCCGAGATCGCGGCGGCGCGCACGGCCCGTGTGGCGGCGGCAGATGCCAATTCCGACGGCAAGCTCAGCGTTGACGAGATTGCCGCCCTGCAGATGGCCCGGATGGCCGAGCGGGCAAATGACCGGGCCGCCCGCATGGTGGCAGAGATGGACGCCGATGGCGACGGGATGCTGACGGTGTCCGAACTGACTGCCCGCCCGATGCCGGACCGCATGTTCGACCGTCTGGACACCGATGGCGACGAAGCCATCTCGCAGGCCGAGTTTGAGGCCATGCAGGCACAGATGCGCGACAGGATGCAGGGCAAGCGCAGGCATGGGCACGGCGGCGACGGTCAGGGGCACATGGACGGCTGGTTCGGCGGCGGCGGCGACTGATCCGGCCTGCACGCCCCGCCTGGCGGGGCGTGCAGCCTTTGCAGGACCGGCGAAAGCAGGATAAAGCGCAGGCACGATGCCCATGGCCCTGGATGCCCTTTCGGACGTTTCGGATGAGGCTCTGCTTGTCCTTTATGCCAACGGGGATCCGTGGGCGGCGCGGGCATTGACCCTGCGCCTGACCCCGCGCTTGCTGGGGTTTGCCGCGTTGATGCTGGCTGATCGGACCGAGGCGGAAGACGTGACCCAGGAGGCGATGCTGCGGCTGTGGCGCATGGCCCCCGGCTGGCAGCAGGGCGGGGCAAGGGTATCGACCTGGTTGTACCGCGTTGCGTCGAACCTGTGTCTGGACCGGCTGCGCAAATCCCGGCCGCGCGGGCTGGAAGAGGTGGCAGAGCCCGAAGATGCCGCGCCCGGCGCTGTCGCCCGGCTGATCGAGGCGGACCGGATGCTGGCCCTGGACAGGGCGCTGGCGGCCCTGCCGGACCGCCAGAGGCAGGCCGTCGTGCTGCGCCACATCGAAGGCCTGACCAATCCGGAGATTGCCGCAGTGATGGACATCGGGGTGGAAGCGGTCGAAAGTCTGGTCGCGCGCGGCAAAAAGGGGCTGACCGCGCTATTGTCCGGACGGCGGGCAGAGCTTGGATTCGAAGACGGGGACTGAGATGCAGGATACGGATCTGGAAGGTCTTTTCGCAACAGCGCGTGCCGGGCGCCCAAGCCCTTCGGCCGGTCTGACCGCGCGGATCACGGCGGATGCGGATGCTGTTCAGGCCGGGTTCAAACCGGCCCCGATCCCCGCCGGGCGGCGGCCATGGGCGGGCTGGATAGCCGCCATGGGCGGCCATCGCGTTCTGGCCGGGCTGGCCACGGCCGCTTTGGCGGGCCTGTGGCTTGGGTTCGCGCAACCGGCCCCGGTCCTGACGCTGACCCTGACTTTGCGGGAAGCCTTTGCGGCGGATGCGGGCCCTTGGGCGATCGAACTGATCCCGTCGCTTGATGCCTTCGGGCTGGAGGGATGAGATGACCGATACACCCAAGCCCCCGGTCGGCCCTGTGCGACCGTCGGGTGCGCCGCGCTGGATGAAGGTGCTTCTGGCGGTATCGCTTGCCGTCAATCTTGGCGTGGTGGGGATGCTGGGGGGCGCGGCCCTGCGCGGGGCCGGGGACCGGGGCCGGCCGGATGTGCGCGATATCGGTTTTGGCCCGTTCTCGGACGCGCTGTCGCCGCAGGACCGGCAGGACCTGCGCCGCGCCTTTCTGCGGGACGGGGGCGATCCCCGGACCATGCGCCACATGATGCGCGCCGAGGTCGGGACCCTGCTGCAGGTCTTGCGCACCGAGCCGCTGCAGGAGGCCGACCTGCGCGCGGCGTTCGACCGGTTTCGGCAGCGCGGGCAGGAACGTCTGGATCTGGGCCAGCGTCTGCTGGCCGATCACATCATCGCCATGTCCCCCGATGACCGGGCCCGCTTTGCCGACCGTCTGGAAGAGATGATGGCACGCGGCGGCCAGCGCAATCAGCGCCCTGCACCCGCCGAGTGACCGCCTATGCGGCGGTCCGGTCGGTTGTCACCTGATTGCGCCCGTCGGCCTTTGCCCGCAGCAGGGCGCGGTCGGCCCGGGCAAGGGCGGCCGTGACGGGTTCCCCCCCCTCCGGGGATGATCTTTGCCCCGACACGGCCAGACCGATGGAAATCGTGACCGGGATCGCAGTAACCGCATCGATGCGCACCGGCACCGATTCAACTGCCGCACAAAGCCGTTCGGCCAGGGCCAGGGCGCTGGCAAACGTGGTCTGCGGAAGGGCGACGATAAATTCTTCACCGCCGATCCGGCCCAGAAGATCACCGGCGCGCAGATTGAGGGAAAGCCTGCGGGCCACTTCGACCAGCACGCAATCGCCGGCGGCATGGCCGAAGGCATCATTGACCGCCTTGAACCGGTCAAGATCAATGGCCAGCACGGCGAAGCCGGTTTCGCCCTGCCCGGCGCGGTCGGCGATCCGCCCAAGCTGCGCCAGCGCGTAGCGCCGGTTGAACAGACCCGTCAGCGGATCGATCACCGCAAGGCGCAATCCATCGCTCAGAGTGGCGCGCAGCCGGTCATCGCGCCGCTTGCGGTCCAGAAGGCGGCGCAGCCGAACGGCAACTTCGCGCGGATCAGACCCCGCGTCGATCACATCATCCGCCCCCAGGTCAAAGGCCATCGCCGCCTCGCCTTCGGACGGCGCGCGCAGCAGGACGCAAACCGCCGTGTTTCGTGTGTCGCTGCGGCTTCGCAGATCCGACATAAGGCGCAAACCGTCCCCTTTGGCCGCAAGGTCTGCCTCGATCACATAGACATCCGGGCAAGGCCGGGCCGGTTCCGAAGCGATGTCAAGCGCGGCATCGCGCGTCTGGATCACCAGGCTGTCGGTCATGTGCCGGGCAAGGGCGCTGCGCAGCTGCACCGCCTGTGCCGGTTTTTCCGCGACCAGCGCCACCAGACCGGGCCGATCAAAGCTGCCGGGCGCTTCGGTCATTCCGATCGGGCCCAGGGCTGCGTCCCGCGCCTTCATCTCTTCCGTCACGCCGCAGGAACGCAGCAGGGCGCGCAGCCGTGCCAGCAGGCGCAGTTCATCCATCGGTTTGGCCATCACGTCATCCGCCCCGGCCTCCAGCGCGGCAAGGCGGGATGCCGGATCATTGCGGGCCAGCATCACGATCACGGGGATGCCGGCCGTGGCAGGGTCATCCCGCAGGCACCGCAGGGTTGCCGCGCCCCTGGGTCCGGCAAGGTTGCCATCCAGAAGAACAAGGTTGGGAAGCCGGCTGCGCGCAAGCTGAAGGCCGGTTGCGGCATCTTCCGCCACCAGCACGTCATATCGCGCCTCGGTCAGCATGACCTTGAGCACGATGCGGTTCGTTGCCACGTCGTCAATGATGAGGATCCGGCCCGCCATGGTTGCTTGCTTTACCTGCATTTGCTTTGCGTTCACTCTGCGCGGGATTGGTTAAGGAATCCTTTTCGGAAACCGCCACTGCGCAGGGGGCTTTCAGGATGCCATCCCGGGAAGACGCCGCCGAACTTCTGGCTTTGCAGGCGCTTGGCTGGCTTGCGGGCGATGATGCGCTTTTGGCCCGGTTTCTGGCGGCCAGCGGGGCATCGCTTGCGGATATGTCTGCTGCGGCCGGGGATCAGGCTTTTCTGGCGTCGGTCCTTGATTTTCTTCTGACCGATGATGCCTGGGTGATCGCCTTTTGCGAGGCAACCGGGCACAGGTACACCGAACCGCTGACGGCGCGGGCCTTTCTTTCCGGCGGTCAGGCCGGGCACTGGACGTGACCCGGGCAAGGATTGCATTCCCCGGCGGCGCGGGCCACCGTGCCCGCACCGGTGACAGGGGGCGGAAATGATCGACGGCATCGTGTTTGACAAGGATGGAACCCTGTTTGATTTCCGGCGAAGCTGGGGCGGCTGGGTGCAGGGGGTGCTGGCGGAACTTGCGACCGACCCCGGTCATGCCGCGGCCCTGGCCGATGTGCTTCGCTTCGATCGCGCGACAGGTGATTTCCTTGCCGACAGTCCGGTGATCGCCGCCTCGACAGCCGAGATTGCCGATATCCTTCTGCCCCTGCTGCCGGAGCAAAGCCTGACCGGGCTGGAGGCCCGGCTGAACCGGCTTGCCGGCGCTTCCCAGATGGTCCCGGCGGTTCCGCTGCGCCCGCTGTTGCAGGCGCTGCGAAGCCGTGGCCTGCGGCTTGGGGTTGCCACAAATGATGTCGCGGCTTCGGCCCGGGCCCATCTTCTGGCACAGGACGTGGCCGGGTTTTTTGACCTGGTGGTCGGCTATGATTCCGGTCACGGGGCCAAGCCGGGTCCGGGGATGCTGCTGGCCTTTACGGCGCAGACCGGGCTGGACCCCGCGCGCGTGCTGATGGTGGGCGACAGCAGGCATGACCTGATGGCGGGCAGGGCTGCGGGGATGCGCCCCGTCGCGGTGCTGACCGGAATTGCGACGGAAGAAGACCTGGCTCCGCTGGCTGAAGCTGTGCTGCCCGATATCGGGGCGCTGCCCGGCTGGATCGATGCCCGACGCGCCGGATGACGGCGCCTGTCAGGGTGGCGCGACAAAAACGACATGTCTGCGTCGGAAAACAGGTTCCCATTCGGGGGTCCCTTCGGTCAATCTGCAGCCTGGGGACGTGACCGTAATGCCGGGGGACCAGCGATGACCGAGGATTCAGGCCGCAGACGCCGCGCAGGGGGCCGTGCGGGCAACAAGCAGCGCGCCGGAACCGCCGCGATCGATCAGATGCCCTGGCGCATTCCCGTCAACCCCGATCGCCCGACCGAACCCCTGGACATGGATGGCGTGATGGCCATTCACCGGGGCTGCATGCGGATCCTCAAGGAAATCGGGATCGAGTTTCTCAACCCGGCAGCGGTTGACATCCTGCGAAAGGCCGGCTGCAGGGTTGACGGCACGAATGTCCGCATGGACGAGGATTTCGTGACGGACATGCTGAAGACCGCGCCGGAAAGCTTCACGATCACCCCGCGCAACCCCGACCGCGAGGTCATCATCGGCGGCAGGCATATGGTGTTTGTCAACGTTTCCTCCCCGCCGAATGCCTGGGATCTGGAACGTGGCAAGAGGTCCGGCGATTTCGGGACGTTCAGGGAATTCATGAAGCTGACGCAGTATTTCAACTGCATCCATGTGGCCGGCGGCTACCCGGTGGAGCCGATCGACATCCATCCGTCCATCCGGCACCTTGATTGCCTGTACGAAAAGCTGACGCTGACCGACAAGGTGGTGCATGCCTATTCGCTGGGCGCCGAGCGCGTCGAAGACGTGATGGAAATGACGCGCATTGCAGGCGGGCTGACGCATGAGGAATTCAACGCCCGGCCCCGGATGTATACCAACATCAACTCGGTCTCGCCGCTGAAGCACGACTATCCGATGCTGGACGGGGCCATGCGCCTGGCCCGCCGCAGCCAGCCGGTGATCGTGACGCCCTTTACCCTGGCGGGGGCGATGGCGCCCGTGACCATGTCCGGGGCCGTGGCGCTGTCACTGGCGGAAGGGCTTTCGGCGATTGCGCTGCTGCAATACATCAATCCGGGCTGTCCCGTGGCGATCGGCACCTTCACCTCGAACGTGGACATGAAATCGGGGGCACCGGCCTTCGGAACGCCGGAATACATGCGCGCGACCCAGATGACCGGGCAACTGGCGCGGTACTACGGGCTGCCGCTGCGGTCTTCGGGTGTCTGCGCTGCCAACGTGCCGGACGGGCAGGCGATGTGGGAAACCTCCAACAGCCTTTGGGCCGCCGTGCAGTCGCGCACCAACATCGTCTATCATGCGGCCGGATGGCTTGAAGGCGGCCTGATCGCCAGCCCGGAGAAATTCGTGATGGACTGCGAAGTGCTGCAGATGATCCAGCGCTATTTCGAAGAGGCAACCTTTGCGACAACCGAAGAGGATATCGCGCTGGACGCGATCCGCGAGGTGGGTCCCGGCGGGCATTACTTTGGCTGCCAGCATACGCAGGACCGCTATTCAACTGCCTTCTACGCGCCTTTCGCATCGGACTGGCGCAACTTCGAGGCCTGGGAAGGCGATGGTGCCGTCTGGACGCCCGAGCGCGCCCATCGCATCTACAAGGCGATCCTGGCCGAGTTCGAGGCACCGGACATGAACGGCGACCACCAGGAAGAGTTGCGGCGCTTTGTTGCGAAACGCAAACAGGAAGGTGGCGCGCCGACGGACTTTTAGCAGGGTGCTGAAGCAGAGCTGCGATCGCATGGGCGGCCGGGACACTCTTGCCGGTCCGGGGAAGGGGACACGCCCGTCCGGGCGGGAACGGGAAACGCGACCCGCGTTTCACCCGCCCGCGCGAGACGGTCCCCTGTAGACCGGCAGGTCCGGGAAGGACAGAGGCCAGCGCCCGACCCGGCGGGTGCAAAGCGCCCGCCGAGGGCGGGGCGGGCGCTGGCCGGGGGCTTTGGGCCCCCGGCCGGTCCTGATCCCGG
>JADCEF010000095.1 GCA_020250445.1 Rhodobacter sp.
CTGCCCCCGCTTCAATGGCAGGGGCCATTGCCCCTGTCACAGCACCACGCTGACCCTTGACCAGCCGGGGGCCAAAGCCCCCGGCCAGCGCCCGCCCCGCCCCCGGCGGGCGCTTCGCCCCCGCCGGGCCGGGCGCTGGCCTGCCGTTGTTCCCGGACCTGCCGGTCTGCGTAGAACCGTCCCGCACGGGCGGGGGCAACGCAGGTCGCGTTTCCTGATCTGCCCGGAACGGCAACCACCTTCCCCGGATCGGGGCCCTTTCCCGCCGGGCAGGCGAGGGGTTGCTTGCAGCACCCGGCCAGTCCGTCAGAACGCCTCGGGCCGCGCCTCGCGCGCCATATGGTCCAGCACGGCATTGACGAATTTCGGCTCTTTGCCTTCGGGAAAGAATGCTTTGGCGATATCGACAAATTCGGTGATCACCACCTTCGGCGGGGTCGGCGTTTCCAGCATTTCGCCCCCGGCGGCGCGGAACAGGGCGCGCAGGACCGGGTCGATCCGGTTGATCGGCCATTTCGCCACCAGCGCGCGGTCGGTCATCTGATCGATCCGGGCCTGCATGTTGACGGCATGGTCGATCAGCCCGCGAAAATGATCGACATCACCCTCGGCCATCTCCTGGCCGTCATAAACGGCCCCGAACCGGTGTGTCTCGAACTCCCGCGTCACGGATTCCACGGTCTGGCCCGAGGATTCCATCTGGAACAGCGCCTGCACGGCATAAAGGCGGGCCGCCGATTTCATCCGCCGCCTGTCGGGCCTGCCGCTCATGCCTTGCCCCCTGCCGGGCGAAAGCCAAGGCCACCCCTGGGGGCCGACCACCGCCGCGCCAGCGCCACCAGATGCAGCGCCGCCGCCGCTGCACCGCCGCCCTTGTTTTGCCCCGCCGGGTCCGCCCGCACGGCCGCTTGGGCGTGGTTTTCCACGGTCAGGATGCCGTTGCCGATGCAGGCCCCCTGCAGGCCCAGCAGCGACAGGGCGCGCGAGCTGTCATTGCACACCGTGTCGTAATGCGTCGTCTCGCCCCGGATGACGCAGCCAAGCGCGACATAGCCGTCGAACCTGGCCATACGTTCGGCCATCGCGATGGCGGTGGGCACCTCCAGCGCCCCCGGCACCTCGATCAGCTCCACCTCTGCCCCGCAGGCGGCGGCGGTTGCCCGTGCGCCCGCGATCAGGTTGTCGGCGATATCGCGGTAATAGGGGGCAACCACGATCAGCAGCCGGACCGGCCTGTCAAAAGCGGGAAGCGGCAGAGTATGGTGGCTTTCCAGTGCGGCCATGGATCAGACCCCGGGGATGGGGCGGGTGCCCGTGATGGTCAGGCCATAAGCCTCCAGTCCCACAACCTTGGGGGCCCTGGAATTCGAGACCAGCGTGATCTGCGACAGGCCAAGCGAGGACAGGATCTGGGCACCCAGCCCGTATTGCCGCAGGGTCTGGGGCGACACCGCGTCATCCATGACCAGCTTCATCGCGGTATCGCGCAACAGCACAACCACGCCGCGCCCTTCGGCGGCAATCACCGCCATCGCCCCCCGCAGCTCGCCCGCGTGCTGCGGATTGATGCCCAGGACGTCTTCCAGCGGGTTCAGCGCATGCATCCGGACCAGAACCGGCGCGCCGGTGGTGATATCGCCCTTGGTCAGCACGATATGTTCGGCACCCTGCGTCTCATCGGCAAAGACCCGCATCATCCAGTCGCCGCCATAGGCCGAGGTCACGCTTTTGACGGCCTTTTCGCTGACCAGGTTGTCATGGCGGCGGCGATAGGCGATCAGGTCGGAAATCGTGCCGATCTTCAGGTTGTGCTTCTGCGCAAAGCTGACCAGATCCGGCAGCCGGGCCATGGTGCCGTCTTCGTTCATGATCTCGCAGATCACACCCGAAGGGTTCAGCCCGGCCAGGCGGCTGACATCAACCGCCGCTTCGGTGTGCCCGGCCCGCACCAGCACGCCACCGTCGCGGGCGCGCAGCGGAAAGATATGCCCCGGCGTGGCAATGTCGGCGGCCGTCTTGGTGGGGTCGATGGCCACAGCCACGGTCAGCGCCCGGTCTGCGGCCGAAATGCCGGTGGTCACCCCTTCGCGCGCCTCGATCGACATCGTGAAGGCGGTTTCGTGCCGGCTGGAGTTCTTCGGGCTCAGCAGCGACAGACCCAGCGCATCGACACGGGCCCCCGGCATGGCAAGGCAGATCAGCCCGCGCCCGTGCATGGCCATGAAGTTGATGGCCTGGGGTGTGCACATCTGCGCCGGGATCACCAGATCGCCCTCATTCTCGCGGTCTTCATGATCGACAAGGATGAACATGCGGCCGTTGCGGGCGTCGTCGATGATCTCTTCCACCGAAGAAATCGCGTCGGAATATTCCGTTCGTGTCGTTCTGGTCATGGCAGCGCTCCGGATTTGTCTGCCTGT
Organism: Rhodobacter sp.; assembly: GCA_020250445.1. GTDB lineage: Bacteria > Pseudomonadota > Alphaproteobacteria > Rhodobacterales > Rhodobacteraceae > Aliitabrizicola. The sequence goes on from JADCEF010000095.1 coordinate 2,421, forward strand.
TAGCGCGCGGCGCGGCGGAAGGCCATAGTCAGCCGCAGCAGGGCCCGTGCAGGGCGGCTCGGCCGGGGTTCAGGCCGCCGCACCACACCCGCAAGCCGGACAGTTGCGGCATCCGGCGGGGGCGACCGGTCAGGCGTTCCATTCCCTCAGCCGCGCGACATAGCGCGCCATCGTGTCAACCTCCAGGTTCACGGCGTCGCCTTCGGCGACATCGCCCCATGTCGTCGCCTGCCGCGTATGGGGGATGAAGTTGATGCCGAAGTCTGTCCCGTCCACCTCGTTCACCGTCAGCGAGGTGCCGTTCAGCGCAACCGACCCCTTTGGCGCGATGAACCCCGCCAGGGCTTGCGGCGCGCGGAAGGTCACGCGCAGGCTGTCACCTTCGGGACGGATGCCGATCACCTGTGCCAGCCCGTCGACATGGCCCGACACGATATGCCCGCCCAGCTCGTCACCCACCCGCAGCGCCCGCTCGAGGTTCACACGCCGGCCCGCAACCCAGCCCCCCAGCGTTGTGCAGGACAGGGTCTCGCCGGAAATCTGGACCTCGAACCAGTTCTGCGGGCTGCGGCCAAGGTCCACCACTGTCAGGCAGACCCCGTCGCAGGCGATGGACGCACCGATGTCGATGCCATCCACGTCATAGCTGGTGCCGATTCGCGCCCGCAGGTCGCCTTGGCGGTGCAACGCAAGGACAGTGCCGATGTCTGTGATGATGCCGGTGAACATGACCGCCCCCTTCTGCCTGGCTGCGGCCCCGAGGTAGCCCCGGGCGCGCCCGCCTGCAAGTCCTGCGCGACCGCCGTCAGGCCCTGCGGGTCCAGCGGGTCATCACATCATCCCCCAGGCGGGCGGTCTCGGCCAGATCAAACGACGGGGCGCTGTCCAGCCGCATCAGGCCAAGCGGCCCCAGGGCGGCCAGACCCTCGGCCCCGATCAGCTTTCCGGCGGCATAGGCCACAACCTCTGTCACCAGCCCGGCGCGGATCAGGGCCGCAGCCAGCTGCCCGCCGCCCTCGCACAACACGCGCGTCAGCCCCGCCCCGGCCAGACGGCGCAGGGCGTCCTCCGGGTCCACCCGCCCGTCCGGGGCCAGCGCGCAGGGGATCAGCCGCGCCCCCCGCGCCGTCCAGGCGTCGCGGGCACGCTCCGGTGCCTGCGGCCCGTGGCACAGCCAGACCGCAGATGCCCCGGCGCTGCGGCCAAGGCGGCTGTCGGGCGACAGCCCCAGACGGGTGTCCATCACGATGCGCAGCGGCTGGTGCGCCGCCCCAAGGTCCCGCACCGTCAGGTCAGGGTCATCGGCCCGCGCCGTGCCCGCCCCCACCAGCACCGCATCATGCGTCATCCGCAAGGCATGGACATGGCGGCGCGCCGCAGGCCCGGTGATCCAGCGGCTTTCGCCGGATGCGGTGGCGATGCGCCCGTCCAGGGTCGTGGCCAGCTTCAGCGTCACCGCGGGCAGTCCCTGCAGGACGCGGCGCAGGTATCCGGCGTGGGCCGCACGGGCGCTGTCTGCGCCGACCCCTTCGGTCACTGCAAGACCGGCGGCACGCAGGCGCGCATGCCCCTGCCCCGCGACGCGCGGATCAGGGTCCTGCAGGGCCGTGACGACGCGGGCCAGACCGGCGGCGATCAGCCCGTCGGCGCAGGGCGGTGTCCTGCCGTGATGGGCGCAGGGTTCCAGCGTGACATAGGCCGTGGCCCCCCGCGCCGCCGCCCCGGCCTGCGCCAGGGCCATGGCTTCGGCATGGGGCCGCCCCCCCGGCTGCGTCCAGCCGCGCCCGACGATGCGCGTGCCCTGAACGATGACGCAGCCGACGGCGGGGTTGGGCCAGGTGTTGCCCAGCCCGCGCGCGCCAAGCCCAAGGGCGTGGCGCATGTGGCGGTCGTCTTCGGCGCTCACTCGTCGGTCTGGCCCTGCGGGCGCAGTTCCGAAACGAACCTGTCGAAATCGTCTGCAGCCTGGAAGTTCTTGTAAACACTGGCAAAGCGCACATATGCAACGGTATCGATCCGGGCCAGGGTTTCCATCACGATCCCGCCGATTTCCTTGGACGGAATATCGGTTTCGCCCATGCTTTCCAGCCGCCGCACGATGCCCGAGATCATCTGGTCGATGCGTTCGGGTTCGATGGGGCGTTTCTGCATCGCGATGCGGATGGACCGTTCCAGCTTGGTCCGGTCGAAATCCTCGCGCCTGCCGTTGGATTTGATCACCACAAGGTCGCGCAGCTGCACGCGCTCATAGGTGGTGAACCGCCCGCCGCAGGCGGGACAAAAGCGCCGCCGCCGGATCGAGACGTGATCCTCGGCGGGACGCGAATCCTTTACCTGCGTGTCGATGTTTCCGCAAAACGGGCAGCGCATCGCCCCTCCCTCGGTGGCTGATCTTGCTTATCCACAGGGACTATAGGCCAACCGCAACAGTTTGGGTAGGGGTAACCTTCGGGTCAAGATGTGGGGTCAGTTGGTGCTGAACCGCCCCGATCTTGGCGGGCAGACGCCGGTGGCGGTCAGGGCCAGCACGCTGCCCGCCGGGCCGGAACTGAACACGGCAAGCCCCGTGCGCGAGGCGGCGCCTTCGGGGCTCAGCGAAAACCGGATACCCTCGCCCTGGCGGCGCGGCGGCTCTGACAGGCGCCAGATGCGGGTACTGCCCGGCAGGCCCAGGGCATTCTGCACGTAGTCTCCCGCCGCGCACCAGAATTCGTTGTCGCCCGACCTGCCGCGGTAGGGAATGTTGAAGGTGTTGCCCCCTTCCGGCACCACGACCAGATTGTTCCGGCTGAGCCAGGCCGAAGCCGGGACGGCGGTCAGCCCAAGGGCAAGGACGGCGGGAATGAGATGGCGCAGCATAATGAAGAATTCCTCTTGTTCTGTTGGTTTTGTCTGGCTGTGCCAGGGCCGGTCTCAGCGGAACAGACCCATGAATCCGAAAGGGTAGAACCGCGGCGGACAAAGGGCAAAGGCCATGGCCGCGCTGACGCTGCCCGGCGGCCCGTCCGACGAGAAGATCGAAAGCCCGGACTTCGCGGACGCCCCTTCCGCACTCAGCGAAAAGCGGATGCCCTGCCCCTGCTGCCGTGGCGGTTCGGACAGGCGGAAAATCCGGGTGCCGCCCGGCATCCCCAGAAAATTGTTCACATAATCGCCCGCCGCGCACCAGAAATCCGCATCACCCGCCAGCCCCCTGAAGGGCACGTTGAAGGTGCCCTCGCCCTCAGGCTGCACGATCAACCCGTTGACCGCAACAAAGGACCACGCAGGGGCCGCCAGCGCCAGCGCGCCGGCCAAGGTGACAGACAGCAGGGAAAGACGGGGCATGGCGGACCTTTCTTGCACCGATCAACCGGACGCGGCCCGGCACAGTCGGCGGCCAGACTACGCCCGGCAGGGCCGGTTTGACAGGGCAATTCCTGGCCCGCCCCCCGGACGGGTTCCGACCCGCGCCAGACACGGCATCACGGCACCACAGGAAAGCCCCTTACCGAATGCTTTTTCCACTTCGGCGGCCAGAAGGGAACCAGGCAAAACCAAAGGCTGGGGGCCAAGGCGCGCGACCGGACCAAAGGTTCCAGATCGCACCTGTGGCGCCGGATGCCAATGGCGAACCGGCCGGTGTCACCGCCCCGGATGCCCGGGACGTTCGCCTTGGCCACTTCCGGTACAGGGGCGGCGCATCGGCATGCGGCCGTCAGGACCAGGCGGCTTGCCCTGCCTGCAGCCGCTGACAGATGTTGCATCGATTTCCGCGAAGACACCAAAAACGCCGTGCCAACCGGGAACGGCACCACAGCCGTACAGGGTCAACAAGCTGGGCCATGGTGGGTGATAAGGGATTTGAACCCCTGACATCTTCGATGTGAACGAAGCGCTCTACCACTGAGCTAATCACCCATGCGCGGCCTCTTAGCGCCCCTTTCCCGGCTCTGCAAGCGGCTTTGCCGCCTTGGCCGCCGCCTTACCCGGCCGGGCGGGCGCGTCCGCACCGCTTGCCTTCTTTGCCTGGCGGAACGGCGGCAGGTTCAGATGCTCGCCCTTCCCCATCGCGTCCCCCAGCACCTTGAGCGTGTGGGCAACGATGTCCTTGACCTGCTTTTTCTTGGCACCGGATGCCGCCACGACGCGATCCACCAGATCCTTCTTGCGCAGGGCAAAGGTCTCGCCCACGGCGCTGACCAGCGCCGAGGCTGCCGCAGCAACCTGGGCTTCGGGGGACGGACTTGCCGCTGCATCGGCGCGGGGTGCCGACTTTGCAGCGGCCTTTCTGGGAACCGCAGCCTTCGCTGCAGGCTTGGCCGCAGCGCCTGGCGCGGCTGCGACGGCCGGTTCGGCCGGCGGTCTGGCGGCTTTGGCCACGCCTGCCTTGCGCGGGGCGGCAGGGGTTTTCGGTGTCTGCGCCATCTGCGGATATCCTTTTGTCGGTTTGCCCGGGGGCAGGATAGACCGTTTACGCCCATCCGCCAAATGTCATATAATTGTTACAAAGTTGTGGCGGGCAAAGGAAAGGGCTCCGACCCGCTGCGCCCTTTCGATCACCGTCCCCGTCCCGGCCAGTGCCCGCCCGACATGAGCGGGGTGCTGAAAGGGTGCCGGCTGTCAGGCTGCCGGGACATCTTCCCGGTCCGGGGAAAGGGATTGTTCCAAGCGGTCGGGAACAGGAAACGCGCCGCGTTTCCCCCGCCCGCGCGGAACGGTGCCCTGTAGACCGGTGGGTCCGGGAAAGACAGAGGCCAGCGCCCGCCGGTGGCGGGGCGGGCGCTGGCCGGGGGCTTTGGGCCCCCGGCCGGCCCTGATCCCCGCGCAGCGCTGTGGCAGGGGCGATGGCCCCTGCTAGAGCGACCGGGCATCGTACAATACACAGGAACATCCCTCCGCGCGGGATCAGGAAACGCAGCGCGTTTCCCCCGCCCGCTCGGGACCTTGCCCTGCAGACCGGC
>JADCEF010000096.1 GCA_020250445.1 Rhodobacter sp.
CGGACCTGCCGGTCTACAGGGCACTGTCCCGCGCGGGCGGGGAAACGCGATGCGTTTCCTGTTCCCGCCCGAACTGACGACAGCCACGCCCCCGCTTCAATGGCAGGGGCCATCGCCCCTGCCACAGCGCCACGCTGCCCCTTGTCCCGCCGGGGGCCCAAAGCCCCCGGCCAGCGACCGGATTGCTGTTTCAGCACCCTCATGACGACCGGCTGCAAACGGATGGTTTGCCTTGAAGGGATCCACGCGGCGTGACAGCATCGGCCATCAGCACGATAGGGTGACTCGGATGTGTGTCATTGCCCGGACCTTGAGCGCGACCGCGCTGCTTTCCCTTGCCCTTGTCATCGGTGGCCCCGCCGAAGGCCAGCAATCGCCTGTGCCCGAGCGGCGGGTTATCCTGACCGAGGGGGTTGATCTTCCCGGGGGGGACCTTTCCAGCCTGTTCGACACCACCCTTGACGCCTGCGAACGCGCCTGTCTTGCCGATGCCCGCTGCACCGCCTTCACCTTCAACAGCACCAACGGGTCGTGCTTTCCGAAAACCGGGTCTCTGCAAAGCGTGCCCTTTGACGGGGCCGTTTCCGGCACGGTCGCGCGCACCGATGCGAAGGTACTGGCTGAGGCACCGCAACGCCGGGCGGAACTGGCATTTCTGACCGATGCCGATATGGATCAAGCCCGGCTTCAGGCCGAAGCACTGGCGGATTTGCGTGCCACCGGCAAGCTGACGGCAGAAGAGCAAGTGCAATATGGCATAAGTGCCGGACCGGACATCGGGTTCGATGTGGCGGCGCTGAGCCTCAACGACGCGCCCGATGACTGGGCCGATTATGCGCGCCTGCTGCTTGCGGCCGGTGAGCCGGCGGGCGAGGCGCAGCAATATCTCCGCGACCGCGCTGTTTCAGCGGCAACCAATGCCTATCTGCGGTCTTCCGGCGCGGCGCAGCGCCACAGGGTTCTGGTCGTGCTGGGTCAGGCACTGGAAGCCGTGGGGCGCGGGGGCGATACCCTTCAGGCGCTGCGGCTGGCGCAAGGCCTGCAACCGAGCGACGACACGGGGCGGCTGCTGGAAGATGCCATCGGCAAATACGGCTTTCGCATCGTGGAAACCGATGTGCAAAGCGACAGTGCGCGCCCGCGCCTTTGCGCCACCTTCTCGCAAGACCTTGCTGAAACGGGCGTCGATTACACCGCCTTCGTTCAAATGACCGACCCGGGTCTGACCGTGGCGCCCGGCGGCTGGCGGCAGTTGTGCGTGGAAGGTGTGCAGCATGGCGCGCGCTATGCCGTGACCTTCCGCGAGGGGCTTCCTGCGGCCGATGGGCAGAGGCTGGCCAAATCGGTGACCATCACCCAGTACATCCGCGACCGCACGCCATCGGCGCGCTTTGCGGGGCGCACCTATGTCTTGCCGCAGGCAGGGGGTGCGTCGATTCCGGTTGAGACCGTGAACACCGACAGGCTGGACCTGCGGCTGTACGCCGTTTCCGACCGCAGCATGCTGCGCGCCATTCAGGACGGCTACTTTTCCGAACCGATCCAGCCCTGGTCGGAAGACAGCTTTGCCCGGAACCTGGGTGCCGAACTGTGGCAGGGCACCGCTGATGTGGCAAAGGACCTGAACCGCGATGTCACCACCCGCCTGCCGATGGATCAGGCGCTGGCGGGCCTGCCTGCGGGCATCTATGCCTTGCGCGCTGCCGTCCCCGGCACGGACCCCTACAGCACGCCGCCCGCCTGGCAATGGTTCGTGATTTCTGACCTTGGGGTCACGACCCTGTCGGGTGTTGACGGGCTGCATGTGTTCGTGCGCAGCCTTGCAACCGCCGGGGCCAAGGCGGGCGTCACGGTGGAATTGCTCAGCCGCGCCAACGCCGTTCTTGGCACCGCCACCACCGATGCAACGGGCTATGCCCGGTTCGATGCGGGTCTCGTGCGCGGCAACGGCGCTGCGGCCCCCGCGCTGATCACCCTGCGCGACGGGACGGATGACCTTGCCTTCCTGTCGCTGACCGACCCGGAATTCGACCTGTCCGACCGCGGCGTGGCGGGGAGAGAGGCCGCCCCGCCGGTGGATGTGTTCCTGACCACGGACCGGGGGGCCTATCGCGCCGGGGAAACCGTCTTTGCCACCGCCCTGACCCGCGACGGAACCGCCGCCGCCATCGAAGGGCTGCCGCTGACCGCCCTTCTGAAACGTCCCGACGGTGTTGAGTATTCCCGACACCTGTCGCAGGACAGTGCGGCGGGCGGCTATGCCTTTGCCCTTCCCGTTGCGGGCACCGCGCCGCGCGGCGTCTGGCGGCTGGAGGTGCTGGCGGATGTGAACGCACCGCCCCTGGCCGCAACCACCTTTCTGGTGGAGGATTTCCTGCCGGAACGGATCGATTTCGGCCTGACCCTGGCCGATGCCCCGATCCGGCCCGGCGGGGCACCGGTGCTTGCCATCGACGCGCGCTATCTGTTCGGGGCGCCCGGTGCCGGTCTGGCGGTTGAGGGAGAGGTGCTGCTGCGCGCGGCATCCGGGCTGGCCGGATTCCCGGGCTATGTCTTTGGCCGCGCGGATCAGCCGTTTTCGCCGCAGATGGCAACGCTGGATGCGGGGCTTCGCACCGATGACGCCGGACATGCCGATGTCACGGTCAGGCTGCCCGATATCGAGGATCCGGCACGCCCGCTGGAGGCGCGCTTTACCCTGCGGGTTGCCGAAGGGTCCGGCAGACCGGTGGAACGCCAGGTGATCCGTGCGCTGCACCCGTCCGCCCCGATGATCGGGATCAGGCCGCTGTTTCAGGGCGTGCTGGGCGAAGGGGCCGAGGCGCGGTTTTCGCTGCTGGCGGTCGGGCCGGACAAAACGCCGGTGCCCATGGCGGTGACATGGGAAGTGAACCGGATCGATACCCGCTATCAATGGTATCAGCGATATGGCCAGTGGCAGTGGGAACCGGTGACACTCCGCACCCGCGTGGGCGCGGGCCAGGCGATGCTGGGCCGGGAATCTGCCGAAATCGCGCAAAGGGTCGGCTGGGGCGAATATGAACTGGTGGTGGAACAGGCGGGGGGCGGCACGGCCGCCTCTTCCACCGGGTTCAGCGCCGGATGGTTCGCCGCCGCCGATGTGGCGCGCACACCCGACACGCTGGAAATGTCGCTGGACAGGGCGGCCTACCGGCCCGGCGAGACGGCGCGGCTGCGCCTGGTGCCGCGCGCGGCCGGGACGGCGCTGATTTCGGTTCTGTCTGACCGGGTTATTGCGATGAAGGCGGTGGAGGTGACCGGGGGTGAGAACCTGATCGATCTGCCGGTGACCGATGACTGGGGGGCGGGGGCCTATGTCACCGTTTCGGTGCTGCGCCCGATGGATGTGGCGGCGGGCCGCAACCCGGCCCGGGCGCTGGGGCTGGCCCATGCGGCGGTTGATCCGGGCCGGCGGCAACTTGTGGCTTCGCTCGACGTCCCGGCGCAAGCCGCCCCGCGTGCACCGCTGGATATTGCCGTCACGGTCAAGGGCGGCCAGCCGGGCGAAGTGGCCTATGCGACCATTGCCGCCGTCGATCTTGGCATCCTGAACCTGACCGCGTTCAAATCCCCCGATCCGTCGGCGCATTACTTTGGCCAGCGCAGGCTGGGGGTCGGTATCCGTGACATCTACGGGCGTCTGATCGACGGGCTGAACGGGGCCGAAGGCACCATCCGGTCGGGCGGCGATTCGGGCGCGCAGGCCCGGCTTCAGGCCCCGCCGCCCACCGAAGAGCTTGTCGCCTATTTCACCGGCCCGGTGGCGGTGGGCAAGGACGGCAAGGCGCATGTCAGCTTTGACCTGCCGTCATTCAACGGGACTGTCCGCGTCATGGCCGTTGTCTGGTCAAAGACCGGGGTCGGGCAGGTACAGGCCGATGTGCTGGTGCGTGACCCCGTGGTTGTCACGGCCAGCCTGCCCCGGTTTCTGGCACCGGGCGATCAAAGCCGCCTGCTGCTGGAGTTTGTTCATGCCGACGGCCCCGCGGGCCGCATGGGGCTGGATGTTTCGTCAAAGGGGCTGAAACTTGGCCCCGTGCCGCCGGGGTTTGATCTGGCCGACAAGGGCAAGCAGGTGATTTCCGTTCCCGTCACGGCCGGGCAGACCGGCAACCAGACGGTCACCGTGGCCCTGACCACCGCCGATGGCCGCCAGTTGACCAAGGTTCTGACGGTTCCGGTTCAGGTGAACGACCCCGAACTGGCGCGCACCAGCCGCTTTACCCTGGCACCGGGAGAAAGCTTTACCTTTGACCGGAATGCCTTTGCCGGCCTTGATCCCGATTCGGCGCTGGCCACGCTTGCGGTCGGCCCACTGGCACGGCTGAACGCGCCCGGTCTGCTGGCGGCGCTGGACCGCTATCCCTTTGGCTGCACCGAACAACTGACCTCTCGTGCCCTGCCGTTGCTTTACTTTGACGAGATGGCGCAGCTCATGCGGCTGGATCAGGCCAAAGACATCCGTGACCGGATCGATCAGGCGATCGGCAAGATCCTGACAAACCAGTCGTCCCAGGGCAGCTTCGGCATGTGGGGGCCGGGGTCGTCCGACCCCTGGCTTGATGCCTTTGTCACCGATTTCCTGTCGCGCGCGCGGGCGCAGGGGATTGCGGTGCCTGACATTGCCTTCCGCGCCGCCTTGGACAATCTGCGCAATCAGGTGAACTACACCCCCGATTTCGACACGGGCGGCGAGGCGCTGGCCTATCAGCTGATGGTGCTTGCGCGTGAGGGTGCGGCGGCAATCGGCGATCTGCGCTACTACGCCGATGTGAAGGGCGATGCGTTCAGCACGCCCATTGCAGCCGCCCAGCTGGGGGTGGCGCTGGCCAGCTATGGCGATCAGACGCGGGCCGATACCATGTTCGCGCGGGCGGCCACCCTGCTGAACGGGCTGCCTCTGGACGAGGCGGAGCAGCTTTTTCGTGCCGATTTCGGCACCCATCTGCGCGATGCCGCCGCGCTGCTGGCCCTGTCTGCCGAGGCCGGTTCGACGGTGGTGGACCAGGATGCGCTGACCGCCCGCATTGCCGCGCGCGGCGGCACGCTTTCGACACAGGAAGCGACATGGGCGCTTCTGGCCGCCCATGCGCTGGTTGCGGCACAGGCTGCCGACGGGATCACGCTGAACGGCGCACCGGCCGATGGCCCGCTGGTGCGCGTGCTGAACCGTGATGCGGCGCAGCCGGTTGTCGTTACCAACACCGGCGCACGCGATGCCATGCTGACCGTCACCGCCTTTGGCATTCCGACCGAACCGGAACCGGCGGGGGGCAACGGCTATGCCATTTCCCGCAGCTACCACACCCTGGACGGCCAGCCTGCCGATGTCGCCAGCGTTCCGGTGGGAACCCGGCTGCTGACCGTGCTGAAGGTGACGCCCTTCGCATCCGGCGCGGCGCGGCTGATCGTCAGTGACCCGCTGCCTGCAGGGTTCGAGATTGACAACCCGAACCTGATCCGGGGCGGCGACCTGACCGGGCTGGATGCCTTTGACCTGCAATCGGACGTTGCCCATTCCGAATTCCGGCAGGACCGCTTTCTGACGGCCATCGACCGGTCGGATCCCGCGCCGTTCCAGTTGGGCTATATCGTGCGCGCCGTGTCGCCCGGCACGTTCCATCACCCGGCAGCCACGGTGGAGGATATGTATCGCCCCAGTTTCCGCGCGCGCAGCGACGCGGGCGTGGTGACCGTGACCGAGTGATGCGCGCGCGCTGGCTTCTGGCGCTGGCAGCCTGCCTGTGGCTGGCCGCCCTTGCGCGGGATGCGGCGGACCGCTGGGTGGCGGCAACCGTGCTGCCGCCGCTGCTGCCCGAGACTTCGGTCGAGGTGCTGGACCGCAATGGCGTGCTGCTGCGCGCCTTTCAGGTGGAAGACGGCCGCTGGCGGCTGGCCGTGGATCAGGGATCGGTCGATCCCGCCTATCTGGCGATGCTGGTCGCCTATGAGGACCGCCGTTTCCATGTCCATTCCGGGGTTGATCTGCGCGCGCTGCTGCGGGCGGCGGTGCAGGCGGCCTGGAACGGGCGCGTGGTGTCAGGCGGATCGACGCTGACGATGCAGGTGGCCCGTCTTCTGGAAAACGGCGGAACCGGGCAGGTTTCCGGAAAGCTGCGTCAGATGCGCGTGGCCCTGGCACTGGAACGCCGTCTGTCAAGGCAGCAGATCCTTGGGCTTTATCTGAACCTGGCACCCTTTGGCGGCAATCTTGAAGGGGTCCGGTCGGCAACGCTGGCCTATTTCGGCAAGGAACCGCGCCGCCTGACACCAGCGGAAGCGGCCCTGCTGGTGGCCATTCCGCAGTCGCCCGAGGGCCGCCGCCCGGACCGGCATCCGGACCGGGCCGAAGCGGCCCGCAGCCGCGTGCTGCACCGGGCGGTCGGTGCGGGCCTGATCGATGCCGATCAGGCCGCAGCCGCGCGGACCGAAGCCGTGCCGGACCGTCGCCGCCCGGTTCCCGCCCTGGCCCCGCACCTGGCGGACCGGATGCGGGCGGCAGACCCGGGGCTGCGCCGCCATCACCTGACCCTGGACGCCCGGTTGCAGGCAAAGATCGAGACGCTGGCGGCCGAGGCCGTGGCCGCCCGGCCGGAGGCGCTGCAGGTGGCGATCGTCATTGCAGACCACCGCTCGGGCGAGGTGCTGGCCTCGGTCGGGTCGGCGGCCTACACCGGCGATGCACGGCAGGGTTTTGTCGATATGACTTCGGCGCTGCGGTCGCCCGGTTCAACGCTGAAACCGCTGATCTATGCGCTGGCCTTTGACGAGGGTCTGGCGCATCCCGAAACGCTGCTGGAAGACCGCGCGACAGATTTCGGCGGATATGCGCCGCAGAACTTTGACCGCACCTTTCACGGCACGATCCGCGCGCGCGAGGCCTTGCAGCTTTCGCTGAACATCCCTGCCGTCGCCCTGACCGATGCCATGGGCCCGGCCCGGCTTCTGGCCGGGCTGCGCCGCGCGGGGGTCAACCCGGCGATCCCGGGAAACCAGCCGGGGCTGGCGGTGGCGCTGGGCGGGGTGGGCGTGACGCTGAACGACATGGTGCAGCTTTACGCCGCACTGGCGCGGGGGGGCGTGACGCTGCCCCTGCGGGTGACAGGCACCGGCACCGAGGGGGGCCGTCTGGTTTCGGCGACGGCGGCCTGGCAGGTGGCCGACATCCTGTCCGGTCTGCCGCCGCCGCCCGGCGCGCCTGAGAACCGTCTGGCCTACAAGACCGGCACCAGTTACGGGCACCGCGATGCCTGGGCGATCGGGTTTGACGGGCGTCATGTGATTGGCGTCTGGATGGGGCGGGCCGATGGCTCGCCGGTGCCGGGGGCCTTTGGCGGCGAACTTGCCGCCCCTGTGCTGTTCCAGGCCTTCAACCGGCTGAAACCGCAGCTTGATCCGCTGCCCCCGCCGCCGCCCGCAACGCTGCTGGTGTCGAACGCACAGCTGCCTGCCCCGCTGCAGCGCTTTCGCCCGCGCACCGCCGCCTTTCAGGCCGCCGATGCCCCCAGCGTGGCCTTTCCCCCCGACGGGGCGCAGGTGGAACTGGTGGACGGCGCGCTGCTGGTGCGGGTGGGGGGCGGCAAGGCCCCCTTCACCTGGCTGGCCGATGGACGGCCCGTCGCCGTGGCAACGCGCGCGCGCGACACCCTGCTGGACCTGCCGGGCGCGGGCTTTGTCACATTGTCGGTGATCGACGCAACCGGGCAATCGGCCCGGACGCAGGTGCGATTGCTGCAGCCCTGATCAGCCGTTTTCGCGCAGCACCTGGCCCGCCAGATAGAGCGAGCCGCAGATCAGGATGCGCGCCTCGGGGTCGGCACCGGCGATGCGATCCACCGCTTCCTGAACACTGCCGGCCGTTGTGGCGGACAGCCCTGCGGCGCGGGCGGCTGCCTGCGTCTCTTCTGCCGGAAGGGTGTTCTTTTCCCCCGGGATGGACACCGCCGTCAGGCTGTCGGCGCGGCGGGCAAGCGGGCGCAGGTAGCCGCCGATATCCTTGGTGTTCAGCATGCCGCAGATCAGATGTGTCGGGCGTTTTGGCATCCGCGCCAGCGTGGCGGCCAGCGCCTCGCCCCCGGCGGGGTTATGGCCGCCGTCCAGCCAAAGCTCGGCCCGGGGGGCCGCCGCCACCAGCGGACCCTGCCGCAGGCGCTGCATCCGGGCGGGCCAGACCGCCTGCGTGACGGCGGCTTCGCACACCGCTGCATCAAACCCAAGATGGCGCAGGGCCGCGATGGCCGCACCCGCGTTCTGGATCTGGTGCGGACCGGGCAGGTTCGGCAGGGGCAGGTCCACAAGACCGCTTTCGTCCTGATAGATCGTCCGCCCGCGATCTTCGCCGATGTGCCAGTGCTGACCATGCGCCAGCAGCGGCACGCCCAGCCGGGCCGCGCGGGCTTCGATCACGGCCAGACCTTTGTCGGTCTGCGGCCCGACGATGCAGGGCACCCGGCGCTTGAGGATGCCCGCCTTTTCGCCGGCAATCTCGGCCACCGTTTCGCCCAGATACTGCTGATGGTCCAGACTGACCGGGGTGATGATGGTCAGGCGCGGGGCCGCAACGACATTGGTTGCATCCAGCCGCCCGCCCAGACCCACCTCCAGCAGCGTCCAGTCCGCCGGGGTGCGGGCAAAGGCCAGAAAGGCCGCGCAGGTGGTAATTTCAAAGAAGGTGATCGGATCGCTGCCATTGGCGGTCACGCATTCGTCCAGAAGGGCGGCAAGCGCGGGTTCCGAAATCAGGGTTCCCGCAAGCCGGATGCGTTCGTGAAACCGGGCAAGATGCGGCGAGGTATAGGCATGTACAGGCTGACCCGCCGCCTCCAGCCCGGCGCGGATCATGGCCAGGGTCGACCCCTTGCCATTTGTCCCGGCGATATGGATGACCGGCGGAATGCGGCGTTCGGGATGGTACAGTGCTGAAAGCAGGCGATGCACGCGGTCCAGCGTCAGGTCGATGACCTTGGGATGCAGCGTCATCATCCGCTCAAGAATGGCATCCGACGTGCCGGTCACGCCTTGACCCCGGCCGGTTCCGCGGGTTCCGGTGCCGCGATGGGTCCGGGTGCAGGCAGGTCGCCCCGCACGGCAGGCGGAAGCTGCATCAGCATCCTTGTCAGGATGATCAACTCGTCACGCAGTGCCTTGCGGTGGGTGACGCGGTCGAGCATGCCATGGTCCAGCAGGTATTCGGCGCGCTGGAAGCCCTCGGGCAGCTTTTCGCGGATGGTCTGCTCGATCACGCGCGGACCGGCAAAGCAGATCAGCGCGTTGGGCTCGGCAATCTGCACATCGCCCAGCATGGCATAGGATGCGGTGACGCCGCCCGTTGTGGGATGGGTCAGCACGACGATGTAGGGAAGGTTCGCCTCTTTCAGCATCTGCACCGCGACCGTCGTGCGCGGCATCTGCATCAGGGACAGGATGCCTTCCTGCATCCGCGCGCCGCCGGCTGCGGAAAACAGCACCAGCGGGCGTTTCAGCTTCACGGCCCGTTCAGCGGCGGCAATGACGGCATTGCCGACATACATGCCCATGCTGCCGGCCATGAAGGCAAAGTCCTGTGCCGCGGCCACGATGGGGGTGCGGCCGATTTCACCTTCGGCGACCAGCATCGCCTCTTTCTCCGAGGTTGCTTTCTGGGCGGCCTTCAGGCGGTCGGGGTATTTCTTCTGGTCGCGGAAATGCAGCGGATCGGCCAGCGGTTCGGGGACCTTCACCTCGGTAAAGATGCCGCCGTCAAACAGCGCGGAAAAGCGGGCGCGCGGGCTGATCGCCATGTGGTGATCGCAACCGGTGCAGACGAACAGGTTGTCCGACAATTCGCGGTGGAACAGCATGGTCCCGCATTCGGGGCATTTCGTCCACAGGTTCTCGGGCACTTCGCGGCGCGAGAACAGCGAGTTGATCTTGGGGCGGACGTAGTTCGAGATCCAGTTCATCGCGGGGGGATGCCCTTTGGTCACGGCGGTTGGCCTTGCAGATAAGCCGGGGGGGCGGGAAATGCAATTCGGAAGGGTGGGATGTTTGCATCACCGGACTGCCCCGGCCCGGCCAGGCGAAACATGGTCACACCGTGCTTTCTGCACGGTGCCTTTTACCCGGCATCGCGCTATCCTGCCGGTCATTGCGGAAAGCAGCCCCAGGACAGGAAGCAAACCGATGTCCACCGGAACGATGTATTCCACGCTTTCGCCGCTGATCGCGGCGTCACTGTCGCCGGTGTTTCTGCTGTCGGCCATCGGCACGACGCTGCTGATCATCGACACGCGGCTGAACCGGATCGTGGATCGCTGCCGGATGCTGGAAACATCGCTGAGGTCGCCAACGGATCAGGACATCCGGCTGGAAGAAGAGTTGCTGTTCTACCTTGCCCGGGCGAACCGGATCCGCTGGGCGGTGTTCAGTTGCACCGTCGCCTCGCTTTTTCTGGCACTTGCGGTCATTACCCTTTTCCTGGATGCGCAGACGAAGGTGCAGCTGACACCGGCGGTCGAAACACTTTTCGTCTGCGCGGTGCTGTTTCTGGTGACGGGGCTGGTGCTTTACATGCTGGACGTGCTGCTTGTGAACCGGGCGCTGGATTTCACCCGCAGCCGGATGACAGATGCAAGGGCAGCGGCAAAGGCGCAGCCGGATGCCGGGAAGACACTGGCCACAAGGACAGATGTCTGATCCGGGGACGGACCGGCCATTCCCGGCTTGCCCGGACCGCCTGCGCCCTTTATCTGGCTGGATCAGCCAGACCCCGGGAGGATACCATGACCAGCCAGCGCTTCGACAAGTCCAGATTGCCCAGCCGCCATGTGACGGAAGGCCCGTCGCGGGCACCGCACCGCAGCTACTTTTACGCAATGGGGATCACGGAACAGGAAATCCACCAGCCCTGGGTCGGCGTGGCCACCTGCTGGAACGAAGCGGCCCCCTGCAACATCGCGCTGAACCGGCAGGCACAAAGCGTCAAGATGGGGGTGAAGAAGGGCGGCGGCACCCCGCGCGAGTTCACCACGATCACGGTCACCGACGGCATCGCCATGGGCCATGAAGGCATGCGCTCTTCGCTTGCCTCGCGCGATGCGATTGCCGATACGGTCGAGCTGACCATGCGCGGGCATTGCTATGATGCCCTTGTCGGGCTGGCGGGCTGCGACAAATCGCTTCCCGGCATGATGATGGCGATGGTGCGGCTGAACGTGCCTTCGGTGTTCATCTATGGCGGGTCGATCCTGCCGGGCAAGCTGAACGGGCGCGACGTGGTGGTGCAGGACGTGTTCGAAGCGGTCGGCAAGCATCAGGCAGGCACCATGTCGGACGCCGAACTGGATATTCTGGAACGGGTCGCCTGCCCCAGCGCCGGGGCCTGCGGCGGGCAGTATACGGCCAACACCATGGCTTGCGTCTCTGAGGCCATCGGTCTTGCACTGCTCAATTCCTCCGGGGCACCGGCCCCTTACGAAAGCCGCGACCAGTATGGCGATGCCTCGGGCGTGGCGGTGATGCAGCTGATCGAAAAGAACATCCGCGCCCGCGATATCGTCACGCGCAAAAGCCTGGAAAACGCGGCCCGCGTCGTGGCCTGTACCGGCGGGTCCACCAATGCCGGCCTGCACCTGCCGGCCATTGCACATGAGGCGGGGATCGATTTCGATCTGTTTGATGTCTGCGACATCTTCCGCGATACGCCCTATTTCGTCAGCCTGCGGCCGGGCGGGCAGTATGTGGCCAAGGACATGTACGAGGTGGGCGGCGTGCCCGTGGTGATGAAGGAGTTGCGCAAGGCCGGTCTGCTGCACGAAGACTGCATCACGGCGTCCGGCAAATCCCTGGGCGAGGAGCTTGACCTGATCACCCGAGAGGCCGACGGCCGCGTGATCTATCCCATCGAAACCCCGATCACCAGGACCGGCGGTGTCGTGGGCCTGAAGGGCAACATCTGCCCCGACGGGGCCATCGTGAAAGTCGCGGGCATGAGCGATGAAGAGCAGGTCTTCACCGGCCCCGCCCGCGTCTTTGACTCCGAGGAAGAGGCGTTTGAGGCGGTGCAGAAGCGCGCATATAAGGAAGGTGAGGTCATCGTGATCCGCAACGAAGGCCCCGCAGGCGGGCCGGGCATGCGCGAGATGCTGGCCACCACCGCCGCCCTGTCGGGGCAGGGCATGGGCAAGAAGGTGGCCCTGATCACCGATGGCCGGTTTTCGGGGGCGACGCGCGGCTTCTGCGTGGGCCATGTCGGGCCGGAAGCGGCGCATGGCGGGCCGATAGCTCTGCTGAAGAACGGCGATGTCATCACCATCAACGCGCTGACCGGCACGCTTTCGGTGGCGCTGAGCGATGCCGAGCTTGCCGCGCGCAAGGCGCAGTGGGCCGGCCCGCGCCGGACCCAGTACGAAACCGGCGCGGTGTGGAAATTCGCCAAGCTTGTGGGCGGGGCGCGCTGGGGGGCCGTGACCCATCCCGGCGCCAAGGCCGAACGGCATATCTACATGGATCAGTGACCGCTGCTGTCGCGACCGGCTGAGGGCGGCCTTTCGGGGCCGCCATTGCGCTGTCTGCGGTGCGCATCGCGCTGTCACCAGCGCGACAGGGCCGCCTCGTCCTGATCCGTGGCGGCCACCCACGCCGCGCCCGAAGCGGTGATTTCCTTTTTCCAGAACGGCGCGCGGGATTTGAGGTAATCCATCAGGAAGTCCGCCGCAGCAAAGGCACCTGCCCTGTGCGCGGCGGCGGTGGCCACCATCATGATCGGCTCGCCCGCGCGCAGCGTGCCATGGCGGTGGATCACCAGCGCATCGATCAAATCCCACCGCGACACGGCCTGCAAGGTGATGTCCCGGATCGCCCGTTCGGTCATACCGGGATAATGTTCGATTTCCATCGCTGTCAGGCCGCCTGCCAGATCACGCACGATCCCGGTAAAGGTCACCACCGCCCCGGCCCCGGCGGCTGCCTGCGCAAAGGCCGCCGTTTCATGGCCGATGTCGAACGGCGCGCTCTGGACGGCAACGCGCATGTCAGCCGCCTGTCATCGGGGGAAAGAAGGCCACTTCGCGCACGCCCGCCAGCGGGGCCGAGAAATCGGACAGCTCCTGGTCAAGGGCGACGCGCAGCGCGGCAAGATCGGCAAAGGCCGCCGCATAGCGGTCTTCCTGCGCGGAAAGCTCTGCCACAAGGTCGGCCACCGTCACGGCCGATGTCGCGATCCTTTCGCGCGGCAGGCCGATGCGTTCGCGCACCCAGGCGAAGTACAGCACGTCGATCATCTCTCATCCCGCAGGAAGGGCAGGGATTTGCGGAAGTAATCCCAGCCGGTGACAAAAGTCAGGGCGGCGGCAATCCAGATCAGCACCAGGCCCACCAGCGTTGCCAGCGAAGAACAGCCCCGCGCACCGCAGGACCGGATCGGATCGGCCGCCCCTGCCCTGACGGCTTCGGCATATTGCTCGGGCGTCATGCCCTGGCGCGCGATCCCTTCCAGATGTTCAAGGCCGGTGCCCAGAAACAGGATGGCAATCGCAACCATCTGGGCGGTCGTCTTCCATTTGGCAAGCGGTGTGACGGCCAGAAGCCGCGCCTTTGCGCCCAGAAACTCTCTGAGACCGCCCACAAAGATTTCCCTGAACAGAATGACCGTCGCAGGCAGGATCAGCCAGGGGTTCATCCCGGAATAGCCGGTGATGATCAAAAGCGCGATCACCACCATGGCCTTGTCGGCAATCGGATCCAGCATGGTGCCGAACTTCGACTCCTGCTTCCAGAGCCGGGCCAGATAGCCGTCAAACCAGTCGGTGATCGCGGCGGTGATGAACAGGGTCAGGGCAAACCAGTCTGCCAGGGGGCGGTTGAAGTACAGGAACATCACCGCCACCCCGGGCGCGGCAAGCAGGCGCAGGATCGTCAGGATATTGGGAAGGTTCCATTTCATGATGCCGGAATATCCGATCACAGGGGCCGAGGGAACAGGAATAGCGCAAAGACAGCCTACTGTTTCGTGCAGAAAACATCACGTAATGCCTTGAAATAACTCAAACCCACGGGGACTGCGCCGGAACCCTGCGCCGCGCGTCGGGACCGGGCCCTTCGCCGCGCCGTCCCGCTGCGGGTGTCAGGCCTTTCCGCGGGCCGAGGCCGCGGGGCGGCTGGCCGAAATCGTCCAGACAAGGTGCGCGATGGCTGCCCCCAGAATGATCGCCCCACCCAGAAGCGTTGTCGGCGGCGGCACCTCTTGCAGGAACAGAAACACCCAGAACGGTGCAAAGCCCGCATTGAGAATGCCGAGCAGTCCCGACTGTGCCGCCGGAATCCGGGTAGCCGCCGTGAAGATCAGCAGATTGCCGATCGCAAGCTGCAGCGCGCCGAAGACCGCCAACAGGGCGATGTCCTGCGGCTGGACCATTGAGAAATCCGAAAGCGGCAGGGCAAGCAGGCCGCTGGCAAGAACGGTCAGCGTGATCGTGGGCAGGATGTCCACGCTCTGGCAGCGCCGCAGCACAAGCACAACCGCCGCATACAGAAACACGCAGACCAGCGCGAGCAGGTCACCCAGGACCGCCCCCGAACGCGCACCGGCGAACATCATCACCGCAATGCCGATGAAGCCTGCAATGGCGGCCAGAAGCGTGGCACGTTCCACCCGTTCGCCCAGCAGCAGCCAGGCCCCCAGCGCCGCAACGAAGGGGGCGGTGGCGAAGATCATGAAGAAATTCGCGACACTTGTCAGGCTCAGCGACAGGATGTTCAGGACCATGCCCGCAGAGTTCAGCGCAACCAGGGCCACGCCCCAGACGCCAACCCCTGCAAGGGCGCGCAGCGTCCCCCTGCCGTCACGGACTGCAAGCAGCACGAACAGAAAGGCAAAGGCGGCAAGACCGCGCCCGGATGCGGTCGTGAACCCGTCGGTCGGCAGCGGCCGGGTGAACAGGCCCGAGGTCGAGTCTGCGGCGGCTCCGGCCAGCAAAAGCAGAAGGCCGGATTGTCCGGGCGTAAGGCTGCGCATCAAGGAAGGGGTCCGTTGCGGCAAAGAGGCAGGTCTGCGGCTGCATCTCATATGCGGCGGCGCATGGCAATGCGGCCCGGGGAAGTGGCCGACGTCGGCCTGTCCGCCCGGATCAGCCCCTTGCGTGAAAAAAGTCGTAGATGCTTTGCGCCAGGGTGTCAGAGATGCCGTCAACCGCCTTCAGGTCATCCACTGCCGCGCGGCCAACCGCCTTGGCGCTGCCGAAATGGGCCAGAAGGGCGCGTTTGCGGGTGGCCCCGACCCCGGGAATGTCATCCAGCTGCGTCGCGCTGACGGCTTTTGCCCGCCTGGCGCGATGTGCGCCGATGGCCCAGCGGTGCGCCTCGTCCCGCAGGCGCTGCACGAAGTACAGCACGGGCGAGGTATGGGGCAGCGCAAAGGGGGGCTGGCCGGGGCGATGAAACTCCTCTTTGCCCGCGTCGCGGTCCACGCCCTTGGCGACACCGACCATGGCGATGTCGTCGATGCCAAGTTCCGCCAGAATCTCCGCCACCGCGCTGACCTGCCCCGCGCCGCCGTCGATCAGCAGCAGGTCCGGCCAGGCATCTGACGACCGGTCGGGGTCTTCCTTTAGCAGGCGTTCAAAACGCCGGGTCAGCACCTCTTTCATCATGCCGAAATCGTCGCTGTTGGCCCCGGCGCCGGACCGGATGTTGAACTTGCGGTACTGCGACTTGAGAAAGCCGTCCGGCCCGGCCACGATCATGCCACCCACGGCATTGCTGCCCTGGATGTGAGAGTTGTCATAAACCTCGATCCGCTTTGGCGGCGCATCCAGGGAAAAGGCTTCGGCAAGTCCGGCCAGAAGCCTGTTTTGCGACGCACCTTCGGCCATCTTGCGCGCCAGGCTTTCGCGCGCGTTCCGGGCGGCATTTTCCACCAGTTCGGCCTTTTCGCCGCGCCGGGGTACCGCCAGCTCCACCTTGCGCCCGGCGCGGTCGGACAAAAGCTGGGTCACCAGATCCGCGTTCTCGACAGGGTGCGACAGCAGGATCAGCCTTGGCGGGTCCTTGTCGTCATAGAACTGGGCCAGAAAGGCCTCGAGGATTTCGGGCGCTTCCGCCCCGGCCCCGGTGCGCGGATAGAAATCGCGGTTGCCCCAGCTTTGATTGGCGCGGATGAAGAAAACCTGGACACAGGCCTGCCCGCCTTCCAGATGCAGCGCAATGACGTCCGCCTCGGCGACGCCCCTGGGATTGATGCCTTGGGCCGACTGAACCTGGGTCAGGGCGCGGATGCGGTCGCGCAGGGCGGCGGCCCGTTCGAATTCCATCGCCGCAGAGGCTTCGGCCATCGCCGCAGCTAGATCGGCCTGAACCCGGGTTGTCTTGCCTTGCAGGAAAAGCTCGGCGTCCCCGACCAGGGTTGTATAGTCGTCGCGCCCGACTTTGCCGACGCAGGGCGCTGCACAGCGCTTGATCTGATACAGAAGGCACGGGCGCGTGCGGCTTTCAAAGACCGCGTCCGTACAGGTGCGCAGCAGGAAGACCTTCTGCAACTGGTTAAGGGTGCGGTTCACCGCCCCGGCACTTGCGAAGGGACCGAAATAGGTACCCTTTTCAGACCGTTTGCCCCGGTGTTTCCTGATCTGGGGAAAGGGGTGGTGTTTGGCGATCAGGATGTCCGGAAAACTCTTGTCGTCACGCAGCAGCACATTGTAGCGCGGCTTGAGCTGCTTGATCAGGTTCTGTTCCAGCAAAAGCGCTTCGGTTTCGGTGCGCGTCGTCAGAAACATCATCGACGCGGTTTCGCCGATCATCCGGGCAATGCGGCCGGAATGGCCCGACGGCCGCGCGTAGGAGGACACCCGCGCCTTCAGATTGCGTGCCTTGCCGACATAAAGCACTGTGCCCACAGGATCGAGCATGCGGTAGACGCCGGGAGAGCTGTCTATCGTCTTGAGATAGCCTTGAATGACTGTGTGCCCGGACGGTGCCTTGGGCGTGGCTCCCTGCTCTGCCTGCACGGTGGACCCATCCTTTCTGGAATTCACCGATTCCCGGTCTTGCCTGCAACGATAAATGCGGATGAGCAAGAAGAAACCTGTCCACGATTTCTGTGGATAACTCTGCGCAAAACATTCCGAAAGGCCGGAATTTTCCTTGGATTCTGACACGTTCGCTGCTTTGCCTGATTTTTAGGCATTTTTGCAACCCATTGTTTTTTATTATTTTATTTTGTGATGTCTGGCAAATCCCTGATTTTCATGGGGGAATTGGAACGATTGTGTGATGTGCGGGCCCAAAGTGGAAAACTTTTCTCGAAGCTCTGCGGAACGACGGTGCCCGGGCCGTCGATGACCTATTCCACGCCCAGCACATCTTCGGTGCGCCAGACCAGATGCTGGCCCCCGTCGACACATAGAATCTGGCCGGTCACGGCCGGTGCATCCAGAAAGTATCGCATGGCTGCGACGATGTCGGACGGGTCCGCGCCGCGCTGCAGGATGGTTGCCGCCCGTTGATCCGCAAAGTGGCCTTCCGATTGCCGCGCGCCGCGCAGCGTCGGTCCGGGGCCGATCGCATTAACCCGGATATCGGGGGCCAGTGCCTGCGCTGCGGTGCGGGTCAACGCCCAAAGGCCCATCTTGGCGATGGTGTAGGTCATGAATTCCGGCGTCAGCTTGAAGACGCGCTGGTCGATCATGTTCAGGACCATCGCCTGTGCTGCGGGCTCGTCCGCGTTGTCCCGCAAGGCCGCTGGTGCCTGCGCGGAAAACTGCTGCGTCAGCACGAAAGGGGCGCGCAGGTTGGAACCGATGTGCCGATCCCAGCTTTCGCGCGTCGCACTGGCAAGCGTGTCGTATTCAAAGATTGACGCGTTGTTCACCAAAAGCGTCAGCGGGCCGCCCAGCCCGCTTGCCGCGCGGGCAACCAGCGCTTCGGCCTCGGCTTCCACCAGAAGGTCTGCCTGCAGCGCGACAGCCTTGCGGCCCAGGGCATGGATTTCGGCAACGGTCGCCGCGGCCTCGTCCCGCGATCCGGCATAATGGATGGCAAGGTCATAGCCGCGTTCGGCCAGCGCCAGGGCCATGGCCCGGCCCAGACGGCGCGCCGCACCCGTCACCAGGGCACGTTTCGGCGCCGCGCGCGATGGCGTCACGGTTCCCTCCGGGATGCGCCGCAGGCGCAGGGGCCCGTGCCGATGATGTAGCTGCCGCAGCGCGGGCAGGTGCCGGGCTTCAGCGCCACAGACCGCCGCTGCACCAGCCGACGCGCCGCATTCGGGAACAAGGCCCGACCGATCATGGCGATCAGCACCATGCCAAGCAGGAACAGCAGGATGGTCTTTACCAGCATGTCAAAGGCCGAACCGCGCCCAGACGGCGCGATCTTCGACCTGGGACAGGGCAGACCCGGCGATCTGCGCCCCGAACCGCTGCAGAAGCGACCGGCGCTGGCCATAGGGTACCAGCCTTACCTTGTCGCCGAACAGGTCTTTCATTTTCGGCACGAGATGGGCCAGGCCATCGGCAAGGCCGACACGGACCGCCCCGGCACCTACCCAGATATCGGCGTTGAAGAGATCGGCCGATTCATCAAGCCGCGCACCACGCCGCGCCTTCACATGTGCGATGAAGGCCTGATGGATGGGGTCCTGCAGCGCTTTCAGGCGGGCCACATCCTCGGGCTTTTCCGGAAGGAACGGGTCCGCCAGGCTTTTGGACCGGCCCGAGGTGACGACGCGGCGCTCGATGCCCTGGCGCGCCATGAATTCCGGAAAGCCGAAACTGGCAAAGATGACCCCGATCGATCCGACGATGGAACTGTCATCAACCCAGATCTGATCGGCCGCGCAGGCCAGCCAATAGCCCCCCGATGCCGCCACGTCTTCGACAAAGGCGTGAACGGGAATGTTGTTTTCCCGGGCAAGCCGACGGATGCGGGCGGCAATCAGCGAAGATTGTACCGCCGAGCCGCCCGGTGAATTGATCACCAGCGCAACCGCGCTGGGCTTGCCGCGCGTGAAGGCCCTTTCGACAAGCGGGGCCAGCGCCGCATCGTTCAGGCCGATGCCGGCACGCCCGCCGGATGCGATGACCCCCTGCAGCCGGATCACGGCGACAAGCGGATGTTTCTTCAGAAAGGGGATGAAGCGTCTCATGATACCCGACTTAGGGCAGCAGGGCGGCATCAACAAGCCGGTTCCACTGCGATCATTGCCCGCAGGCGGCTTTGGTGCCATGACGGGGCATGATCGACAAGCTGGAAATGTTCATCGCCCTGGCCAACGAGCGCCATTTCGGCCGCGCTGCCGACGTCTGCGGCGTGACCCAGCCGACGCTGAGTTCCGCCATCCGGCAATTGGAAGACCAGCTTGGAGTGCAGCTTGTGTTCCGCGGGTCGCGATTTCAGGGGCTGACGCCCGAAGGTGTGCGGGTTCTGGACTGGGCGCGGCGCATTGTCAGCGACATGCGGGCGCTGCGCGCCGAAATGAAGGTCGTCCGGTCCGGCCTGTCCGGGAATGTCCGGATCGGTGTCATCCCGACCGCGCTTCCCATGGTGGCAGAGCTGACCGCCCCCTTCCTTCTGCGCAATCCGAATGTGCGGGTCTCGATCCTGTCGCGCACGTCGGAAGAGATTCTGGCAGAGATCGAAAGCCTGGAGCTGGATGCCGGCATCACCTATCTGGACAACGAACCGCTGGGGCGCGTGGCGCAGGTGCCGCTTTATACTGAGTTTTATCGCCTGCTGTGCGCGCCCGGCACGCCGCTTGCCGGAAGGGACCAGGTTACCTGGGCCGAAGTGGCCGAACAACCCCTGTGCCTGCTGACCGCCGACATGCAGAACCGGCGCATCGTGAACCAGCATCTGGCGGAAACCGGGGCATCTGTGGTGCCGCAGGTGGAATCGAATTCCACGATTGCGCTGATCGCCCATGTCATGACGGGGCGATGGGCCAGCGTGGTGCCCACGAAACTTGCCGGAATGGCGCTGGCGGGTGGTCTGGTCGCCGTGCCCATCGTCGCGCCGGAGGCCGAACACCTTATCGGTCTGGTCACGGTCCGGCGCGACCCGCTGACCCCCGTGCTCGCCGCCCTTCTGGCCGAAGCGGAGAGGCTGGCGTGATAGATGCCTTCTATCGTTTAACGAGTAATCAATATTGATTTGCCTATCGATTGGGATAGATTTGCGGCCACGCCAAGCGGGGGGCCATGATGACGCCGGGCATCGCAGACAGTGCCGAGCAGATCGGGGACATCCTGCGTGCGCATGATGGCCTGGAAGGGCCGCTGCTTCCGGTCCTGCACGCGGTGCAGGCAGCCTTCGGGTATATTCCCGGGGACGCGCTGCCGGTCATCGCGCAGCATCTGAACATCAGCCGGGCCGAAGTGCATGGCGTGATCGGCTTCTACCACGATTTCCGCGAAGAACCGGCGGGCCGTCATGTGCTGAAGCTGTGCCGGGCCGAGGCCTGCCAGGCCATGGGCGCTGACCGTGTCGCTGCCCATGCCAGGGACGCGCTGGGCATCGGGTGGCACCAGACCACGCCGGATGGTGCCGTAACGCTGGAGCCGGTGTTCTGCCTTGGTCTTTGCGCCTGCGCGCCGGCGGCACTTGTTGACGGGCGCGTCGTGGGCCGCGTGGACGAGGCGCGCGTTGATGCGCTGATCGCAGAGGTGCGGCTGTGAGGATTTACGTCCCCCTCGATTCGGCGGCCAAGGCGCTTGGCGCGCAAGAGGTTGTTGCGGCCGTGAAGGCCGAGGCGCTGCGGCGCGGCCTTGAGGTGACCGTGGTCCGCAACGGATCGCGCGGCATGGTCTGGCTGGAGCCGCTGCTTGAGGTGGACAGTGCAGCGGGCCGCATGGCCTTCGGGCCGGTCGGACCGGGCGATGTGGCGGGGCTGTTCGATGCAGGCTTCGGTGCGCATGCCAAGGCGCTGGGGCCGACCGAAGACCTGCCCTGGATGAAGGCGCAGACGCGCCTGACCTTCGCGCGCTGCGGCGTGATCGATCCGCTGTCGCTGGAGGACTACCAGGCGCATGGCGGCCTGACCGGCCTGCGCCGCGCGCTGGGGATGACGCCGGACGCCATCGTGGCAGAAGTCACCGACTCGGGCCTGCGCGGCCGGGGCGGGGCGGGCTTTCCCACCGGGATCAAGTGGAAGACGGTGGCGGGTGCCACGGCAGACCGCAAATACATCGTCTGCAACGCCGACGAAGGCGACAGCGGCACTTTCGCCGACCGCATGATCATGGAAGGCGATCCCTTCACCCTGATCGAAGGCATGGTGATTGCGGGGCTGGGCGTGGGGGCGAACACAGGGTTCATCTATTCCCGGTCGGAATACCCCGATGCCAATGCCGTGCTGGCGGACGCGATCCGGCTGGCGCGCGCTTTCGGCTTGCTGGGGGCCAGCGTGCTGGGCCTTGGGCCTGCCTTTGACATCGAACTGCGCATCGGCGCGGGGGCCTATGTCTGCGGCGAGGAAACGGCGCTGCTGAATTCGCTGGAAGGCAAGCGCGGCGTGGTGCGCGCCAAGCCGCCGCTGCCCGCGCTGGAAGGCTTCATGGGCAGGCCGACCGTGGTGAACAACGTGATCTCGCTGGCCACCGTGCCGGTGATCTTTGAACGCGGGGCGTCATTTTACCGCGATTTCGGGCTGGGCCGGTCACGCGGGACGATCCCGTTGCAGATTGCCGGAAACGTCCGGCGCGGCGGGCTGTTTGAGACGGCTTTCGGGATGCCGCTGGGCACGATTGTGGATGATCTGGCGGGTGGCACGGCCACCGGCCGGCCGGTCAAGGCCGTGCAGGTCGGCGGGCCGCTGGGGGCCTATTTCCCGCGCGCGCTGTTCGACACCCCCTTCGGATATGAAGATTACGCCCAGAAAGGCGGTCTGATCGGCCATGCCGGGATCGTCGTTTTCGATGACAGCGCCGACATGCTGGCACAGGCCCGCTTTGCTATGGAATTCTGCGCCATCGAAAGCTGCGGCAAATGCACCCCCTGCCGCATCGGCGCGGTGCGCGGGGTGGAAACGGTTGACCGGATCGCGCGGGGCGATGCGGCGGCGATTCCGCTGCTGGCCGACCTGTGCGAGACGATGAAGGCAGGCTCGCTTTGCGCGCTGGGCGGCTTTACGCCCTATCCGGTGATGTCGGCACTGACCCATTTCCCCGATGACTTCCACACATCCGCCAAAGAGGCCGCCGAATGACCGGGGTCGAAAAGGTCAAGGGACCTGCATCCTATTTTCCGTCCATCGAAAAGACCTATGGCCAGCCGATCGGCTATTGGAAGGCCCTGATCCGGGGTCAGTCCGGGCAGACGCATATGCAGCTCGTCGGCTGGCTGAAGTCTGCGCACGGGCTTGGCCACGGCCATGCCAATGCGCTGGTTGCCCACACCCTTGCCGAAGACCGCCCGACCTGAACGCCTTGCGCCGCCAAAGAAAGACCCACGCCATGAAAGACTTCATCATCCCGGACCGTGACTTCGGAACCCCTGCGGCGAAGTCGAAGGTGATGGTCACGCTGACCGTGGACGGCTTTGATGTGACGGTGCCGGAAGGCACCAGCGTGATGCGCGCCGCCGCCGAGGCCGGCATATCGGTGCCGAAACTTTGCGCCACCGATTCCATCGATGCCTTCGGCTCCTGCCGCCTGTGTCTGGTGGAGATCGAGGGGCGTGCCGGTACGCCCGCGTCCTGCACCACCCCCGTCGCCGCCGGCATGAAGGTGCGGACCCAGACCGGCAGGCTGAAGACCCTGCGGCGCGGGGTGATGGAGCTTTACATCAGCGACCACCCGCTGGATTGTCTGACCTGTTCGGCGAACGGCGATTGCGAATTGCAGGATATGGCGGGGGCCGTGGGCCTGCGCGATGTGCGCTATGAGGCGGTTGAGACGCATTTCAAGGCCCGCGACACATCCGGCAAGGCAAACCCGCAGTGGATGCCAAAGGACGACAGCAACCCCTATTTCACCTATGACCCTGCCAAATGCATCGTCTGCTCGCGCTGCGTGCGCGCCTGTGAAGAGGTGCAGGGCACCTTCGCGCTGACGATTCAAGGGCGAGGCTGGGACAGCCGGGTGTCCTTTGGGGCAAAGACCGATACGGCGCTGACATCCGATTGCGTGTCCTGCGGGGCCTGCGTTCAGGCCTGCCCGACCGCGACGCTGCAGGAAAAGTCGATCATCGACATCGGCACGCCGGAACGGTCGGTCATCACCACCTGCGCCTATTGCGGGGTCGGCTGTTCGTTCAAGGCGGAACTGCGCGGCGACGAGCTGGTGCGGATGACGCCCTACAAGCACGGCAAGGCCAACCGGGGCCATTCCTGCGTCAAGGGCCGCTTCGCCTATGGCTATGCCAGCCACAAGGACCGCATCCTGAACCCGCTGATCCGCGAAAGCATCAACGATCCGTGGCGCGAAGTGTCCTGGGACGAGGCCCTGGGGTTTGCCGCCGACCGGATGAAGGGCATCCAGGAAAAATACGGGCGGCACTCGGTCGGGGTCATCACCTCGTCGCGCTGCACGAATGAAGAGGCCTATCTGGTCCAGAAACTGGCGCGCGCCGTCTTTCGCAACAACAACACCGATACCTGCGCCCGTGTCTGCCATTCGCCCACCGGCTATGGCCTGGGCCAGACCTTCGGCACCAGTGCGGGCACGCAGGATTTCGATTCGGTGGAACAGACCGATGTGGTGATCGTGATCGGCGCGAACCCGACCGACGGGCATCCCGTGTTCGCCAGCCGCCTGAAAAAGCGGCTGCGCAAGGGCGCGAAGCTGATCGTCATCGACCCGCGCCGGATCGATCTGGTGAGATCACCGCATATTCAGGCGGCGCACCACCTGCCGCTGCGGCCCGGCACCAATGTTGCGGTTGTGACCGCCATGGCGCATGTCATCGTCACCGAAGGGCTGTTTGACGAAGATTTCATCCGCACCCGCTGCGACTGGGACGAATTCACCGATTACGCCGAATTCGTCGCCGCCCCGAACCATTCGCCCGAGGCGACGGAATTGCTGACGGGCGTTCCGGCAAAGGACCTGCGCGAAGCGGCGCGGCTTTATGCCAGGGGCGGCAACGGGGCCATCTACTATGGTCTGGGTGTGACGGAACACAGCCAGGGGTCCACCACGGTCATTGCGATTGCCAACCTTGCCATGCTGACCGGCAATATCGGGCGGCCCGGCGTTGGCGTGAACCCTCTGCGCGGCCAGAACAACGTGCAGGGGTCTTGCGACATGGGATCTTTCCCGCACGAACTGCCGGGCTACCGCCATGTGTCCAACGATGCCGTGCGCGACATTTTTGAAAGCCTCTGGGGTGTCAGGATCGACAACGAGCCGGGCCTGCGCATTCCCAACATGCTGGATGCCGCCGTTGAAGGCACCTTCAAGGGCCTTTATTGCCAGGGCGAGGACATCCTGCAATCCGACCCGGACACCCGGCATGTGGCCGCAGGCCTGGCCGCCATGGACTGCGTCATTGTCCATGACCTGTTCCTGAACGAGACGGCGAATTACGCGCATGTCTTCCTGCCCGGATCGACCTTTCTGGAAAAGGACGGCACCTTCACCAATGCCGAACGCCGCATCAACCGCGTGCGCAAGGTCATGGCCCCGCGCAACGGCTATCCCGACTGGGAGGTGACGCAGCTTCTGGCCAATGCCATGGGTGCAGGCTGGACCTACACCCATCCCGGCCAGATCATGGACGAGATCGCCCTGACCACGCCCAGCTTTGCCGGTGTCAGCTATGAAAAGCTGGAAACGATGGGGTCGGTGCAATGGCCCTGCAATGAAAAGGCACCCGAAGGCACGCCGCTGATGCATGTTGACGGCTTCGTGCGCGGGCGCGGCAAGTTCATCCGCACCGAATATGTGGCGACCGATGAAAAGACCGGCCCCCGCTTTCCCCTCTTGCTGACCACGGGCCGCATCCTGAGCCAGTATAACGTCGGCGCACAGACGCGGCGCACGGCCAATGTCGTGTGGCATCCCGAAGACCTGCTGGAAGTGCACCCCCACGATGCCGAGGTGCGCGGCATTGCCGACGGGCAGTGGGTGCGCCTGGCCAGCCGGTCGGGCGAGACGACGCTGCGCGCCAGGATCACCGACCGCGTATCGCCCGGTGTTGTCTACACGACCTTCCACCACCCCGAAACGCAGGCCAATGTCGTTACCACGGATTATTCCGACTGGGCGACCAACTGCCCGGAATACAAGGTGACGGCGGTGCAGATCGGCCCGTCGAACGGACCTTCCGAATGGCAGGTGGACTATGCTGAACGGGCAGAACGGTCGCGCCGCATCCTGCCCGCGGCGGAATGATGCAGACCAAGCGCCCCCTGACACGTCTGGCCTATCAGGCCGGAACATTCGAGCCGGGCGTCCGGATGCTGCCCGAGGAAACGGCGGTGGCGCTCAGCTACAACGGCACCACCCAGGCGGTGATGATGGCAACACCTGCCGCGCTGGAGGATTTCGCACGCGGATTCACCCTGACCGAGGGGATCGCGGCCCCCGACGAAATTGCCGGCATCACCGTGGTCGAGACGGACCTTGGGATTGATCTGCAGATATGGCTTCATCCCGAGGCCGAGGGTCGCCTTGCCGCGCGCCGCCGGACGATGGCGGGCCCAGTGGGGTGCGGTCTGTGTGGCATCGACTCGCTTGAAGAAGCCGTCCGGCGGCTGCCGCCGGTCGGCGCATCGGCGCTGCGGCTGACGCCCGCGCAGATCTTCGCCGCCGTTGGCGCGCTGCCTGCGCAGCAGCCCCTTCACGATGCGACGCGGGCCGTCCATGCCGCGGCCTTCTGGACCCCGGCGCAGGGCATGGTGGCCTCGCGCGAGGATGTCGGTCGCCACAATGCGCTGGACAAGCTTGCCGGGGCGACCATCGGGATGGCGCTGTCCGGCGGTGCGGTTGTGCTGACCAGCCGGGTGTCCATCGACATGGTGCAGAAATGTGCCGTCATGGGGGTGCCGGTGCTGGTTGCCGTATCCGCCCCCACGGCCCATGCCGTGGACCTGGCAGAGGCGGCAGGCATCACGCTGATCGCCCTGGCGCGAAGCGACCGATTCGAGGTGTTCACCCGCCCTGATCGCATTCTTTCCCGGGAGTCGACCCATGTCGCATGACAAGCTGGCGCACATGGCAAACCAGATTGCCATTTTCTTCGAATCAAAACCGCATGACGAAGGTGTCCAAGGCGTTGCCGCCCATATCAACGCCTTTTGGGAACCCCGGATGCGGCGACAGTTGTTTGAAATGATCGACGCCGGTGGCACCGGATTGCGCCCGCTGCTGCGCGAAGCGGCCGCCTTGATCCGCCGCCCCGTTGACGCCGGCTGAGAATCGGCCAGACATCCGTAACCCGTGCTGCGCGTGACCCTGCCCGGTTCCCGCGCGCGACCGGGGCGTTGCGGCAGTGCGCGCAGGGCCCCGATGTTCCGGGCGGGGCATCAGGCCTGCCGATGTTTCCGGTTTCATGGCCTGCCGAAGGGTTGACGCGCGCCCTTGCTTCGCTATGCCCCGGGGCATGAGCGGATTTGTTTATGCGCCCCCCGACACCCCGCTGCGGCTGATCCACCACGATTCGCAGATCGTCGTGGTTGACAAGCCGGCGGGGTTGCTGTCCGTCCCTGGGCGGGGTGATGATCGCGCCGATTGCCTGATCGGGCGGCTGCGGGGGGCCTTTCCGGAGGTGCTGCTTGTGCATCGCCTTGATCTGGACACATCGGGCGTCATGGTCTTTGCCCTGACCCGGTCTGCACAGGCGAACCTGGGACAGCAGTTCGAGACGCGCCAGGTGCGCAAGGTCTACCTTGCCCGTGTCCGGGGCAGGCTGGAGCCAAAGGAAGGCCGCGTCGATCTGCCCCTGACGGTCGATTGGCCGAACAGGCCGCGCCAGCATGTGAACCACGACACCGGGCGGCCGGCCGTGACCGACTGGCGGGTGGTCCGGGCGCAGCAGGACGAAAGCCGGGTGCGGTTGATGCCGCTGACCGGCCGCAGCCATCAGCTGCGCGTGCACATGGCGGAAATCGGTCACCCGATCCTGGGTGATCCTCTCTATGCCAGCGGGGCGGCCCGCGAGTTTCCCCGGCTGATGCTGCACGCGGAAAGCCTGCGGTTGCGGGATATCGAAAGCGGCAAGAGCGTTACGTTTTCGGCACCCTGCCCGTTCTGACCCGGCGGCAAGCCGCGCGGCGGGTTGTTCGGGCGGGGCCATCGCCGAAAGGTGCGGCCGTCATGCCCCGCATGGCGTGCCGTGCCGGGGCACCGGGCCGCGATGATCCGTCGGCACTTCGGGTAACCCCGTGACGATGGCCCGGCATCATGCTAACCCAACACCATGACCCGGATCCCGTCGAAAGAGCAGATCCTGCAATGGATCGCCGATAACCCGGCCCTGACGGCCAGGCGCGACATCGCGAAGGCCTTCGGCATCAAGGATGCCGGGCGGATCGACTTGAAACGCCTGCTGAAAGAGCTGGCACAGGATGGGGCGCTGGAAAAACACGGTCGCACGTATCGCGGTGCCGACAAGCTGCCCCCCGTCAGCATCCTGACAATCCTGCCGCCTGACCGGCAGGGCGACCAGTTCGCGCGCCCGACCGAATGGCAGGCTCCCGGGGCAGAACCGCGCATCCTGTTCCTGCCCGGCAAGTCGGATGCCCCGGTGGCCGAGGGTGACCGCATTCTGGCGCGTCTGACCGAAGTTGAGGGGGAGTCCCATCAGTATGAGGCGCGGCTGATCCGGAAAATCGGATCGAACCCGCTGAAGCTGCTGGGCATTTTTCGTAAAGATGCCGAAGGCGGGCGCATCCTGCCCATTGACAAGGGTGCCGAAAAGGAATGGCGCGTGGCACGCGAATTCACCCTTAACGCACGCGACGGCGAGTTGGTGGAAGCAGAACAGACCGGTCCAAGGCGCCTGGGCCTGCCGCAGGCGCGCATCGTCACCCGGCTGGGTGATCCGTCCGCCCCCGGGGCCGTGTCGCTGATTGCCATTCACCAGCACGGCATTCCCGACCATTTTCCCGATGCTGCCCTGGCCGAAGCCGATGCGGCAAAGCCCGCCACGATCAGGGGGCGCGAAGACCTGCGCGACCTGCCGCTGGTCACCATTGATCCCTCCGACGCGCGCGACCACGATGATGCCGTCTTTGCCGAGCCGGACAGCGATGCCGCCAATCCGGGCGGACACATCCTTTGGGTCGCGATTGCCGATGTGGCGCATTACGTGCGCCCCGGATCGGCGCTGGACCGCGAGGCGCGCAAGCGCGGCAATTCCACCTATTTTCCCGACCGCGTGGTGCCGATGCTTCCCGACCGTCTGTCGGGGGACCTGTGTTCCTTGCACGAAGGCGTGGTGCGTCCCTGCCTTGCGGTCCGCATCAGGCTGGACGCGGACGGACACAAGATCAGCCACCGCTTTGTGCGCGGCCTGATGCGGTCTGCGGCAACCCTGCACTACGGCGAAGTGCAGGACGCCGCCGATGGCACCCCCAATGACAGATGCGGCCCCCTGATGGACCGTGTCATTGCCCCGCTTTATGCGGCCTATGCCGCCGTGGCCAGGGCACGGGCGCTGCGCCAGCCGCTGGACCTTGATCTGCCCGAACGCAAGATCGTGCTCAATGAGGATGGCAAGGTCGTGTCGGTTGCCTTCCGCGAGCGGCTGGAAGCGCACAGGCTGATCGAAGAATTCATGATTCTGGCCAATGTCGCCGCCGCCGAAGAACTGGTGCGCCTGCGCCGCCCGCTGCTGTTCCGGGTGCATGAAGAACCAAGCCCGGAAAAGCTGGATGCGCTGCGCGAGGTGGCCGAAGCTTCGGGCTTTACGCTGGCCAAGGGGCAGGTGCTGAAGACCGGCCACCTGAACCGGCTGCTGGCACAGGCCGAAGGCACGGAATTTGACGAGCTGATGAACATCACCACGCTTCGGTCGATGACGCAGGCCTATTACAACCCGGCAAACTTCGGCCATTTCGGGCTGGCGCTGCAGTCTTACGCGCATTTCACCTCGCCCATCCGGCGCTATTCGGACCTGATCGTGCACCGTGCGCTGATCGCGGCGCATGGCTGGGGCGATGACGGGCTGTCCGCGCAGGACATCGAGATGCTGGAAGACACCGCCAGGCTGATTTCGGACGCGGAACGGCGCAGCATGGCGGCGGAACGCGACACTGCCGACCGCTATCTTGCTGCCTATCTGTCGGACCGGATCGGGGCCGGGTTTTCGGGCCGCATTTCGGGCGTGCAGCGCTTTGGCCTGTTTGTGAAGCTGGATGAAACCGGGGCAGACGGTCTGATCCCGATCCGGTCCATCGGGCGCGAGTTCTTTCATTTCGACCCGCAGGCCCAGACCCTGATGGGCGCGGACAGTGGCATGACCATCGGTGTGGGGCAGAAAGTGACGGTCCGCCTGGCCGAAGCCGAGCCGACAACGGGCGGGCTGGTCCTCGACCTGCTCGAGATCGAAGGTCGGCCCGCATCGGCAGGTGCCCCTGCCAAGCGCGGACGTTCTGCGCCGCGCAAACCAGGCAAGGTGGCGGCACGGGACGCCAAGCTGGCGCGCAAGGT
This sequence comes from Rhodobacter sp., assembly GCA_020250445.1. Classification (GTDB taxonomy): domain Bacteria; phylum Pseudomonadota; class Alphaproteobacteria; order Rhodobacterales; family Rhodobacteraceae; genus Aliitabrizicola. The sequence goes on from JADCEF010000096.1 coordinate 29,583, forward strand.
TTTGCGCCGGCGCAAGTGACACGCGTGGGGGGCTGTCTGCCCCCCACACCCCCCGAGGATACTTGTGAACAGAAAATGAAGAGGGTCTTTGTCCTGCTGCGACCGGATGGCTTGCATTCTGCCGGTTGGAGGTCACGTTATCCTTCTGACTGGCAGGACAGGGACGGCGGCAGGGCATGCTGATCGGACGGCGACTTCTGGCAGCGCTGGGTATGGTCAGCGCAGCCTTTGCAACACCTTCGGCGGCCACCGAAACCGGCGTACCGTCTGCGCAAGGGGAAAGCTGGATGGAAACGGGAACCGAAGCAGGCTTTGCCGCCTGGGTGGCGGGCTTCCGCCCCCGCGCGCTGGCGGCGGGGATCACGGGGCAGACCTTTGATGCCGCGTTCCGGGATGCGCGTTTCGACCCCGCCGTTGTGGAAAAGGACCGGAACCAGAGCGAATTCACCAAATCGATCTGGGACTATCTGGACATCGCCGTTTCGGACGAACGGGTGGCGAACGGTCAGGCGGCACTGCAAGACAATCTGGCGCTGCTGGAGCGGATCGAAGCGACCTATGGCGTGGATAAGCAAGTGGTGGTGGCGGTCTGGGGGCTGGAAAGCGCCTATGGCACCTATCGCGGCACCTATCCCCTGATCGGCACGCTGGCGACGCTGGCCTTTGACACCCGGCGGGGGGCCTTCTTTGAGGAGCAGCTTCTGGCGGCGCTGACCATCCTGCAAAACGGCGATGTCGATGCCGCCGCGATGACCGGAAGCTGGGCCGGGGCCATGGGCCACACGCAGTTCATCCCCACCTCTTACCTTGCCCATGCGGTTGATTTCACCGGCGACGGGCGGCGCGACATCTGGTCGGATGATCCCGCCGATGCGCTGGCCTCGACCGCCGCCTACCTGGCCAATGCCGGATGGCAGACCGGTAAACCCTGGGGCCTCGAGGTGACGCTGCCGCCCGGGTTCGATTATGGCGATACCGGGGAACGGGTGAAAAAGCCTGTCGCTGGCTGGCAGGCACTGGGGGTCCGCACGGCGGAAGGCGGCGCGCTGCCCGATCATGGTCCGGCCTCGCTCCTGCTGCCTGCAGGCGCGCGGGGGGCGGCCTTTTTGGTCTTTGCCAACTTTGGGGCGATCGAGCGGTACAACGCCGCCGATGCCTATGTGATCGGCGTGGGTCATCTGGCCGACCGGATTGCGGGTGCCCCGCCGATCCGCGCCGCCTGGCCCCGGCAGGACCGGGTGCTGAGCTTTGATGAACGGGTGGAACTGCAGCGGCGGCTGGCCGCCGCCGGGTTTGACCCCGGCGCGGCCGACGGTAGGATCGGCCCCAACACCATCGCCGCCGTGCGCGCCTTTCAGCGGTCCATCGGCGCGGTGCCCGATGGTTATGCCAGCCTGGGCGTGCTGCAAAAGCTGCGCTGACACTTCAAAGGGGCCGCATTGCAGATCATTTTACTGGAAGGCAGAGTCTCCGTATTATACCAATGGCCCATTCAACTGACCTCCGCCCAAGAGCGTGAGGTGATGGAAGCGATGGCCTTTGGGTCGTTGGCGAAGAAGTTCCACGCGGTGCAGCAGGCCTCGACGATATCGTCGTAGGTGTCGAAGACGGTGATGGC
>JADCEF010000097.1 GCA_020250445.1 Rhodobacter sp.
AAAGGCCAGCGCCCGACCCGGCGGGCGAGAAGCGCCCGCCGAGGGCGGGGCGGGCGCTGGCCGGGGGCTTTGGGCCCCGGGCCGGTCCTGATCCCGGCGTGGTGCCATGGCAGGGGCGATGGCCCCTGCCATTGGGGCGGTTATGGTGCTGTCATCAGTGCGGGCGGGAACGGGAAACGCGACCCGCGTTTCCCCCGCCCACTCGGGACAGTGCCACCCAGACCGGTCGGACCGGAAAGGACAGAGGCCAGCGCCCGCCGGGGGCGGGGCGGGCGCTGGCCGGGGGCTTTGGGCCCCCGGCCCGTGCTGATCCCGGCGCAGCGCTGTGGCAGGATAGGCAAGGCGCGCGGGGTGGAAGAGTTTCCCGCATTGTGCTCTGGCAGCCCCTGTGCCTGGCACTTTTCAGCACCCTCTTAACGTCGGCGTGCGGCACGGATGACCGTCATTCGCCCAAAGGCCCGCTTTTGGTTGCTTGCCCTTCGCGGGCAACCAAGGGATGGTGCATCAGGATGACAGACAGATCTGTGCACGCATGAGGGGTGTGATGAGCCGTATCGTTCGCCTGGAGACCTTCCACAATGAGTTTGTCTGTTTCGTCCGCGCGACGGCAGAAGACGGGGCTTTTGGCTGGGGCCAGACATCAACCTACAACGCCGACATCACCGCACAGGTGTTTCATCGCCAGATCGTACCCTGGGCCCTGGGGGCGGATGCGTCGGACATCGGCGGGCTTGTCCGCCTGATCGAACGCCGGGAGCACAAGTTTCCCGGCAGTTACCGCGCGCGGGCGCTTGCGGGGCTGGATACCGCACTGTGGGATATGGCGGGGCGGCGCGCGGGCAAGCCGGTTGCCAGCCTGATCGGCGGGGCACCGGGGCCTGTGCGGGCCTATGCCAGTTCTATGAAGCGCGATATTTCGGCCCATGACGAAGCCGAACGGCTGGTCCGCTTCTGCGCCGAACAGGGCTTCACGGCGGCCAAGTGGCGGATCGGTGCCGAATGCGGCGAAGACGCCGACGAATGGCCCGGCCGGACGGAAGAGATCATCCCGGTTGTCTCGCGTGCCCTTGGGGACGGCATCGACAAGCTTGTTGATGCCAATTCCGGTTTTTCGGTTCCCCGCGCCATCACTGTGGGCCGGATGCTGGAAGACAACGGTATCGGCCATTACGAAGAGCCGGTTCCCTATTGGGATCTTGAGGCCACGCGCGAGGTGACCCTGGCGCTTGAAATCGATGTGACGGGCGGCGAACAGGACTGGGACATGGCGACATGGAAGCGCATGATCGACATGCGCGCCGTCGATGTGGTGCAGCCGGACGTTATGTACATGGGCGGCCTGTCTCGGACGCTGGAGGTGGCGCGCATGGCGCAGGCGGCGGGTCTGCCCTGCACGCCGCATGCTGCGAACCTGTCCCTGGTCACGATGTGCACGATGCATCTGCTGACCGCGATTCCCAACGCGGGCAAGTACCTTGAACTGTCGATCGAGGGCGACGATTACTACCCATGGCAGCGTGATCTGTTTGTGGCGACACCCTATGCAGTTGCAGAGGGCCACGTTACCGTATCAGACCTGCCGGGCTGGGGGGTGGAGATCAGCCCGGCCTGGCTTGACCGATCCGTCTACACCGAAGCCGCAGTCGAAAGCTTCAGGCCAAGCGCATACGGCGCACTTTACCACAAGGGAGGAAAACCATGACCAACTTGACGTTTCCGCGCGGAATGACCCGCCGGGGCCTGCTGAAAGGCGGGGTTGCCCTGACCGCGGCGGGGTTGATCCTGCCCGCGCATATGGCGCTGGCGCAGACGGAGCCGAAGAAGGGGGGCGTGTTCCGCGTTGGTATCGGCCACGGGTCTTCGACCGACGGCTATGATCCCGGTCTTTGGGACCAGCTTTTTGTCCAGACCTTTGCCGCCGCGCGTCACAACTACCTGATCGAGATCGCGGCCGACGGCAACCTTGTGCCGGAAATCGCCGAAAGCTGGGACTCGGCAGACGGCGCGACCTGGGTCTTCAGGATCCGCCAAGGCGTCAGCTTCCATTCCGGCAAGGCGCTGACGCCGGAAGATGTGGTCGCCTCGCTCAACCATCATCGCGGCGAAGCCTCGACCTCGGCGGTGAAGCCGTATTTCGACCCGGTCACCGACATCAGGGTCGACGGGCAGAACGTGGTGGTCACGCTGAACGCCCCCAACGCCGACTTCCCCTACCTCATGTCGGATTATCACCTGCCGGTCATGCCGGGCACCGATGGCAAGATCGACCCGACCTCGACCGATGGCTGCGGCGGCTATGTCGTGGAAAGCTATGAGCCGGGCGTGCAGGCCACGCTGAACCGCAACCCGAACTACTGGAAACCGGATCGCGCCCACTTTGACCAGATCGTGCTTCTGACGATCCTTGATCCGGCGGCGCGTCTGAACGCCCTGATGACATCGGAAGTGGACACCATCGATCAGGTTGACCCGGCCTCGATCAGCCTGCTGGAAAGCCGGGGCGTGGCCAAGATCCTGTCGATCTCGGGCAATGCGCATTACTGCTTCCCGATGGACGCGCGCGCGGCACCCTTCACGGACAACAACGTGCGCATGGCGCTGAAATACGCCTTTGACCGGCAGGAACTGGTGGACAAGATCCTGGCGGGCCACGGCTCGGTCGCCAATGACAACCCGATCGGTCCGGCGAACCGTTATTTCTTTGCCGGGATGGAGGCGAAGGCCTACGATCCCGACAAGGCGAAGTTCCACCTCAAAGAGGCCGGCATGGACAAGCTGGAGGTCACGCTTTCGGCCGCCAATGCCGCCTTTTCGGGCGCGGTCGATGCCGCCGTCCTGATGAGCGAGAAGGCTGCGGCTGCGGGTATCACCATCACGGTGGACCGGGTGCCGGATGACGGTTATTGGGACAACGTGTGGATGAAAAAGCCCTTCTGCGCCAGCTACTGGGGCGGACGTCCGGTGGAAGACCAGATGTTCACCACCGCCTATCAGTCGGGCGCGTCGTGGAACGAAAGCTTCTGGTCGAACGAAGCCTTCGACAAGCTTCTGGTCGCCGCCCGGTCGGAACTGGATGACGCCAAACGCCGCGAGATGTATCAGGAGATGCAGCGCCTTGTCTCCTTTGAAGGCGCGACCATCATCCCGATGTACAACAACTATGTGATGGCGCTGGCCAACACCGTGGCGACGCCCGAGAAAGTGTCGAACAACTGGAACCTTGACGGCTTCCGCTGTGTGGAACGCTGGTGGTTCGCCTGATCCTGCCCCTATGAAACCATGGTCCCGGCTGGTACTGCCTGCCGGGGCCGTTCCGCCGGGGCAGCGCAAAGATTGCCGGGCAAACAGGACGGCGACGGGGGGAAGATGACCGAAATCTGGCGGATGATCGGGCAGCGGCTGCTTCTGGGCATGCTGACGCTTTTCATCATTTCCGTGGTCATCTTCGGCGCGACCGAGCTTTTGCCGGGCGACCTTGCCCGCGAATTGCTGGGCCAGTCAGCGACCGAGGAAACGCTTGCGGCCCTGCGCGAGCAATTGGGGCTGAATGACCCCGCCCCTGTGCGCTACTGGAACTGGCTGACGGGTGTTCTGCAGGGCGACTTCGGCGTGTCGATGGCAACGCAGAAGCCGATTTCGGAACTTGTCGGCACGCGGCTGGGCAACACGCTGTTTCTGGCCCTTTATGCCGCTGCCCTGTCGGTACCGCTGTCGCTGCTTCTGGGCGTGCTGGCGGCCCTGTGGCGCAATTCCGTCTTCGACCGCGCCTCGAACGCGCTGGCGCTGACCGCGATTTCCTTCCCCGAGTTCTTCGTGGCCTACATCCTGATCCTGTGGCTGGCACAGACCGGCCTTTTTCCGTCAATGGTGCGCATCACCGGCGCGACCACGACGGGCGATCTGCTGTATTCGGCCTTTCTGCCCGCCCTGACGCTGACCCTTGTCGTGACCGCCCATATGATGCGGATGACGCGGGCCGCGATCATCAACCTGCTGGCCAGCCCCTATATCGAGATGGCGCGGCTGAAAGGCATGTCACCGATGCGCGTGGTGCTGCACCATGCGGTGCCCAACGCGCTGGCCCCGATCATCAACGTGGTGGCGCTCAATCTTGCCTACCTGATCACCGGCGTCGTGGTGGTCGAGGTGGTCTTTGTCTATCCCGGCCTTGGCCAGCTGATGATCGACGCGGTGACCAACCGCGACATTCCCGTTGTGCAGGCCATTGCGCTGATCTTTGCTTCGGCTTACGTCCTTCTCAACCTTCTGGCGGATGTGCTGTCGACGGTCACCAACCCGCGCCTGATGCACCGGACATAGGGCCATGGCCGTTCTTGTATCGCTCATCGTCGGGCTGGGCCTGTTCTTCATCATCGGTTTTGCCGCCCGCGCCGGGTTGCGGGCGGCCGCCCCGGCCCGTCACAGGCCGATGTTCCGCGACATGCCGCTGACCGCCTCTTTCGGGCTGGCGGTGATCCTGGTCTATGTCGTTGTCGCCATCCTTGCCCCGGTCATCGCCCCGTTCGGCGAGGGCGAGGTTCTGGGCGACCAGTACCTGCCCTGGGCCGCACCGCATTATCTGGGCACCGACAAGCTGGGCCGGGACATGCTGACCCGGCTGATCTTTGGCGCGCGCAACACGGTCGGCATCGCCTTTGCCACCACGGCGTTGGCCTTTGTTGCAGGCTCGGTTCTTGGCATCTGGGCGGCACTGGCGGGCGGCTGGCTTGACCAGGGGCTGTCGCGCCTTGTCGATGCGCTGATGGCCATTCCGGCGCTGATCTTTTCGCTTTTGCTGCTGACGATCTTCGGCACGTCGGTGCTGACGCTGATCCTGGTCATCGCCGCCGTCGATGCCACGCGCGTCTACCGCCTGGCACGGTCGGTGGCCCAGGGCATTGTGGTGATGGATTACATCGAAGCCGCCCGTCTGCGCGGCGAGGGGAACTGGCATCTGATCCGGCGCGAGATCCTGCCCAATGCGATGGCACCGCTGGTGGCCGAATTCGGGCTTCGGTTCTGCTTTGTTTTCCTGTCAATCTCGGCCCTGTCATTCCTTGGCCTTGGGATCAAGCCGCCCACGGCTGACTGGGGGTCCATGGTGCGCGAGAATGCGACGCTGATCACCTTTGGCGATATCACGCCGCTGTTGCCCGCCGGGGCCATAGCGCTTTTGACTGTCGCGGTGAACTTTGTCGTCGACTGGCAGTTGCAGCGCGCCAGCGGGTTGAAGGAATAGGCATATGGGCAGAGACATCCTGCTGTCCATCAGGGGCCTGCGGATCGACGGCCGTTCGGGCGATGCCTGGCATCCGATTGTCAAGGGCGTGGACCTGACCCTGCACCGGGGCGAGGTTCTGGGCCTGATCGGCGAATCCGGCGCGGGCAAGTCGACGCTGGGTCTGGCGGCGATGGGGTTTGCCCGCGACGGCTGCCGCATCTCGGGCGGGACCATCAACTTCGACGGGATCGATCTGTGCACGGCCCCCGAGGCGATCCGGCGCGGCTTGCGGGGCAAGCGCATCGCCTATGTCGCGCAATCGGCTGCGGCCAGCTTCAACCCCGCCCACAGGCTGATCGACCAGTATTGCGAAGCCCCGGTCGTCCACGGTGTCATGCCCCGCGAAAAGGCCGAAGGCGATGCGGTGGATCTGTATCGCCGCATGCGTCTGCCCAACCCCGAAGACATCGGGTTTCGCTATCCGCATCAGGTGTCAGGCGGGCAGTTGCAGCGCGCGATGACGGCGATGGCGATGGCCTGCCGCCCCGACCTGATCATCTTCGACGAACCGACGACGGCGCTGGACGTGATGACGCAGATCGAGGTGCTGGCCGCAATCCGCGACATCGTGCGGCAGTCCGGCACGGCGGCGATCTACATCACCCATGATCTGGCCGTGGTGGCCCAGATGGCCGACCGCATCAAGGTGCTCTTGCGCGGGGACGAGGTGGAAGAGGCCGATACCCGCAGCATGCTTGCCGCCCCGCGACAGGCGTATACGCGCAGCCTTTGGGCCGTGCGCAGCTTTGCCCGCCCCGAACAGCCGCCCGGCAGGGGAACGCCGGTTGTCTCGGTGCGCAATGTGACGGCAGGCTATGGCGCGGTCGATGTGCTGAAGAATGTCAGCTTTGACATTCACGCCCGCCGCACCGTGGCCGTGGTGGGCGAAAGCGGATCGGGCAAGTCGACGGCGGCGCGGGTGATTGCGGGACTTCTGCCGCCACGAAAGGGCCAGGTGCTGATGGGCGGAAAGACGCTTCCGCCCGGTTTTAGGGCGCGCTCGCGCGACGAGTTGCGCCAGTGCCAGATGATCTACCAGATGGCCGATACCGCGCTGAACCCCAAGCTGCGCCTGCGCGAATTGATCGGGCGACCCGCCGAAATGTATCTGGGCCTGACGGGAACGGCGCTGGAGGCGCGCATCCGCGACCTTCTGGCGCTGATCGAGCTGGAGCCGGACACCTACATCGACCGCCTGCCGTCAGAGCTTTCGGGCGGGCAGAAGCAGCGCATCGGCATCGCCCGCGCCCTTGCCGCCGAACCGCAGCTCATCATCTGCGACGAGGTGACATCGGCCCTGGACCAGATCGTGCAGGAAGACATCCTGAAACTGCTCGACCGGCTGCAGGGCGAGTTGAACCTGGCCTATATGTTCATCACGCACGATCTTGCCACGGTGAAATCCATCGCCGACGAGGTGGTCGTGATGCAACAGGGTGCCGTGGTCGAACACGGACCCAAGGCTGCGCTTTTTGCTTTTCCGAGGCAGGATTACACGCGGCTTCTTCTGTCCTCGGTGCCCGAGATGGACCCGGACTGGCTGAACCGGCTTTTGGCCGCGCGCGGCGAAGATGCGTGATCTGGCGGTCATTGCCGTGCCGGATGTGGCGGAAGGCGCGCATCGGCCCGCCCGGACTGCCGTCAACTGTGTCGGCGGTGCCGGTTCGGTGCGGCTTGCGGGCCGCGACGGACCGGTCGACATGGTGCAATGCCAACAGGGTGCTGAAAAAGTGCCCTTCGCATGGGCTGCCTGACCGAAAAGCGGGAACCTCTTGCGTCCGCGCGCGCCTTGCGCATCCTGGCAGGGGCCATCGCCCCTGCCACAGTGCCGGGCTCATCCCGTGCCCGCCAGGGGCCAAAGCCCCCCGGCCAGCGCCCGCCGGGTCGGGCGCTGGCCTGCCGGTGTGCGGGCGGCACGGGTCTTTGCAGGAAGGTCACGCAGGGGCGGGGGAAACGCGGGTCGCGTTTCCTGACGGCGCCCAGGCGGGCAACCCCTGTTCCCGGATCGGGAAGATCCTCCCGGCAGGCATGCGGTCGGATTGCTGTTTCAGCACCCTGCCAAGGGATGGTCCGGGTTAATCTGCGGGGAACGGTTTTGGTAGTGACCAAGGCTGCGGCGCGGATCATGGTGCTGGACCTGATCGGACCGCATGGCGAACGGGGGGTGATCATCATCACGGCCTCGATTACCACTTACGAAGGTCAGGGCGGTCAGGGCACCTATGTCGCCTCGAAGGGGGCGATTGCGGCCATGACAATCCGGGCCGCGCGTGAATGTGCTTTCAAGGTCCTGCGCGTTCTGGCCATAGCCCCCGGCCTGTGCAACCCCCATGGTTGCAAAGGTGCCGCCGGACGTGGTCGAAGCCGTCACGAATGACGCCGTTTTCCCGCGCTGTTCCGGCGAACCCCAGACCGGCACCTGCCCGTGCAAGAAACGTGCCGGGCATCAGGCCGAAACGTCGCGGTCTTCATCAAGGAATTTGCGCAGCGCTTCCAGATCGGGAAGCAGGCGCGCCACCCGGTCGGGGGGAAAGGCGGCGGCTATCCGCCTGACGTCCGGAGCAAGCGAATCGATTGTCTCTTGCCGGAGTTTCCGCCCGGCGTCAGTGATGTAAACCAGTTTGGACCTGCCATCCTTCGGGTTCTTGCGGATCTCGATCAGACGCTCACGTTCCAGAACGGCCAGCGAATGGGTCATCGAGGTTTTGGGAACCTGAAACGCTTTGGCGATGGCCATGGGCGTTCTGCCGTCCCCAACCCGCACCAGGTGGTTCAATACGGAAAACTGTGCCAGCACAAAGCCGGGCGGCAACCGCGCCTCGAGGATGTTTCGCGACAGATGCTCGATAATCCCGATCTCGGTGAAAAGCCGGAAGTATTCGGAGATTACACTTTCAGGCATTCATGATCCTGCCTTCCTGTCGCCACTGTGGGATTGTCCCGACACGTGAACCATGGCCCATGCGCGACAACTCCTGGTCCGTGCACCCGTCAGCTGTCGGGCGTTGATGCGCCTGGCGGCAAGGTTCGGCCATTCCGCGGAAAACCTGCAAAACCTGATGCTGGGATGAATCGCAAGACCAGGCGCAATCACTGCGATCTTGACCCGCAGACTGGATCTGGCCCCGTTGCAATCCGTGTTTCGCGGCTGTTGTCATCATTTGCCAACCAGACATGCCCCATGGCGGTATCGGCCCGTGCAGGAAACAGCGTTCGGCCTTTGCCCGAGTCCAAGGCCCGTCAGGCCCTTGGCCGACTCACGGATGAGCTGACCGGTCAGGTGCGGCGGTTCAAACCGGGGCAGGGGCGAACACCGATTTCTTCGGGACCGGGTTTCTCTTCACACCGTCCGACGCCGAGCAGAGTGCTGCTTTCCCAAAGGGCCGGGGGTGCTTCAGCTTCGTTCCGGCGATCAACTCGGGCTTTCGAAGGCCTTCGATGCGGCGACATGCCTTGTTTCACAGGCGACATGCCGGTTTTGCATGAAGGTCAGGAACGCCATGATGCTGGTTCGCTTATCCTGGCGCGATCCGAGGCGGCTCTGTCAGAGCCTGCGCGAACCCGACAAGGGTCACCGTGCCACGAACACCGGCACGGGCCCGAACAGACCGGACAGGAGATCTTGCGCCGCATCATGATCATTGCTATACGATCTGTCACATTTGAATATCGTATAGTGCGATATCGAACATTATGCAAGGCTTTTCTGCACCTGCTGGTTTGTTGCGCCGACGGTGGCTTTCGGCAGCTGGACGCGGCGTCGATCTGTGTGCTTCATCTGCCCTGAATTCCGGAATGAACCGCGGCAATTGCCGCTGGCGTACCGGACGCACCGCGCGTCGATGCACCGTCGCCAGCGGCATCCTGCCCGGGCTGCGGTCGCATCAGGGTTGAAGTGCGATCCGCCTGAGGCGCAAGAGGCCCTGACAGGGTGCTGAAAAGGTGCTGGCCGCATGGGCTGCTGACCGGAAAGCGGGAACCTTTTCCGCCTGCGCGCGCTTTGTGCATCTTGGCAGGGGCCATTGCCCCTGCCACAGCGCCATGCTGATCCTTGTTCAGCCGGGGGCCCAAAGCCCGCGGCCAGCGCCCGCCCCGCCCCACGCGGGCGCTTCCCGCCCGCCAGGCCGGGCGCTGGCCTGCTGTTGGTGCGGGTTGCACCGGTCCTTGTGGCAGCGTCGCGCAGGGGCGGGGGAAACGCGGGTCGCGTTTCCCGTTCCCACAGGGGCAATCCCGGTTCCCGGACCGGGAAGAGTTTGCCGGCAGGCAGGCGGCCGGATTGCTGTGGCAGCAGCCCGCTCACCTTCGGTCAGGGCGACGAGGTCCGGCAGAGTCCCGATCTGACATGCGGCAAGAGTGCCGCCAGATATGAAGAAGCAGCAGTCCCTGCGTGATCCTGGCCGAAGACGCCGCTTACCATCAGCATGACGAAACCATGAAGAAAGGACCACAAGGCAACGGTCCTGTCCTCCAGATCATCACCTGCGCCATCAAGGGACCCGGCGACAGCCGCCATAAGGGCACGGAAACAGGCGTTGCGCGGCTCGGCAAGCGCCGGGTCGGAAAGATCGATCAGTTTCGGCTGCGCCATCAGGGCATAAAGATCGGGCTCTCTCAACCCGAATGCGACGTAGCGTTCACAGGTGGCCTGCAGATCGTCCCGGCAGTCAGGATGCGTGCTGTGAAGCGCCTCGGCGGCCTCGGCGAAGCCCTGCGCCGCAAGCGCGGTAAGAAGCGCGCGCTTGTCGGCAAAGTGTCTGGCCGGCGATGCGTGCGAGACGCCGATCCCTTGTGCGGCCTTGCGCAATGAAATCGCATTCAGCCCGCCGGACCTGAGCTGTTCCCGGCAGACGCGCAGCAGTTCCATCCGCAGGTCGCCATGATGATAAGGGGCCGGCGCAGCAGGTTGCGTACATGATGCAGGCATTGACAACATTCCCGGGATACCTATGTTGATGGTAACAACATAGGTGCTGGATCGGCTCTTGTCAGCCCATTGGCTGCAAAACGAGGTGCCGCGTGATCACAGGACGGTGCGAAGCGGGTTCGGGAGGCATGACATGGAAGTGCACAGCGTTATCGGCGGCAACGGCACCATCGGCGAGGAAACGGTGCGCCAATTGGTGGCGGCAGGGTGCAAGGTTCGGGTTGTCCAGAGACATCCCGCACCGGTCACGGAGTCTGTCGCGACCGCAAGCGCGGATGTCTTCGATCTTGATGGCCTGACGAGGGCTGTCGAGGGGTCGGATGTCATCTATCTCATCATCGGGCTGCCCTATGATGCGAAGATCTGGCTGGAAGGCTTTCCGCAGGCCGTGTCAAATGCCGTCGAAGCGGCCCGCCGGGTTGGCGCGCGGCTGGTCTATTTCGACAATGTCTACATGTACGGGCCCGTGCCGGGCATCATGACAGAGAAGACTCCCGATCATCCGACGACCCAAAAGGGCATTGCCCGTGCCCGCGCTGCCCGCGTCCTTATGGATGCGGTCGAGAAGGGAACGATCCGCGGCCTGATCGCAAGAAGCGCGGACTTCTATGGCAATTACCGCCCTTTCGACATGGTCAGGGATATTGCCGGGAAACTGGCCAAGGGCCGCAAGGCGCAACTGTTGCTCAGCGACGACAAGGTTCATTCCCTGACCTATATCCCGGACGCGGGACGTGCCGTTGCGGCACTTGGCCAGCGGCAGGACGCCTTCAACGACATCTGGCACATGCCAACCGATCCGGATGCGCTGACGGGCGCGCAACTGGTGGACCTGATCGCAGCGCTGTTGGGCACGAAAGCCCGCCACACCGTGGTTCCGAAGATCATGTTGCGGATGGCCGGCCTGTTCAACCGCAACGTCCGCGGCCTTCTGGAGATGTCCTATCAGTTTGAACAGGATTATCGCTTTGACAGTTCCAAGATCGCGCGGGCCTTCGCCATCACGGCGACGCCGATGCGACAGGGCCTTGCCGCGCACCTGGCATTTCTTGGCCATGCGCTGGCCGACAAGGAACCGGGGTCAAACCGTCGCTGAATTGGGCGGCCGGAAAGACGCTGCCACAGCGCCAGATCGCGTCCCATGACGTGGCGCAGCGTGTTGCGTTCACCATGATCCCGGGGATGTCCGGGCTGGTCCTGCACCGGGGACTGCCGGTGGCATGACGGTGGGAGTGAGCAAGAGCAGAAATTGGTCTGGGGGACCGATTGCCTGACGAACGCTGACGGGTGCCATGGTTTCAAGGGTCATGCAGCGGGCGCGCCGGACGGCCCATTCTTCGGATTGCTCTGTCAGGATGGCACCGATCAGCCGGGCTATGGCGTGCTCTTTGGGAAGTATCCCAACGACCTCGGTGCGGCGTTTGATCCCGCCGTTGTGGCGCTCGATCGGGCTGGCCGGGTGCAGTTTGGCGCGGCGGGCGGCGGGAAAGCCCAT
>JADCEF010000098.1 GCA_020250445.1 Rhodobacter sp.
GCCATCACCGTCTTCGACACCTACGACGATATCGTCGAGGCCTGCTGCACCGCGTGGAACTTCTTCGCCAACGACCCAAAGGCCATCGCTTCCATCACCTCACGCTCTTGGGCGGAGGTCAGTTGAATGGGCCATTGGTATCAGATGATTGGTGAACCCATCAGTGCGGACGCCATCCCCGACCGCATCATCCCCAACGCCCGCCGCATCGAACTGAAGGAAGACAGCATGGCCCAAGAAAGTACCAAGCCCGAATTGACCCAGACCGAAGACCCCGAAATCATCCCCCCAGATGAATGACAGCAGCGCAAGGACCAGCCATTGCCCGTCTGTCCGGGATTCACTGAAACGGCTGTCCGCGGCTTGGTGAAACCGCTGTCCGGTTCTTCCGAAGTCCGCAAGACATTCCGGCGTTTCCGCAAACGGACGCATCAGAAAGTCACATCCCTTGGATCCCGCTCTTCCGAAGAAACGCCTTGAAATCAAGAGCCGCAGGATGAACCGCGCGGAGTTCCGCCTGATCGAAGGCAAATCCCGCCTCGTTATGCCAGCGCAATTGGGCGGCAAACTCGGGCACCAGCCTGCGGAACAGCGCGGCGGGAAGGAACCAGGCCTTTGGCCTTTTTCCCGTGACCTCGCGGTATGCGTCCTTCATCTGGCCGACGGTCAGGGTATCTCCGGCGAGGTTGATCTTGCGACCGGCCCAAAGGCCGGGGCTGATCAAAGCCTCGGACGCGATCCAGCCCAGGTCTTCGACCGCAAGCATCTGGAACCTTGTGTCGGGCTTCAGGCTGCCGGCAAGCACGGGGAACATCAGGTGCGGCTTCATCGCGGGGTTCAACAGATTGTCCATGAACCAGACGGTTCCAAGCAGTGTCCAGCGCAGACCGCTGGCGCGGATGTCGCGTTCCAGCAGCGCCTTCGACAGGAAATGCGCAGGGCCGCCGGGTTTCAGCCCATCGCCCATCGTGGATTGCACGATATGGTCAACGCCCGCGTTCCGGGCCGCCGCGATCACGCTGCGGCCCTGCCGAAGCTCGCCTGCAAGGCCCACGCCGGGGCTGTAAAAGTCCTGAACGGAAAAGACGCCCCGGACGCCCGCGAAGGCAGGCGGAAGGGTCTCGGGCCGGTCAAGATCGCCGGCAACAACTGTGGCACCCAGACCTGCGAGTGTGCGGGCCGCAGGACTGTCTGTCTTCCTTGTCAGGGCGCGGACGGTCTGGCCCCGGCGCAGCAGGGCGCGGGCGACAGCCCCGCCTTGCTGGCCGGTGGCCCCAAGGACAAGAAAGGTCACGCTGCGGCCCGTTCCGTGAGGAAGTCCTGCAGAAGCATGGCCACGTCCTGGGGCGCGTCGACCGGCGAGATGTGATGGCCGGGGACCGGCGCGAACCGGCCGTTCGGGATGCGCAGCGCCGCCTCGGCCTGACTTTCAAGCGGATAAAGCGCGTCCGCGCTTCCCGAGATCATCAGCGTCGGGACCGAGAGATCCTTCAACCTTCCGCGAAGCGGCTCGCCGCGCAGAAGGACCGACCGGACCGCCGCCGCCAGCCTGCGCCGGTCAGCCCCGGCCAGCATGGCGTGGAACCGGGCATGATAGGCCGGGTTGCGGCGCGGGATGTCGGCATCAAAGAAGCGTCTTGCCACCCCGTCGCGGAAAAACTTCCAGCCGATCATCCAGCGGGCACCGAAGGCAATCATCCGGTCGCCGAAACCGGGCCTTGTCCCGTCAATGTCCATCGGGGTGTTCATCAGGATCAGCGCCTCCACCCGGTCGGGCGCGGCAAACGCCACCTCTGCCCCCGCCAACCCGCCCCCCGACACGCCGCCGACAACCGCGCGCCGGATGCCCATGGCATCCATGACCGCAAGCATCGCCCGACCGGCATCGGCACCGGTGAATTCCTGCCCCGTCCCGGGGCTTGCGCCGTGGCCCGGCCCGTCGATCAACACGAAGGTCGCGCTGTCTGCCAGCTTTTCGGCCAGCACGTCGAAAATGTGGCTGTCCGTCATGATCGAAGGCCAAAGCAAGATCCTGCGCGGCCCGTGGCCCATGATTCGCACCGACAGGTCGCCCAGCGGGGTGGGCACCATGCGCGCGCCCTTGGGTCTGATTTCGGGAAAGGTCTGGATGGTCATGGCGTCCTCCTTGAAGTGAACAATGATTACATACGCTCACTTGCACCCGATGTAAACAGTGATTACAAAGATGTGTCATGGACGTCGATGTTACCCGAAGACCCCATCACCACGGTCGCCTGCCCGAGGCGGTGATCGCACTGGCCATCGATGCGGCGCGCGCCGGGTCGATCGACCTGATGTCGATGCGCGATGTCTCGCGGCGGCTGGGCGTGTCGCCGGCGGCGGTTTACCGCCACTTCCCCGACCGCGAGGCAATCCTGCGCGCCGTGGCCCGCGCCGGGTTCAACCTTCTGGCCGACCGCTTCGAAGTCGCCCTGCCCTATGCCTCGACAGCCCCGGATGCCGCTGCCGCGCTGGAGCGATACCAGGCGCTGGCGCTGGCCTACGTCAGCTTCGCGCGTGACCACTACGGGCTGTGGCGGCTGATGTTCGGCCCCTATGGCCGCGACCCGCAGGCACCCAAACCGGCACGGCCTTCGACCTACGAATGGTTGGGCAAGGCGCTTGGCGAACTCAAGGCATTCGGGGTGATCACCCGTGCCACGGCCGAGGATCAGTATTTTGTCTGGACGGCAGTGCACGGATTTTCTGACCTGCAGACCTCAGCTGTCGCGACGCACTCCGCAAACGATACCGACATCCGCCGCCATGCGGTCATGATCTTGCGGGCGCTTGGGTAAGGCGGCTTGCGGGTTCGCAAATGCAGGACCGACAGCGCGGTTCCCGTTGCCCGTTGGCACGTTGTGGAGTACGACAACGATCATGACGAATGCGGGAGATAGAGAGAAGACACAGCCCGTCCCCGACTCGGGGTGCACGAAAAGTGATGTTGAGCATCTCTTCGGCAAATGCATTCTGCGGTTTCAGGCGTTTGAGTTGTTGATGAAAGCCATATTGGCACAGCATCGTGTTTCCGGCTCCGACGCCCAGCCCAAGGATACCCTGACCCGACAAGTCGACGACACGCAGCGCAAGACCATGGGCCTTTTGGTGGGCGACATGATGACGTCTTTTCTTGTGCCGGAAGGACAGCAGGGCCAGTCAGACGAGACAGTTGAGCTATCGGGCTGCAGCTTCACCTTCCTTCAGCAAATTGTGCTCCCGCCAGATGAATTCGCTCGTATCGAAGCTGAACATCGCGACCTCGTGGCGCTCCGAAACTCCCTAGTTCACCATTTCCTCGAAGAGCGTGATCTGCGTTCTGAGGCGGGTTGCCACGGCGCGCGCCAAGCCCTCGTAGTGGCACTTGATCGCGTCAGCCGCGCTTACAACGACCTTTCCGGACTTGCCTTGGAATTTGCCGCTGCCAGTAAGGCAGTGGCCGAATTACTTGCAACACCCGTAATGCTCGACTGCATTGTCTCCGGCCGTCCACTCTGGCCGCACACAACTATCGTGCAAGCCTTACACAACGCTTCTACAGCTCTGGCAGCCTGTGACTGGACCCCGGTCGATGCGGCTGCGGAATGGATCGCAGCCAATTACCCCGACGAAAGCCCCAAGGACTACGGATGCCGCACCTGGCGACAGGTCATCCATGACTCCGGGCTGTTCGAGCTTCAGCGTCGTGAGGCAGATGGCCGCCGTCATGCATGGTACCGCCCTACCATCCAGAAACCAGTGCCGAACTGAAGCGCTAGGTTGCCCGGGCCAACCCTGCAAGGCGCAGCCTCAAGCCCCCACCGCCTGCAGGCGGGTCGAGAGCGACTGTCTAATCCAGGTCTTGCCATCCTCGCCCACGAAGTGGCGAAATGGCGCGTCGGCGTCACGTGCCGCATTGAGGATCGCGTCGACAACCTTGTCCGGATTGCCAGCCGCCATCGCGCCGAACCCGGACAGAACATGGTCGCGCATTGCCTGATAGGCCGGGTTCGCCGTGGCCATTGGCATAGCCCCCGCGAAGCCGGTGGCGAAATAACCCGGGTTGATGACAGTCACCCTGATCCCAAGCGGGGCAACCTCGGCCTGCAATGCCTCGCTCAGGGCCTCGATGGCGTGTTTCGTCGCGGCATAGGCGCCGCCGAAGGGCCATGAGGCGTGTCCCACGGCCGAACTGACGTTGATGATATGGCCCGACCCCTGCGCCCGCATCACCGGCAGGACCGCCCGGACGAGCCGCATCGCGCCGAAGACATTGGTCTCGAACACATTCTGCAGATCGGCCTCGGTGACCTCTTCGATCCCGCCGAACAGGCCGTGGCCCGCGTTGTTCAAGAGGATGTCGATCCGCCCGAAGCGCTCGATGGCCTTTGCGACCGCCGCATCCACATCCGCCGAAATCCGCACATCCGACCTCAGGACCAGAAGCTGGCCGACGTAACGCCCGGCAAGGGCGTCAAGCGACCCCGTCGTGCGCGCCACCGCGACAGCGCGGTCGCCCCCGGCCAGAATGCGCTCCAGCACGCCACGGCCAAAGCCGCTTGATGCCCCGGTGATTAACCAGACCTTGCTTTCCATTTTCGATCTTTCCGCAAAAGGTTGTGGGTCAGGTCCGGCCCCGTGCCGGGGGCCGGACTGTCAGGGATGGGTCGGATCACCAGACCCAGGGGGCCGGCACCCATTCATAGGCGCTGTCCTTGCGGGCCACATGGCCCAGCCCCGGGAAGGGGAAGTGATAGGCCATGGTCAGCGTGCGGTCGGTCGCCAACTGGTCCAGAAGCTTTGCGCGCGTCGCGGCTGCCTGCCCCGGATCCTGATCGAAGATTGGCGTCCATTCCGGGTGCGCCATTCCGGTCACATAGTTGTGGACCACATCGACGATGTTGATCAGCTCGGCATCGCCAGACGAGACCCGGAAGGCAACATGCCCCGGCGTATGCCCGTGCGTGGCGATGGTCGAAACACCCGGGACCACATCAGCCCCGGCCTTGACCAGGGTGACCTTGTCTTTGATCGCTGCAAGGTTGGCCTTTGCCGCCGGAAGCAGCGCCGTCCGCAGCCAGTCGGGCACACCCGCCGAAAACAGCTTGGCTTCGACGTCGTCGGCAGTCCAGAACGCCCATTCGTCTTCGGCCATAACGAACGTGGCGTTGGGGTAGTTCAGCTTGCCCTCTGCCGAAAGGATGCCGCCGATGTGGTCGAAATGGCCGTGGCTCAGAACAACCGTATCGATGGTCGACGGATCAAGCCCCGCTGCAGCGAGGCGTGACGGCAAATGCCCGCCAAGCGGCCCCATCAGGCCCGCAGCTCCGGTGTCGAACAGGACGCGGTTCGTGCCGGTATCGACCAACAGGTTGTTGATGTCACTCCGCGCCACGTCGCGCGGCAGGAAGTGGCTTTCCAGAAGGGCTTCGACCTCTTCCTTCGGTGCATCCATACCGGTGAAGGCAGGATAGACCGGGAAGTTCGGGGTCGGCCCGCCGCCATCGGAAACCGAATAGGCCTGGAATGCGCCGATCCTGAACGGGTAGACCCCGACCGCCGGGGTGGCCGGCGAGGCTTCGGCGGCGGCCTTGCCTGCCACGCCCGGCAGGATATTTGAAACGGTTGCGGCACCGGCTGCCAGCGCAAGGGCCCCGCTGGTCCGCAACAGATTGCGGCGGCTGAGCACGGGTGAAGAGGGATGCATGAGTGTAACCTTTCTTGTATTTCGGGACGGAAGCTGTATCATCAGCAAAATCTAAAGTGACCGGTCACTTTTATTCTGTCAAGAACTGTTTTGGAGCAAGCGATGCCACGGGTTTCCATGCGGGATGTGCTGATCGAGGCCGGCCAGAAGGTGCTGCACGAACGCGGCTATGCGGCTACGGCGGTGCAGGACATCGCGGCGGTCGCGGGCGTGCCAAAGGGCTCGTTCTTCAATCATTTCGGCACGAAAGAGGCCTTTGCCGCCCTCGCGCTCGAACGCTATGTCAGCGTGAACGAGGCCTGGCTAGCCAATCTGATGGACGACGACAGTCTGCCGGTCCTGCAGCGGATCACCATGCTGATCGATGCGGTGAACGACCGGTTGAAGGCGACGGGCGGACGTGAAGGCTGCATGGTCGGGAACCTCAGCATCGAGGTGGCGGGGGCAAGCGAACCCCTGCGCGCGCAACTGTCTGACGCCTTCGGGCGTTGGTGCGCGCCCCTGGCCGGCGCGTTGGAGCGGGCACAGGCGCGCGGCGAAATCGCCTTGACGGTTGACCCTGCCACGATGGCCAACTTCATCCAGAACGGGCTGCAAGGCGCAATCCTGCGCGCCAAAGTCGACAGGACGTCGGCCCCCGTCGACCAGTTCAAGGTGATCCTTCTGGACCTGCTGCGCCAGGGGGAGGCCGAAGTAAAACAGACCATCCCGAAAAGGCCATGAATCGCCTTTGCGGCTGTTCAGATCTGGGCAAGAATCTCGGCCTGAAAGTGCATACCATCCAGCGCTGTCGCGGCGAAGGGAACATCGGGGTGAACCTTGCCATACCGGCAAGAAGACTTGTCAGTGGCACGCGACGCGGCGGGCGATAACGGGCCGCTGCTGCTCAGGCCCGCAGGCCAACCACCGCCACGCCAAGGGCCGCCAGAACCTTCGCCTCGATCTGTGCGGCGGTCATGCCCGCCACGGCATACATCGCTTCGGGGCTGGACTGATCGATGGAGACATCGGGAAGCACCATCGAGCGATACTTGATCCCCCGGTCAAAGACGCCCTCTTCGGCCAGAAGCTGCGCCACATGGCTGCCAAAGCCGCCGATCGCCCCTTCCTCGATGGTGATCAGCGCCTCATGCTCGCGCGCCAGCCGCAGGATCAGGTCGCGGTCCAGCGGTTTGGCGAACCGCGCATCGGCCACCGTGGGCGCAATGCCGCGCGCCGCCAGTGCCTCGGC
>JADCEF010000099.1 GCA_020250445.1 Rhodobacter sp.
CGTCTCCCAGTCCCGGTCACGATATCCGTTGCGCTGCGCCAGCCGCGCCGGGTCCTTCTCGCCATAGGCCGCGCCCGTCACAGCGCCGACCTCCAGTTCCATCAGCCGTTCGGCTGCAAAGCCAATCATCTTGCGCAGAAGGTCCGCGTCAGGGGTCTTCTCGACGAGGTCGCGCAGGTTCATCATGTCGGTGGTCATCGGTGGTCCTCTCGGTCTCGGGTTGGTGTCAGCAACCAGACCCTACCGGAACATCGCCGGTGACCACCTCACCCAGAATCTACACCACGATCAGGGACAGCATCGCGCATGTGTAACCGCCCCTTGCGCAAGAGGGATTTTGAGAGCTGATTTTGGCGCGTCATCGGGTGCTGACATGTGTCCGGCCTCTGATGCGGCCATCTGCATGCCGCGGGCCCGTATGGTGTTCGCGGGTCGGGTCCAGATCAAAGCCGCGTGCTCGAAGGCACTCTGTTGCACACTGGTTCTCCCGGTCCCGTCTCACGACTGTTGCGCCAAACTGCTCCTTGCCCTCTTCCGCTCAGACGCCCTCGCGACCTACAGCGGGCTCATGCCGCCGCGGCCGGAGACTGGTAGACGCCGCCCCGGGCCATCAGGGCCCAGACGATCCGTGCCATCTTGTTCGCCAGCGCCACCCGCACCAACATTGGTGGTTTGCGTGTCAGCATCCCGCCCAGCCATGTACCCGACCGGGCCGCGGCATGGACATGCCGCTTGAGGATGACGCTGTTGGCACCGATGATCAGAAGCCGCCGGAGAGATCGCGCCCCCATCTTCGTCGTGGCTCCGAGCCGCTGCTTGCCACCCGTCGAGTGCTGCCGTGGCACCAGACCCAGCCAGGCTGCAAAGTCGCGTGCCTTGCGGAACGTCTCGGCTGGAGGAGCCAGGACCGCGATGGCCGTGGCGATCAGGGGACCGATGCCGGGCACCGTCATCAGCCTTCGGGCCACGTCATTCTCTTTGGCCCGGCGGGCGATCTCGGCATCAAGCCTCCCGATCTCCACCTCGAGATGGGCGAGAGCCGCGACCAGCATCTTCAGTGTGGCAACCGCATCGGCAGGCAGGCCGCTTTCCGGGTCCTCGACGATTGCAATCAGGCGCGAGGCGTTGGCCGCCCCTTGCGGCACGATCTGCCCGAACTCGGTCAGATGGCCGCGCAGGGCGTTGATCGCCTGTGTCCGCTGCCGGATCAGGAGCTCGCGGACCCGGAAGACCATCGCGGCCCCTTGGGTCTCTTCACTCTTCACGGCCACGAAACGCATTGTCGGCCTCTGCGCTGCTTCACAGATAGCCTCGGCATCTGCGGCGTCGTTCTTCTGCCGCTTGACGAAGGGCTTGACGTAAGCAGGTGGGATGAGCCGCACCTCATGGCCCAGCTTGCCGATCTCGCGACCCCAGAAGTGCGCGCCGCCGCAGGCTTCCATCGCGACAACAAAAGGCGGCATCTGGCAGAAGACCGCCAGTACCTGATCCCGCCTCAATTTCTTGCGCAATACCGCCTGACCCGCCCCGTCAGCCCCATGAACTCGAAACACGTTCTTTGCCAGATCGAGCCCGACAGTGATAATCTCCGACATGACCGTCCTCCTTTATGGATCCTCACAGACCCACCTTGGCACATCGATGCCGTCAGGGGGCGGTCACATCATCAGAGCCTTGTCATGCTGGCCCGCTCCTGCCGTGCATCAGGCTTGTCCACCGGGCAAACGTGCGGCCCCCTGCTGATCAGGCCCCCCTGTCCGGGGCCGAACCTGCGCCCGGACCCCGCCTTTTCTTGGCAGGCGGGGAAAGGAATGCAGAGGCTCCGCAAAGCTGCGATTCGCAAATACGGAACCGCCATCGCTTTGCAATTTTTCTCAATTCCACTTTCTGCCGCCGCATCACCCCGTTATGCTGACCGACACTTCGGGGAGGCGACGATGAAAGACATTCTGCAGCAGCTCGAGGACCGCCGCGAGGTCGCCCGCGCCGGCGGCGGCGCGCGCCGCGTCGCGGCCCAGCATGCCAAGGGCAAGCTCAGCGCCCGCGAACGGATCGACCTTCTGCTTGATGAAGGCTCGTTCGAGGAATTCGACATGTTCGTCGCCCACCGCTGCACCGACTTCGGCATGCAGGACATGCAGCACCCCGGCGATGGCGTTGTCACAGGATGGGGCACCGTCAACGGCCGCATGGTCTATGTCTTCAGCCAGGATTTCACGGTTCTTGGCGGCTCCGTTTCGGAAACCCATGCGGCGAAAATCTGCAAGATCATGGACATGGCCGTACAGAACGGCGCGCCGGTGATTGGCATGAACGACTCCGGCGGCGCACGCATTCAGGAAGGTGTGGGTTCGCTTGCCGCCTATGGCGAGGTGTTCCAGCGCAACATCCTGGCCTCGGGCGTTGTGCCGCAGATCAGCCTGATCATGGGCCCCTGCGCGGGCGGTGCGGTCTATTCCCCCGCCATGACCGATTTCATCTTCATGGTGAAGGACTCCTCTTACATGTTCGTCACCGGCCCCGATGTGGTGAAAACCGTCACGAACGAGGTGGTGACAGCCGAGGAACTTGGCGGGGCATCGACCCACACCAGAAAATCCAGCGTTGCAGACGGCGCCTTTGAGAATGACGTCGAAGCGCTGGCCGAAACCCGGCGCCTGATCGATTTCCTGCCGCTGAACAACCGCGAAAAGGCCCCGGTCCGCCCGTTCTTTGATGATCCGGCGCGGATCGAGCCCAGCCTGGACACGCTTGTTCCCGACAACCCGAACCAGCCCTATGATATGAAGGAACTGATCCTCAAGGTCGCGGACGAAGGCGATTTCTTCGAGATCCAGAAAGATTTTGCGGCCAACATCATCATCGGCTTCATTCGCATCGAAGGCCAGTCTGTGGGCGTTGTCGCCAACCAGCCCATCGTGCTGGCGGGCTGTCTGGATATAGATGCCAGCCGCAAGGCCGCGCGCTTTGTCCGCTTCTGCGACGCCTTCGAAATTCCGATCCTGACCTTTGTCGATGTTCCGGGCTTTCTTCCCGGCGTCGGGCAGGAATATGGCGGTGTCATCAAGCATGGGGCAAAACTGCTGTTTGCCTATGGCGAGGCGACCGTGCCCAAGGTCACGGTGCTGACCCGCAAGACCTATGGCGGGGCCTATGTTGTGATGTCGTCCAAGCACCTGCGCGGCGATTTCAACTATGCCTGGCCCACCGCAGAAGTTGCCGTCATGGGCGCGCGCGGCGCGGTGGAAATCCTGTACCGCAGCGAGCTTGGCGATGCCGACAAGATCGCGCAGCGCACCAAAGACTACGAAGATCGCTTTGCCAACCCCTTCGTCGCCGCCGAACGCGGCTTTATCGATGAGGTGATCATGCCCCATTCCACCCGCCGCCGCGTCGCCCGCGCCTTTGCGGCGCTGCGCACAAAAAAGCAGACAAACCCGTGGAAGAAACACGATAACATCCCTCTCTGATCCGTTGAAGAAAGGACTGCGACGTGTCGGCAATTCGCATGACGACAGGCGGGTCGCGTCCCGTGGCGGCCTTCGGCCGCGCGGTCGGGGCGGATGGCCGGGCGTTGTCGGCCGATCCCGCAACGCCCGATGCGCCACCGCCTGGCGGGATTGCCGCGCGGACCCGCCGGGTCATGGGCAATCGCGCGGTCGTGCTGAACGGCATCGGACCGGACCGGCCGGATGTCATGCACTGCCGGTGCTGTCTGAGCGGATCCGCACGGAGTTCCGGGGCCTTCGACAAGATCTGCCAAGGCTGCTTTCTGCCGGGCCGTCGCCCGGCGCGGACCATGATCGGGGCCACCGCCCAGACCCCCGTTGCGCCGGTTGGGGCAGATTGCATCGCGTGCCACCCGGCGGCCGGGGCTGCGGCGTGACTGATCCGGTGCAGCCCGTACAGGCGGAAGGTACCCAGGCGCTTTCCGGCGATCCAGGGGAAATTGCGCTGCCCTCGGGCCAGGTTGTGACTCTGCAGGATGTCGTCTGGAACGCGCCGGGACCTGCGGGCCTGACGCTGCGCTTCCGCTTCATCGCCCCTGCCATCGCTGAAACCGAAACCGGCGCCGCGGTTGATTTCGACACGGCTGCGGGCGACATGGCCTGGCTCTGCCAGTTCTACGCCCTGCCGCGCCTGTCTGCGCTGGGTCCCGAACCGGCGCAGATCATCATCTCGCTGTCCGACCGGCCGCTGCGCTTCGGCGAGGCCGCGCCCGATGCCGTCCAGTTTTTCGAAGCCTACAGCCTGACCGACGGTCGCTGCACGGTGGAGCTTTTCTGATGCACGTCCCGGATCATGGCGCAAAAGGGGCAGGTCGGCCGAGCGTTGGTTCTTTCGCGCCACAGCGGGGAAAAATGCCACTTTTCGGGTGTGCAGTGCGGCATGGATGCGCTAGGCTCACTGCTGGCCCATCCCAAGCGGCCATAACCTCGCGTCGGGGGTCTTCTGGTGATGCGTTGCCAGGACTGGCCCTCCAAGAACACAGGAGATTAGAATGTCTACGAGCACGCGTGCCCTGCTTGCCCTTTGTCTTGTCGCCTTCGCGACGGCCTGCGCTCCGAGAGCTTCGGAAGTTGCTCCGGAACCTGTCACGACCGAACCGGCACCGACCGGCAAGTACAACTGATCCAGGCGGGCGGGGTGCCACCCGGCACTTCGCCCGCTTTACCAATGCCCCGGTCCGGGGGCAGTCATGCTGAAACACCGGGGCTTTCCGGGTCGCCTGTCTGGCACGGATCACCAGTTCGTCATCCGCCATGCCAACCACAGGGATGGACCGGCAAAGCTTGTTCCGCGAGAGCGCTACCGCGACCGCAAGCATGGCGACAGGCTTGCCGACGCCGCCTTCATGGCTGCTCTTTGGGCGCATTTCGGCCAGGAGCCCTTCGAGCGTGGCAATCTGGATGCCGGTCGCCTGTCGTGGCTTTTCGGGCGCGAAGTTGTGCCCGCAGAAGACCCGTTCAACCCCGCCAGCTATGAGGCGCTGCTGCGCATCGATGTGAAGCGCGCCCGCGCCGCCTTTCCCGAGGTGTTCGCGGAAGGGGCGGGTCCTGCGGATCATGACGGTGACGACCGGGATGACGGGGGCTGGAAATGATCCGGCCCGCCGAAGCACGGTACAAATCCGATACTGCGACGGGCATTCCAGAACGGTGGTTCAGTATCCGTTTCGTGCATCCGCTTGCCTGCTGGAACCCGGAGCGGGAAGACGTTCGCCCGATCCTTTCCAACACCGTCCGATCCCGCGCCCGGACCGACAAGGTCACGCTCCGGTGCAGCTTGGCCCGGCCCAATGACCAAAGGCGAAAGCCGCAGGGCAAGATGGATTGGCCCAGGCTTACGGCCGCGAAATCAGGCAAGAAGAGGCGCGCCTTAATCCAGCCGCGTCATTGCCGCATCGTCCAATTGCAGGGAATGCCATGTTCAAGAAAATCCTGATCGCCAACAGGGGCGAAATCGCCTGCCGTATCATCAAGACGGCGCGCAAGATGGGCATTGAGACCGTTGCGGTCTATTCGGACGCCGACCGCAACGCGCTGCATGTCCGCATGGCAGACGAGGCGGTGCACATCGGCCCCCCGCCTGCCGCGCAAAGCTATATCGTGATCGACAGGATCATGGAGGCGGTGCGCACCAGCGGGGCCGAAGCCGTACATCCCGGCTATGGCTTTCTGTCCGAAAACCGGGCCTTTGCCGCCGCGCTGGAGGCGGCCGACGTTGTGTTCATCGGCCCGCCCAGCTCGGCGATCGAGGCGATGGGCGACAAGATCACCTCAAAGAAACTGGCGCAGGCCGCCGGTGTCTCGACCGTGCCGGGCCACATGGGCCTGATCGCAGACGCGCAAGAGGCTGTCAGGATCGCCCGCCAGATCGGCTATCCGGTGATGATCAAGGCCAGCGCGGGCGGCGGCGGCAAGGGCATGCGCATCGCCTGGCAGGATGACGGGGCGCGCGAAGGCTTCGAATCCTCCAGGAACGAGGCCGCCGCCAGCTTTGGCGATGACCGCATCTTCATCGAGAAATTCGTGACCCAGCCGCGCCACATCGAAATTCAGGTGCTGGCCGACAAGCACGGCAGCTGCGTGTATCTGCACGAACGCGAATGCTCGATCCAGCGCCGCAACCAGAAGGTCATCGAAGAGGCACCCTCGCCCTTTCTTGATCCCGCGACGCGCAAGGCGATGGGTGATCAGGCCTGTGCGCTGGCCCGCGCGGTGGGCTATACCAGCGCGGGGACCGTTGAATTCATCGTCGACGGGTCGCGCAATTTCTACTTTCTGGAAATGAACACCCGCCTGCAGGTCGAACATCCCGTGACCGAGCTGATCACCGGCATCGATCTGGTGGAACAGATGATCCGCATTGCCGCCGGTGAACCGCTGCCCTTTGCCCAGGCGGACCTGAAGATCAACGGCTGGGCCATGGAAAGCAGGCTTTACGCCGAAGACCCCTACCGCAACTTCCTGCCGTCCATCGGCAGGCTTACCCGCTACCGCCCGCCGGTTGAAGGGCCGACCCCGACGGGTGGCATCGTGCGCAACGACACCGGCGTCTTCGAAGGCGGCGAGATCAGCATGTTCTACGATCCGATGATTGCCAAGCTGTGCACCTGGGCACCGACGCGGGCCGGGGCGATCAGCGAAATGCGCATCGCCCTTGATACCTTCGAGGTGGAAGGCATCGGCCACAACCTGCCCTTCGTCGGCGCGGTCATGGACCATCCCCGCTTTGTGTCCGGCACCATCACCACCGCCTTCATCGCCGAAGAATACCCCGACGGGTTTCAGGGGGCCACTCTTGGCGGTCATACCATTCGCCGCGTTGCCGCCGCCGCCGCGGCGATGAACCGCGTGGCCGAAATCCGGCGCACCCGCATTTCCGGCACCATGGACAATCACACCCGCAAGGTCGGCGACGACTGGGTGGTTACACTGCAGGGCGAATCCCACCCCGTGCGGATCGAGGCAGACCGCGATGGTTCCACCGTGCATTTCCCTGACGGATCCCATCACCGCGTGACATCCGGCTGGACGCCGGGCCAGCCGCTGGCGCGCCTGATGGTTGATGGTGAACCTCTGGTGATGAAGGTCGGCAAGATCCCCTCCGGCTTCCGGCTGCGGCTGCGCGGGGCCGATCTGAAGTGCCACGTCCGCACCCCGCGCGCGGCGGAACTGGCGCTGCTGATGCTGGAAAAAGCACCACCCGACACCTCGCGCTTCCTGCTGTGCCCGATGCCCGGCCTGATCGTGAAGATCAACGTCGGGGTCGGCGACGAGGTGCAGGAGGGTCAGGCCCTTGCCACGGTCGAGGCGATGAAGATGGAAAACATCCTGCGCGCCGAACGGCGCGGCGTGGTCGCCAGGATCAATGCCGCCGCCGGGGCCAGCCTGAAGGTCGATGATGTGATCATGGAGTTTGAATGATCGCTTACCGCCCCGCCGGTCGCCGTTCCAGCATTTCCTGCCGCCGCAGGGGAAAGCGGTCGATGGCATGGGTGATCTCGCGCACGCCCCAGGGCGCGGGGTTGCGCCGCTTCACCTCGCCGTCCTTGTCCATCAGCACCAGCGAAAAGCCGCGCGGGCGCAGCCTTTGGCGCACCTCGGTCCGCGCCGCAGGGTCGGTGTCGGTGATGATCACAACATCGCGCTCTTCCAGCGGCGCAAGGTCGGCAGTGATGCGCTGCATCTGGCGCTGGAAGGCGGGGTCGTTGGGCGTGTCGGCAAAGACCACGATCGGGCGCTTGAGCCACAGGAACTGCTCCAGCGTCACCTCTGCCGCATCCACCGGGCCAAAGACCGGCGCGGGTGCGTCCTGCGCGGCGGCAGCCAGCGGCAGAAAACCAGACAGAACAAGGATGTGAAGCAGTTTCATGGACGCCCCCCTGGCCATTGATATAGGGCAGGACCATGCAAAACCAAAGCGGATTGCCCGGGAAATCGAACCCCGGGCCGATGGAAGGACAGGCGATGACCGATGCACAGAAGGCATGGGCGGCCCTTGCCGCGAAAGAGCTGAAGGGAAGCAGCCCCGACAGCCTGATCTGGCACACGCTGGAAGGCATTCCGGTCAAGCCGCTTTACACCGCCGAAGACCTAGCGGGCCTGCCCCACCTTGGCTCGCTTCCCGGTTTTGCGCCCTTCACGCGCGGCGTGAAAGCCACGATGTACGCAGGCCGTCCCTGGACCATCCGGCAATATGCGGGCTTTTCGACAGCAGAAGACTCGAACGCCTTTTACCGCAAGGCGCTGGCGGCGGGGCAGCAGGGCGTCTCGGTCGCCTTCGATCTGGCCACCCACCGCGGCTATGACAGCGACCATCCCCGGGTGGTGGGCGATGTCGGCAAGGCCGGTGTCGCCATCGACTCGGTCGAGGATATGAAGCTTCTGTTCGACGGCATCCCGCTGGACAAGATCAGCGTGTCGATGACCATGAACGGCGCCGTCATCCCGATCCTTGCCAGCTTTATCGTCGCGGCCGGGGAACAGGGCGTGGACCGCAGCCTGCTGTCCGGCACGATCCAGAACGACATACTCAAGGAATTCATGGTGCGCAACACCTATGTCTATCCGCCAGAGCCGTCGATGCGCATCGTGGCCGACATCATCGAATACACCGCCGCAGAGATGCCGAAGTTCAACTCCATCTCAATCTCCGGCTATCACATGCAGGAAGCGGGCGCGAACCTGGTGCAGGAACTGGCCTTCACCCTGGCCGACGGGCGGGAATATGTTCGCACCGCGCTGGCGCGCGGCATGAATGTGGATGATTTCGCGGGACGGCTGTCCTTCTTCTTCGCCATCGGCATGAATTTCTTCATGGAAGCGGCCAAGCTGCGCGCGGCCCGCCTGCTGTGGCATCGCATCATGTCGGAATTCGGGCCGAAGAAACCCGCCAGCCTGATGCTGCGCACCCATTGCCAGACCAGCGGCGTCAGCCTGCAGGAACAGGACCCCTACAACAACGTCGTGCGCACGGCGTACGAGGCGATGGCCGCCGTGCTGGGTGGCACCCAGTCGCTGCACACCAACGCGCTGGACGAGGCCATCGCCCTTCCCACCGAATTCGCCGCCCGCATCGCCCGCAACACCCAGTTGATCCTGCAGGAAGAAACCGGCGTGGCGCATGTCATCGATCCGCTGGCGGGCAGCTACTATGTTGAAAGCCTGACGGCCCAACTGGCCGACGAGGCCTGGAAGCTGATCGAAGAGGTCGAGGCGATGGGCGGCATGACCAGGGCTGTCGCCTCTGGCACGCCCAAGCTCAGGATCGAGGAGTCCGCCGCCCGCCGCCAGGCCGCCATCGACCGGGGCGAAGAGGTGATCGTGGGCGTCAACAAGTACCGCCTGGACAGCGAAGACTCCATCGATTTCCGCAGCATCGACAATGCTGCCGTGCGTGATGCCCAGATTGCCCGCCTTGCCGCCGTCCGCGCCACCCGCGACGGTGCCGCCTGTGACGCGGCGCTGGCCGAACTGACCCGCCGGGCGGCCCATGGCGGCAACCTGCTGGATGCCGCCGTCACTGCCGCCCGCGCCCGCGCCACTGTCGGAGAGATCAGCATGGCCATGGAAAAGGTCTTTGGCCGCCACCGGGCCGAGGTGAAGACCCTTGCCGGGGTCTACGGTGCCGCCTACGAGGGCGACGATGCCTTTGCCACCATCCAGAAGGATGTCGAGGCTTTCGCCGAACAGGTAGGCCGCCGTCCGCGCATGCTGGTCGTCAAGATGGGCCAGGACGGGCACGACCGGGGAGCCAAGGTCATCGCCACCGCCTTTGCCGATATCGGCTTTGACGTGGATGTGGGGCCCCTGTTCCAGACGCCCGAAGAGGCCGCGCAGGATGCCATCGACAATGACGTGCATGTCGTGGGCATTTCATCCCAGGCCGCCGGCCACCGGACGCTGGCCCCGAAACTGGTGCAGGCGCTGAAAGCCGCCGGGGCGGGCGAGATTCTGGTGATCTGCGGCGGCGTCATCCCGCAGCAGGATTACCGGTTTCTGTACGACCACGGCATCAAGGCCATCTTCGGCCCCGGCACCAACATCCCCGAAGCGGCCAGGGATATTCTGCGCCTGATCCGCGAAGGGCGGGCCGGGGCATAGCAGGGTGCCGACAGGCTTCCCCCCCGCTTGCCGGGCGGGGAAATTATGCCGGTCCGCCGGCATCCCCGTTCCCGGCCTTGCGGGCGGGGTGGCCTGCCCGTGACCGTCACCCCCTGCCCAAGTTACGGAATGACGCATCTACGGGATCGGTGCCGCCGTGCCGGCCGGTGTCAGGATAACCTCGACCCGCCTGTTTCTGGCGCGCCCCTCTTCGGTCTGGTTGCTGGCCCGGGGGGCAAGATAGCCCACACCTTCGGCGGTGATCTGCGTGGCAGGTACCGCATATTCGGCAATCAGCCGCTCGCGCACCGACGCCGCGCGCGCCCGCGATAGCGCGGTATTTCCCGCCAGCCCGCCAGAGGCATCGGTGTGGCCCACCAGCACCGCGCGGCGCGCCGGATCCTGCTTCAGGAAAGCGGCCAGCGCGGCCAGCGTTGCGAAGGGACCCGGTCCCAGCGTTGCCGAGCCCGAGCCGAAGACCAGGTCTTCCAGCACGGCGGAGCCGTTGGCTTGCAGCGCGGTGGCCAGACCCGAGGGTTGCAGAACCGCATCCGCCCGATCCCGGACCAGGGCGGGTGCCGCCATACCCGCCTGCTCTGCCGGGGGGATTGACCCCACGGCGGGCACCGCTGCGCCGATCGACACCACCTGGACAAAGCCCGCTTCGGCAGACCGGCTGACCAGCAGACTGACAGCTTCCGGCCCATCAACGACGGTGCGTTCTGCCGAAAGAAAGCGGAAATCGCCCAGATCGACATGCATGTCAGGCTCTGGCAGCACATCGATCGAATAGCGAAAGTCGAAGCCGCCGCAGGCATCCGTCTCGCATTCCCACAGGGTGCGGAACCCGGCCCGGTCAAGCTGGTCGCGCAGCGGGGCCAGAATCTGCAAGGTCGTCATGCCCGGGGCGGCAAGCCTCCAGCCGGTCTGTTCCAGCGGGCCTTCAAGGATCCGGCTGGGCACCTGCCCGTCCTGCCAGGGACCGACGGGCAAGGCATAGCTGGCCAGCGGTTCGCGGCGGGTGACCGTTGTGCTGGCCGGGGCGGGAAACTCCAGCGCCACAGCCAGCGCCATCGAGGGCAGCAGGCAGGCCGCCCCGGCCAGTACGCCAGTACGCAGGCTGGGTCTTGGACAAATGGGCACTGCTCTTGGCCTCTTCAGGCTCATTTCACGCGGTAGTGGTACTGTCCCACAGCTTTCATGCCGAGGGAAGAATAGAGCGCACGGGCTGGCCCGTTGGCTTCTGTCACAGCCACGGCAAGGGCAAGCGCCTCGTTTTCACCCGCCCAGACGGCGGCGCGGCGCACAATGGTCCCGCCAACCCCGGCGCGGCGCATCGGTTCGGGAACGACCAATGCATGCAGCATTGCTGTCGTCTCATACACGGCGACAAAGGCTGCCCCCGCAGGCCGGTCCCCGCTGCGTCCCAGCACGGCGGCACGGGGCGCGGGGGCGCGGTGCATGACCGCAAGGCGGGCCGGGCCGATGTCGGCCCTTTCCCAAAGCGTCTGGGTGATGGCCAGCGGGGGCCAGTGGGGAAAGGCTGTCATCGGATCGGGCGCGGGCCCCAGGGCGGCGATCGGGGCCGCGCAGATCACCGTCGGGTCGGCAATCCGGTAGCCGCGCCGTGCAAGGCTGGCCTCAAGCGGCCCATCGCCCGGCCGGATCATGAACTGCGCCGCCTGCCCCAGGCCCGCCATCGCGGCTTCCGCCTGATCCAGATGATCTTCTGTCCAGTCGCTGTCGCAGGTTGCACAGGACACGCGTCTGCCGCCGCCCCCGCCTTCCCGAACGGTGAACCCGCCGACCGCAAAGCGGCGCCCTGCGGGCCAGGTCGCCTCGTTTGCCGCGAACAGGTCGGACAGCAGGATCATGCCAGGCTTTCGGGGAACAGGGCGGCAAGGCGCGTCATCGCAAGGGCCAGTCTGCCGCTGTCCGTGCCGCGAATGACCAGATTGGTGCCAAGCACCCCGTTCTGCACGAAGGGATAGCTTCCCATGCTCAGGTCGGGAAACTCTGCCGCCAGGGCGGCGAAGGGCCCGGCAATCTCGCCCTCGCCCCGGTTCACGCGCAGGCTTTGGCTCAGCAGCGGCGCGCCCCCCGTCAGGGTGGGCAGGACCGAGGCGACCATGGCCTGAAAGATGTTCGGCACACCGGCCATGACATGGACATTGCCCAGCGTAAATCCGGGGGCGGTGGACACGGGATTGTCGATCAGGCGCGCGCCTTCGGGAATGCGGGCCATGCGCTGGCGTGCCGCGTTGAACTCCAGCCCCGCACGGCGGTAATGCGCCTCAAGCAGGGCGCGGGCGTCGGCCCGGATGCCGATGGACACAGCGAAGGCGGCTGCGATGGCATCGGCGGTAATGTCATCATGTGTGGGGCCGATCCCGCCCGAGGTGAAGACATGGTCATAAGCGGCGCGCAGGGCGTTGACGGCGGCCACAATCGCCACATGGTCATCGGCCACGACGCGGACTTCGCGCAGCGTGATGCCGTGGCGGGTCAATTCGCCCGCAAGGTAAAAGGTATTGCCGTCGCGGGTGCGCCCCGACAGAATCTCGTCGCCGATCACCAGCATGGCTGCGGTTGGATTGGTCATCGGATGCCCCTGTGCCACTGACGGACCCGGTATAGGCGCGCGCGCCCCGGGTTTCAAACCCCGGCTGTCGATCCCCGGCCTCTGGCCAAGTCGGGCCGCAGTCACTATTTAGGGGCGAAAGTCAGGGACCAGACGGTTTTGGACGAAACGCGCGGACGCATCACACGGGACGGAATCCGCATTCACGAGGATGCGGATTTTGCCGGTATGGCGGCGGCAGGCCGGGTTGCGGCGGAGATCCTGGATCTGATCGGACCGCGCGTTGCGCCCGGTGTCACGACCGAGGCACTGGACGATTTCATCATGCAAGAGGTGACGCGGCGCGGTGTCATTTCGGCGACCATCGGGTACAAGGGCTACCGGCACGTCTCGTGCATATCGGTCAACCATGTTGTCTGCCACGGCATTCCCGGACCGAAGACGCTCAAGGACGGCGATATCCTGAACATCGACGTGACCGTGATCGTCGATGGCTGGTTCGGCGACACCAGCCGGATGTATGTGGCGGGCGATCTGCCGCGCAAGTCCGAACGTCTGATCCAGGTGACCCATGACGCGCTGATGAAGGGGATAGAGGCGGTGCGCCCCGGCAACACCTTCGGCGACATCGGCCATGCCATCCAGACCTATGTCGAGGCGCAGCGGATGAGCGTTGTGCGCGACTTTTGCGGGCACGGGCTGGGCCGGGTGTTTCACGCCCCGCCGAATGTGCTGCATTACGGGCGGCCCGGGACGGCGGCGGTGCTGGAAGAGGGCATGTTCTTTACCATCGAGCCGATGGTCAACCTTGGCCGCCCCGAAACCAAGGTGCTGGCCGATGACTGGACAGCGGTGACGCGCGACAAGTCGCTGTCGGCGCAGTTCGAACATTCGGTGGGCGTCACCGCGACGGGGTGCGAGGTTTTCACCCTGTCGCCCGCCGGACTGTTCCACCCCACCTGGGGCCGGGCGGAGTGAGCCGCGCCCGCCGGGCGGTTCTGGTCCTGGCGCTGGTCGCGGCGGCCCTGTCTGTCTGGCAGCTTGAACGTGCCCGATCCGGGATTGTGATCGCGCCGCTGCAGGTCGGCAGCACCCCCGCCACGGTCTATCGCCTGCCGGATACCGGCCCGGCGCCGGTTGCGGTCATTGCCCATGGCTTTGCCGGATCGCGCCAGCTGATGGAAGGCTTTGGCCTGGTGCTGGCGCGGGCGGGTTACATCGCCGTCAGCTATGATCTGCAAGGGCATGGGCGCAATCCGGTGCCGATGTCGGGTGATGTGACGCAGCCGGGCGGCACCATGCGGCTTTTGATGGATGAGCTGGGCCGTGTCAGTGACGCTGCCCTGGCCTTGCCCGGAACCGACGGGCGGCTGGCGCTGCTGGGCCATTCGATGGCCTCTGACCTTGTCGTGAGACAGGCGATCCGTGATCCCCGTGTCGGCGCGGTGGTGGCGGTATCGATGTTTTCAGGCGCGGTGACGGCAAGCGCCCCGCGCAATCTGCTGGTCGTTGCCGGTGCCTGGGAAACCCTGCTTGCCGCCGAGGCGGAACGCGCGCTGCAACTGGCCGACCCTGCGGCGCGGCTGGGGCAAACCCTGGGCGATCCGGCGGCGGGCAGCGGGCGGCGCGCGGTGCTGGCGCCCATGGTCGAACATGTGGGCGTGCTTTACGCGCCGGCCACGCTGCGCGAGTCCCGCGACTGGCTGAACGCCGCTTTCGCGCGGACGGGTGACGGCGGGGTGCCGACGCGGGGGGGCTGGATCGTGCTGCTGCTGGTGTCGGTGGTGGCCCTGGGCTGGCCGCTGGCCGGGCTGTTGCAGCGCTTCCGGGCACAGGCCCCGCCGCCGCAGCTTTCGCGCGGGCGGTTTCTGCTGGCGCTGGGCCTGCCAGCGGTGGCGACACCCTTGCTGCTGGCCCCGTTCGATCTGCGCTTCCTGCCGGTTCTGGTGGCCGATTATCTGGCGGTGCATCTGGGGGTTTACGGGCTTGTCGCCGTGGCGCTGGTGGCGGGCCTGGGCGGGATACGCCGGGATGGTGATGCGGGCACGGCACTGCTGCTGGCGCTGCCGGTGGTGCTGTTCGGCTTGTGCCTTTTCGGCGTTGCGCTTGACCGCTATGTGGCCTCGTTCCTGCCGGTTGCGGGGCGCATTCCGGTAATGCTGGCCATGGCTGCAGGGGCGGTGCCCTTTCTTCTGGCCGATGCCGTGCTGACCGAAGGCGGGCGCGCGCCCCTGTGGCGGGTGCTGGCGGTTCGCAGCCTGGCGCTTGCCTCGCTTGGGCTGGCGGTGGCGCTGAACTTTGAGCGGCTTTTCTTCCTGCTGATCATCCTGCCGGTGATCCTGGTGTTCTTTGTGCTGTTCGGCACCGTCGGCGGCTGGGTGGGGCGTGCCACCTGGCGGCCGGCAGCGGCCGGGGTGGGACTTGGCCTGTTTCTGGGCTGGGCGCTGGCCGTGACCTTTCCGATGTTCGCATCCTAGGCCGGGGCGGGCCGGGCTGGAGCATGATGACGGATCATTGAATCAGTCGGCACAGGGCTGTGCCATCTTTTCTTGCCGGATTTGACCCGCGTCAAATCCGGCCGCGCCTGCCTGCCCCTTGGCAGGCGCGAAGACGCGCCAGCCCAGGCAGGCGCGACCGGATTGCCAGCGTCAGGTGTGTGGCGCGCCCCTTGCCTGCGGGCTTAAGCCCTTCGGCAATC